>NZ_JAUOET010000003.1:0-424112 GCF_031932075.1 Shewanella sp. SP1S2-4
TAACGCTTCGCCATACACAGCACCCGTTATTAGCGTGGCATAGCGACACTTCAATTCTACAACCCTCACTTCTAACCCCCTTACTTCCCAAACCCTCGTTTCGCAATTGCGAGCTGGCCTGAACAAGCACAATCTCAGCGTTGAACGTCAATGCGCCCTCATGTTTCTGCGATTTTCACAGGGGTGTTTTTTTTAATGAACAATGCAGGCAGAGGTAGGAGCCGATTTTCAGCTAAAAGCATTATATTCGCTGGGGAGGGATAGTTTTACTTTTCAAACTCTTGAAAATAATTATTTATTGTGTAAAGTAGCCAGCCTTGCTATTTTGTAACAAAATGCTACAGAGTTGCTGTTGTATTTGTCCATTTATTGGATATCCCTTTGCGTATGTCGCCCGACACAGCTAACTGCAGTCTTGTTAGCTGTTTTTTTTTGCCTAAAATAAAATATCGTTTGTTTTTTGCTCTATAAATCCATAGGTTAACACTTAGCCTTCGGATAATTGCGGCTATGCTTAATCCAATAACAGGCTTGTGTGCAATGCAAAAGGGGCGTGAGATGAAGCGTGTATTGATAAGTTTAACGGGTAAAGTGCAAGGAGTGGGTTGTCGGCATGCGACCTTGACTAAGGCCAGAGCTTTGGGCGTGACAGGCTATGTCACCAATTGCCGTGATGGCAGTGTCGAAGTGTTAGCCCAAGGCAGTGATATTGCGGTGAATAACTTAATTGCTTGGTGCGAAGTGGGCGTGCCTTGTACCGAGGGATTAACTGTCACTGTGGGAGAAG
Organism: Shewanella sp. SP1S2-4; assembly: GCF_031932075.1. Lineage (NCBI taxonomy): Bacteria > Pseudomonadati > Pseudomonadota > Gammaproteobacteria > Alteromonadales > Shewanellaceae > Shewanella > Shewanella sp. SP1S2-4. The sequence continues at coordinate 788 of NZ_JAUOET010000003.1, forward strand.
ACGAAGCCGATGATATCTACCTCGACTTCTCCATAGTAGAGTCTTAAACAGCAGTACAGTCTTAAGCTAAAAGTGCAGTCTCAAACAACAGTGCAGTCTAAGTCATTCATTTTAGAGTACGACTTAAGCCTTTCGCTGTTTACTTGCTGACTCAGTATTGCCCAACCGTTTGTATCGATTCGGCATTCTGACTTTTTTGCTGTGCACTAGGTTGTGCCATCTTACGGATTTGGATCACCATGCCCATTTCGGGGTGATCTAAATAATGGATTTCTTCACTCTTCACCCGGCGGTTTTGCTCCAATGGCACTGACATTAAAAATGGTGTCATGACTTTGGGCGCCGTGAGTGTTGCGCTGGTATCGGCCGCATCACTGGGTACGGCTGGCATTAATTTTCTGCCTTCTTTGCGCAAGTGCAATGCGGTTTCAATATACAAATAGTGGCTTAAATAGATATTCAGTGTGCCATCTAATTCCCAAACCGGCGAGACCACAGGCGCAAGCATAGGCGTGCCATCGGCATTGATTATAGGTTCAGTTTGAGTTGGCGTAACGATTTTTCTGCCATCAAAATGATAGGTATCCGAGAAATCTTTACCCGCAAATAAACGAATAGGTACTGAACCACTTTTGCCGCGCATCGGTTGTTGCCACGCCATATGCAGTAAACTACGCGTACCGCGTTCACGGGAGATACTATTGATAATACTCGCGAACTGGCTTTGGCTGCGCGCTAATAACACTGGGCCACCATTGGCGCTGGCATAGCTGGTCGTTGCGCTGCTGATTTCTGATGGGATCACTGGCGGATAGCGATATTCAACACTAGTTGGCGCGGCAGCTACAGGCTCAGACGTTGGCTCACCGTTTAAGCTTTCAGCGCAGTGGCTATTGGCATCGGCATCAAATACTAGCGTACAAGGCGCCGACTCACTCGCCATTGGGGTAACGACTTGTGCAACCGCTGGAGAGATCAAGTCTATCGCTTTATCGGTTTTCGTCTTGATCGGCGTATCTGGCCATTGTTCAGTTGACTGACTTTGGCGTTCAAATACATAGACTTCAACTTCGAACCAAGCTTCCGCTTGGACGACCTGACTGTGCGATAGTGCAATGAGGGTAGCGATAGAGACCGCGAGTTTACGTAACACTATTTATTATCTCCAAGACGATGTTGCGATAATTGTTCGAGCAAGAGTTTCACTAAAGCGAGCCTGTCTTTGCTGGTTTCGGCCGCAAGGCTGAACTTTAACTTATTCGGTCCTTCCATTCGATAGATTTGTGGCTGGCTTTGGAGCAATCCAATAATAAACATAGGATCGATGACGTGATCATGACTAAATTCGATGCTGCCACCTTTACTGTGCACTTCTATTTTAGTCGCCCCTAAGCGAGTCGCCTCATGTTTATAGAGGGTCATTTCCATTAAGTTGCGCGTCGGTTCGGGCAATAGGCCAAAACGGTCGATCAATTCGACTTTTAACTCATCCAGCGCCGCTTCGGTTTCGCAACCTGCGATGCGTTTATAGAGGGATAGACGAATATTCACGTCGCTCACATAGGCCTCAGGCAGTAGGGCGGGGATACGCAGTTCAATTTCACATTGTTGATTCAGCATTTGCGCCAGCGATGGCTCTTTGCCTTGTTTTAAAGCTTTGACTGCCGCTTCGAGCATTTCCATGTATAAGCTAAAACCAATTTTCGAAATATGGCCGCTCTGCTCATCACCTAAGAGTTCACCTGCACCGCGGATCTCCAAATCTTGTGTCGCCAGCATAAAGCCTGCACCGAGATCTTCAAGGGCATCAATGGCTTCTAAACGCTTACGCGCATCGGGAGTCATACGTTTAGGATGCGGCGTCATCAAATAGGCATAAGCCTGATGGTGCGAGCGTCCGACGCGGCCGCGTAATTGGTGTAGCTGCGCCAGACCAAAGGTATCGGCGCGCTCAATAATAATGGTGTTGGCACTCGGGACGTCGATACCAGTTTCGATAATAGTAGTACAAACTAGCACGTTGAATCTTTGGTGATAAAAGTCTGACATCACCCGCTCAAGATCGCGCTCACGCATTTGACCGTGGGCGACGACTACCCGCGCTTCTGGCAGTAAATCGATAATGCCTTGGGCACATTTCTCAATACTTTCAACGTTATTGTGCAGGTAATACACTTGGCCGCCACGGAGTATTTCCCGCAAAATAGCCTCGCGCACGGTTGCAGGATCGGATTCCCGCACAAAGGTTTTTACCGCTAAACGTTTGGCGGGCGGGGTGGCGATAATCGATAAATCGCGCATGCCCGACATGGCCATATTTAAGGTCCGTGGAATAGGCGTTGCGGTTAGGGTTAAGATATCCACGTTGGCACGCAGCGCCTTGATTTTCTCTTTTTGACGTACACCGAATCTGTGTTCTTCGTCGATGATCAGCAGGCCTAAGTTTTCAAACTTGGCCTCAGATTGCAATAACTTGTGAGTACCGATAACGATATCGACTTTGCCTTCTTCCAATTGCTGCAGCACTTGAGTCTGCTCTTTAGCGGTGCGAAAGCGTGACATCACTTCGGTGACCACGGGCCAGTCGGCAAACCTGTCTTTAAAGTTTTCATAGTGTTGCTGGGCAAGCAATGTGGTCGGGACCAGCACGACCACTTGCTTGCCGGCGTTGACGGCCACAAAGGCGGCGCGCATGGCCACTTCGGTTTTACCAAAGCCCACATCGCCACAGACTAATCTGTCCATTGCGGTCGGCGATTGCATATCGGCTAACACGGCGATGATGGCACTTTCTTGATCGACGGTTTCCTCGAAGGGGAAGCCGCGGGCGAACTGAGCGTATTCCTCTTCGTCAATCTCGCAGCTTTCGCCGGGACGAGATTGGCGACGGGCGTAGACATCGAGCAGCTCGGCCGCGACGTCGCGGATTTTTTCAATGGCTTTTTTCTTGGCTTTAGCCCAAGTCTCGTTGCCGAGTTTATTTAAGTGGGCGTCTTCGTCGGCGCCAACACTGTAGCGACTGATAAGATGCAGTGAAGACACTGGCACATACAGTTTGTCACCGCCAGCGTATTCCAATTGCAGGTATTCAGCGACCAGTCCGCCGGTATCTAGCGTGACTAAGCCTTTGTAGAGGGCAACACCGTGTTCTAAATGCACAATGGGCTGGCCGACTTTGAGTTCGGCCAAGTTTTTAATCAGGGCATCGTTACTGATCTGGCGCTGTTTTTCACGGCGGCGTTGCTGGGAAATTCGATGGCCAAAAAGCTCAGTTTCGCAAATGATACTGATGCCATCTTTGGCGCTGATCTGCATCAAACAACCGCGTGACAGCGGCGATACGATAAGGCCTAACTTGGCATCACTTTGAATAAATTCATCAAAATGGTTAAACAGCGCAGGTTTAAGCTGAATTTTAGCGAGCAATTCAAGCAGCGCTTCGCGGCGACCCTCGGACTCAGCGCTAAACAACATGCGTTTGGCGCTGCTGGCGTAATCTTGCAGCGCTAACAGTGGTTGCTTTAATTTATGGTTGGCGCTGATATCGGGCAGGGTGCTGGCAGCAATCACGACCGCTTTCGTCGTTTCGGTGCCATCTGTCGGCACGTGCATTTGATAACGTGGCAGCGGTTTAAAGGCGGCAAATAACTCTTCGATGAGTAGATACAGCTCTTTAGGCGCCAGTAGCGGCCGCAGCGGATCGACGCGCCTGTCTTGATAGCGGTGTTCGACTTCTTGCAGATGCGCGCGCGCCGACTTTTCGATATCCCCTAAGGTGACGAGTTGAGTGTCCTTGGGCAAGTAATCGAATAGGGTGGCGGTGTCATCAAAAAACAGCGGCAGATAGTTTTCTATCCCCGCCGGCATCAAGTTGCGGCTCACCAGCTGATAAACTGACTCTGGCTCTTTGACTATGACTTCAAAACGGCGACGGTATCTTTGTCTAAAGCCTTCGATGGCTGAGCTGTCGGTCGGAAATTCCTTCGCGGGCAATAGGCGAATCGAGTCGACAGGCTGCAATGAACGTTGGGTTTCGGGATCAAAATGGCGGATGGTTTCCACTTCTTCATCGAATAGCTCGATGCGCAGTGGCATGTTCATCCCAGTGGGGAAGATATCCAGAATCGAGCCGCGAATCGCAAACTCGCCGTGTTCATACACTTGCTCCACCGAATGGTAGCCAGTGTCGGTTAAATGCTGGCGTACATCGTGTAATTTGTAGCTATCACCTTTTTTCAGCACAAACACGTTAGCGCTTAAATAGGCCTTAGGTGGCAGGCGCATCATTAAGGTCGTGACGGGCACGATAACGATGTTTTGCTCAATTTGAGACAGCTGCGACAGGGTTTCGAGTCGCTGGGAGATCAAATCCTGATGGGGCGAAAAACTGTCGTAGGGCAAGGTTTCGCGGTCAGGGAATAATCTGACCTTAATGCCTGTTTTACCGAGCAAATAACTCAGTTCTAGCTCTAAGCTTAAGGCGCTTGGCGTATCACTGGTGACAACTAAGGTCGTCCCCTTATGTTGACGCGCTAAACTGGCGAGTGTAACGGCTTGGCAAACGCCGCCCACAGTGGACAGAGTCTGAATTTGATTGCCATTTTTGACGGCTGGCGGCGTTAGGGCTGATATGTGAGTCATTGGCGTACGATAAACTGATTCATTCACAAAGAGTTGCAGACATTGTAGAGACTTGATGGCGCAGGTGCCAGTGAAAAGTCTGCGGCTATTGACGCTCGTCTCTGGCGAGTTTACGTAACTTGAGTTGTTTCTGCTGCACATTGAGGCTGGCTTTGACTAATTGCTCCACGTCAGCTTCGAGAATTTGACTGAATTCAAAGTCGGTTTGCCACTGCGTGGCAGGAGAGTGAAGTTCCGCCTGAGTATGTTGTTCGGCATTTTGTGTGTCGCCGCTATTTGTATCGCTATCGGCGCTGCACTCGGTGGATAGCTTTTTTTGCGCGGTAGAGGCGGTCACTTTGCCAAAACAAAGAATGGCGACTAACTCGTCGTGAATAAACAGGGTGATTTTATAGTTTGAGCCGATGTCCAAGGCTGTGGGTGTGAGTAGTCTTAGGCCGCTGCCACCAAACTGATTGCCAATGCATTTTTCGCCTTCTTGGGTTTCTTTCTCTAATACATGCTGCAGCACTAAATCCACTTTGCGGGATTGCAGCTTTAAAAAGTCCACCACCACTTTAGCGTCGTTGTCTAAATGGCGCAGTTGCAGCAAGCAATTGGCTTCGAGCGTTTTCACTTCGCTGAGTAGCTGAATACCCAATGATTGCATTGATCTTAATGCCATTTCAGAGGGTAATGGCTCGGAACTCGGCCACAGACTTAAGTAGGCGGTAAAAGGGTGAGGCACACTAAAATACGGATTGGTGTCAGTGAACAAGGCTTGCCTCTTTATTTATAGGACCAATACCCCTATTATCGTGCCCATCTTCATGATTTAGCAAGTTCAGCACACAGGACGCAACCCTCTTTCAATGAATCCAGGATTTCCTTTCTATATTGGTTACCGTTATTGGCGGGCCAGAAAAGCGAACGCGTTCGCGTCGTTCATTACTCTATTTGCCGTTTCGGGCATTTTTTTAGGCGTTGCCGCGCTCATTGTCGTGAGCTCTGTGATGAATGGTCTCGAAGGCCAACTCAAGCAACGTATCTTAGGCGCAGTACCGCAATTAACCCTTTATAGTGAAGCGCCTTTAGTCGATTGGACTGAGCAGGCGAGTGCGCTTAAAGCCTTACCTGGCGTATTAGGCGTGACGCCGAGCGTGTCGACGCAGGCCATGGTGCAATCGGCGGCGAGTATTCGTGCTGTACAGGTTTATGGCGTGTTCCCCGAGTTAGCGGAAAAGTTATCTTCGGTTGCCCAGCACACTTATTCAGGTGCATTTGAGCAGCTGACGAGCGGCGACTACAAGGTGATTTTAGGCTCTGAGCTGGCAAGGCAACTTAAAGTCGCCCCTGGTGATACGGTGCGATTACTGAGTGGCGATGGCGTGGTGTATTCGCCCTTAGGTCCAGTGCCGAGTCAACGTAAGTTTTTGGTCTCAGGCATTTTTGAAATGGGCTCTCAGGTCGATGCGGGCGTGGCGTATATCCATTATCAAGATGCGAAACGGCTGATGCGTCAACCCAGTGAGGCTATTGATCAGCTTAGACTCTATTTAGCCGATCCCTTTAGCGCACCGGCTTTAGCGCCTAAAGTGCAGGATATATTAGCTAAACAAGGCATTAAGGCGACAACCAGCGATTGGCGTGATACCTATGGCCACTTGTTCGGCGCGGTCAAAATGGAAAAGAACATGATGTCGTTGATGTTGAGTCTGATTGTGGCCGTGGCCGCATTCAATATCGTCTCGGCGCTGGTGATGATGGTGGTCGATAAAACCACAGATGTGGCGGTGCTCAAAACTCAAGGCGTGACCACATCCGCCGTGATGGGCATTTTTGTGGTGCAAGGGTCGCTTAATGCAGTGCTCGGTTTAGTGCTGGGGCTGGCGGTTGGGATACTCATCACCTTGAATCTGAATGGCATTATGACCACTTTAGGGATTTCTATTCTAGGCGTAGGGCAACGTTTGCCGGTGAAACTGGAATTGATGCAGTTGTCTGTGATCGTGATTGGTACGCTACTGGTGACCCTGCTGGCGACCTTATATCCCGCACTGCGCGCCGCCAATGTGCAACCCGCGACTGCGCTCAGGTACGAGTAAAGAGATACGAGTAACTGGATACGAATACAGAAATACGAGTAAATACGCCAATAGCTGCACACCGTCGCCACTGTTGAATTGAGCGACGGTTTAGCAAGATGCGAATAATTAAATGCATTGATTTGATGACATAAATCGATGCCAAAGCCTGTTTAAGAGAGAACTTCAATGCAAGACGTGTTACTGCAAGTGCAGAGTGTCAGTAAGAGTTACCATGATGGCGCCGTGACCACGCAAGTGTTGTCTAATGTTGATCTGCACGTGTTTAAGGGCGAGCAGTTGGCGATTGTCGGCAGTTCAGGCTCAGGTAAGAGTACCTTGCTGCACATCATGGGCACGTTGGATGAACCAACCGCAGGTAAAGTCTTGCTGTTAGGCGAAGATTTATATCAAGTGTCCAGTGCGCGCCAAGCGCAGATCCGTAACCAAGACTTAGGTTTTATCTATCAATTCCATCATTTATTGCCAGAATTTACCGCGCTAGAAAACGTCGCTATGCCGGCGTTTATTCAAGGTAAAGATCGTAAACTGGCGCTCGCCGATGCTAAAGCCTTATTGGAGCGCGTTGGGTTAGGGCATCGCATGACGCACATTCCCGCCGAGCTATCGGGCGGCGAACGTCAACGTGTTGCTATCGCAAGAGCCTTGATTAATAAACCTAAGTTAGTGCTGGCCGACGAGCCTACGGGTAACTTAGATGCCAACAGCGGCGATGCCGTTTATGAGTTGATCCGCGAGTTGGCCGATCAGTTAGGCACGGCGTTTGTGGTGGTGACCCATGATCATAAATTGGCCGCCCGTATGGACCGTCAACTGATGATGAAGAACGGCTTCCTGCAATTAGCGGCGGAAACCCAAGTATGAAAGGACCGTTAGCCTTATCCATTGGTTGGCGTTTTTATCGCGCCCGCCAATCCAACAGCTTTATTAGTTTTATTTCCTTCGCATCGACAGCGGGCATCGCCTTAGGCGTGGCGGTATTGATCATAGTCCTGTCGGCGATGAACGGTTTTGAGCGCGAGTTAGAACATAGATTACTTGGTGTCGTGCCGCAGGCGGACATAGTCGGTGTGAGCGAACCTATCGCGAACTGGCAGAGTGTTGCCGAGGGCGCGCTGTTAATTGAAGGTATTCGCGGCGCGGCGCCTTTTATCCGCATGCAAGGTTTAGTGCAAAAGCCCGGCGGTTTTCAAGGCTTAGCTGTCGTGGGGATCGATCCAAAAGAAGAAATCAAGGTCTCGACACTGGCGCAATTTATGAGTGATGCCAGCTGGCAGAGTCTCGGCCAAGATGAAAATCACATCGTCCTTGGGCAAAGCTTGCTCACTAAGTTAGGGCTTGAGATTGGCGATACGCTGGCCTTATATGTACAGGATATGGATCCAGAAGCGGCGGGCAGTTTACGCGCGGCGAAGAGCCATCGTTTTGTGGTGTCTGGCGCCTATAATCTTGGCGGCGAGCTTGAGCTGACTACGGCTTATATTCCTATGCAGTACGCGGCGCAGATTTTGAACATGAAGAGCGGCGTGACTGGCGTGCGTATTAGCGTCGATAAAGTGTTTGATGCCCCCGTGAAAGTGCGCGAACTCGGTTATACGCAAAAGCAGTCGGTGTATATCAGTGACTGGACCCGTACCCAAGGGCATTTATATCAAGATATTCAGTTGGTTCGCACAGTCATGTACTTAGTGCTAGTGCTAGTGATTGGTGTGGCTTGCTTTAACATCGTTTCCACCTTAGTGATGGCGGTGCGGGATAAAGCCTCAGAAATTGCGATTTTGATGACCATGGGCCTGAGCCGTTTGGCTGTGATGGGGATTTTCATGGTGCAGGGCGCCTTGAATGGTCTGCTTGGCTGTGGTCTTGGTGGCATTATCGGCGTGAGCGTGGCACTGAATTTAAGTGCGATTGCCAGCTCAGTTGAGCAGTTGCTCGGTATTCAACTGCTGTCAGCCGATGTGTACTTTGTCGACTTTTTACCGTCTGAGTTACATGGCTCAGATGCGGCGCTGGTGATTGTGATGGCATTTGTCATGAGCTTAATCGCCACGCTTTATCCTGCTTGGAAAGCCAGCCAGATTGCGCCAGCACAAGCTTTGGCAGGTAGATAATCTATTGAGTGGTTGTACGTCCTGTGAGCTGGTTATCGTTGAAAATCAGTGCACGCTTGCAGGAGTATCTTCTTAAAGTTTTAGGAATGAAAGCCCCATAAACAAAAAGGCCAGTGAGCGCTCTTAGAAGAGACTGCCACTGGCCTTTTTTATGTCTAACGTTTTGTATCTATGCGTTTTGTATCTAGCGTTTTGAAAGCGAAGCGTTAGTCGAGATTAATACTTCGAGCACTTGACACTAACGCTTCGAAACTAATCGCTTAATATTAACGCTTTAAACCTTCGTTCAATAATGGACGCATGATTTTAACTAACTCTGTGGTCACTTTAGGTGAGCCTGCAACTATGTTACCAGAAATCAAATAGTTATGGTTGCCAGTGAAATCGGTAACTGTACCGCCCGCTTCGCGGCAGATAAGATCGCCAGCAGCGATATCCCATGGCTTTAAGCCGATTTCGAAGAAACCGTCTAAACGACCCGCAGCAACATAGGCTAAATCTAATGCGGCAGAACCTGCGCGACGTAGGTCAGCACATTGGCCGAACACTTCGCCGAAAATAGCCATATAAGTTTCAGTATGTTGACGGGCCTTGAATGGGAAGCCTGTACCAATCATTGTTGGGGCTAATTCATTCACGTTAGTCACACGCAGACGGAAATCATTGAGTTTTGCGCCTTTACCGCGGACGGCGGTAAAGAGTTCTTCACGGACAGGATCGTAAACAACTGCAACTTCAGTTTTACCTTTATGTTGCAGAGCGATAGAAATCGCGAAGTGGGGAATGCCTCTAACAAAGTTGTTAGTGCCATCCAGAGGGTCAACTATCCAAACGTAGTCGCTATTCTCACCGCGGTTTTCGCCTTTCTCTTCACCCACGATAGTGTGATCAGGGTAAGATTTACGAATTTGGTAAGTAATAGTCGCTTCTGCTTCCTTGTCTACACTGGTAACAAAATCGTTGATACCTTTTGAACTGACTTCAATACGGTCAAGTTCGGTATAGGCGCGCATAATATTTTGGCCGGCCGCGCGGGCAGCGCGTACAGCAATCGTCAGCATCGGATGCATTGCAATCCCCTGGATGTTAAAGAACGTTAAAATAGCGGGCGACATTATACCCGATTTGATAGTTATATCAAATACCGATTTTCATATAAGCATTCGGCAATGGCTGTGATAATATTCGTCCCCAACGTTTTATGAATTAAATTAAGTTGTTTCATGCTAAGTAATATTCGAGTGGTTTTAGTGGGGACTTCGCACCCCGGCAATATTGGTTCCACTGCCAGAGCGATGAAGACTATGGGTCTGTCAAATCTGTACCTTGCAGAACCGCGTGTTGAACCCGATGGGCATTCCATTGCATTAGCCGCGGGTGCATCGGATATTCTGAAACATCTTGTGAAAGTGGATTCACTCGCTGAAGCGATTGCCGATTGCAGCCTCGTGATTGCAACCAGCGCGCGCAGTCGCACCTTAGATTGGCCGATGTTAGAGCCAAGAGAAGCTGGGGTGAGATTAGCGACCGAGGCACTTAAAGGCCCCGTTGCCATAGTATTTGGCCGTGAGAACCACGGCTTAAGTAATGAAGAGTTGCAACAGTGTACTTATCATGTGGCGATTCCTGCGAATCCTGAATACAGCTCGCTCAACCTTGCGCAAGCCGTACAAATCATTTGTTATGAAACCCGTGTTGCCCACCTCGCACAAAAAGAAGTGGCCGAAGAAGAGCTAACCGAGTATCCCTTGGCCGCCGATCAGGAACGTTTCTTTGCGCACCTTGAGACGACGCTGTTATCAACCGGATTTATCATTAAGAATCATCCCGGACAAGTGATGATGAAACTGCGCCGCTTGTTTAGTCGTGCGCGGATTGAGAGTCAGGAGATGAATATCCTCAGGGGAATCTTGACCTCTATTGATAAAGTCACAGGTTCTAAAGATAAATAGCCAAATCCTCATCATCAATAATCACCGTATAGAATGACTGCAAAGGGATAAACAATGGGCGTGATAGCTAGGCTAAAAGAAGACATTGAATCTATATATCACCGTGATCCTGCTGCGCGCAGCGCGTTTGAGATCTTGGTTAACTATCCGGGCATGCATGCCATTTGGTTGCATCGGATAAGCCATAAGTTATGGAAGCGTGATTGGCGCTTAACGGCTCGTTGTTTATCGACTTTCTCCCGTTGGCTGACGGGCGTTGAAATCCATCCTGGTGCGACCATAGGTCATCGATTTTTTATCGACCATGGTATGGGGGTCGTGATTGGTGAAACGGCTGAGATCGGTGATGATTGCACGCTTTATCATGGTGTCACGCTTGGCGGAACCACATGGCAAGCGGGTAAACGTCACCCGACGTTAGCCAATAACGTGGTGGTAGGCGCGGGAGCTAAAATCCTCGGTCCTATTACTATGCACGACGGTGCGCGTGTGGGGTCAAACTCAGTCGTAGTGAAAGATGTGCCAAAAGATACCACAGTCGTGGGTATTCCTGGGCGCGTAGTAGCCACGCCGTCACCGCAATCGAAAGAGAAAACTGAACGCCGCAGCGCGATGGCAAAAAAATATGGCTTCGATGCGTACGCGGTATCACCGGATAATCCCGATCCTGTTGCCAATGCAATAGGGCAGATGCTCGATCACATGCATCTGATGGACTCGAAAGTTCAAGAGTTGTGTCAAGCCATTCAAGGGTTGGGTGGTAATGTCTGCACCGAAAAACTGCCAGAGCTGGATATGGGCGAGTTTAATGATGCAGAAAAAGCGGCAGCGGAAAAACGCCATAGTGCATTAGATGAGTTTGATCCGAGTATCTAAGTTTCAAGAAATGGTTCAACGAAACCATTTAACTAAGTGGTCTAACTTGCTTAAGGGCTGACTCTCGCAAGGGTCTCCTTTAGCATTTTACTTTAGCTCATCCTGTTGTAAAGGCGCATATTGCGATCAAACCTGAGTTTGATCGCGTCACAGTGCAGCGATGACTTTTATTGTGGGTTTATATCGTGCTAGAAGTCGATTAATTGGCGCTCTAGCATTGAATCTTAAGCTAGAAAAAGGTTAAATACCCCACCAAGATGAAAGGGTATTGGTTATTTGCACACTCATATACTTGAGTGTTTTAGTAGGTTTTAATACTTGACTGAATTACTCGGGTATGTTGAAATAATGCATACCTGTTCGGGAGCTATGGTAGTTATGAAACTTACATCAAAAGGTCGTTATGCAGTAACCGCTATGCTAGATGTGGCAATCCACTCAGCATCGGGACCAGTTCCCTTAGCGGACATCTCTGAAAGACAAGGGATTTCGCTTTCCTATCTGGAACAACTCTTCGCTAAGCTAAGAAAACACGGCTTAGTTGCCAGTGTACGTGGACCGGGCGGTGGTTATCGCTTAGGCCTAGAAGCCAATGATATTTCAGTCGGCATGGTTGTCCATGCTGTAGACGAGTCTGTCGATGCGACTCGTTGCCAAGGACTTGGCAATTGTCAAAGTGGAACTCGCTGCTTAACCCATTCACTTTGGGGCGATTTAAGCAAACAAATTTCAGATTTTTTAGATGGTATCAGTCTTGCTGGCTTGATGCAGAAACGAGATGTGCAATTTATCTCGCTTAAGCAAGACACTATGCAAAAGGAACAAAGAGTCAGTTTATAGCGGCCTTTGTTATATATAAAAATAATTTTTGTACGTTGTATGTAGCCTCTACCAGAGACTGCTCAGTACGGAGTGTGTTATGAAGCTTCCTATCTATTTAGATTACGCCGCCACCACGCCTGTTGATCCAAGAGTCGCGGAAAAGATGTTCCAATGTATGACAATGGACGGCATCTTTGGTAATCCGGCATCACGTTCACACCGCTACGGCTGGCAAGCTGAAGAAGCGGTAGATATTGCTCGCAATCAAATTGCTGAGTTAATTAACGCCGATCACCGCGAAATAGTGTTTACCTCTGGCGCGACGGAATCAAACAACTTAGCGATTAAAGGTGTTGCTCATTTCTATCACAAGAAAGGCAAGCACATCATCACCAGTAAGACTGAACATAAAGCCGTTCTCGATACTTGTCGCCAATTAGAGCGCGAAGGTTTCGAAGTGACTTACTTAGAGCCTGCGGCTAACGGTATCATTCCGATGGAACGTTTAGAAGCGGCAATGCGTGATGACACTATCCTTGTCAGCATCATGCACGTGAACAATGAAATCGGTGTGATCCACGATATCGATGCAATCGGTGAGCTATGCCGTTCAAAAGGCATTATTTTCCACATGGATGCAGCGCAAAGTGCAGGCAAAGTGCCTATCGATGTGCAAGCCACTAAAGTGGATTTGGTTTCGATTTCTGGCCATAAAATGTATGGACCTAAAGGTATCGGTGCCCTGTATGTTCGCCGTAAGCCACGCATTCGCTTAGAAGCGCAAATGCACGGTGGTGGTCATGAGCGCGGTATGCGTAGCGGTACGTTACCGACGCACCAAATCGTAGGTTTAGGTGAAGCGGCTGCAATCGCAAAAGCGGAAATGGCCTCTGATGACGTCCGTATCGGTGCATTACGTGACAAATTATGGAATGGCATCAAGCACATTGAAGAAACCTATATCAATGGTGATGCGATTGAGCGCGTTAGCGGTAGCCTCAACGTCAGCTTCAACTATGTTGAAGGCGAGTCGTTAATGATGGCACTGAAAGATTTAGCGGTTTCATCGGGTTCGGCTTGTACCTCAGCCAGCCTAGAGCCTAGCTACGTATTACGTGCGCTTGGCTTAAACGATGAAATGGCACATAGCTCGATTCGTTTCTCTATCGGCCGTTTCACAACCGAAGAAGAAATCGATCACGCTATCGAAGTAATTACTCAATCTATTGATAAATTAAGAGAAATGTCTCCTTTGTGGGAAATGTTTAAAGATGGAATCGACCTGAACCAAGTTCAATGGGCACATCATTAATTCTGACCTTTACAATAGATAATTTTGGAGCAGTACCATGGCTTACAGTGAAAAAGTGATAGATCATTATGAGAACCCACGTAACGTTGGTTCTTTTGATAAAAACGATCCTTCGGTCGTGACCGGTATGGTAGGCGCGCCTGCTTGCGGTGACGTGATGAAACTTCAGTTGAAAATTGGTGCTGATGGCATCATTCAAGACGCTAAGTTCAAAACCTACGGTTGTGGTAGCGCGATTGCGTCTAGCTCACTGGTAACTGAGTGGGTTAAAGGCAAGACTATCGAACAAGCTGCGGCGATTAAGAACACAGATATCGCTGAAGAATTGGCATTGCCACCGGTGAAGATCCACTGTTCAATTTTGGCTGAAGATGCCATTAAAGCTGCTATCGACGAGTACAAATCGAAACAAGCTAAGTAACATCTGGAGTTAAGATGGCGATTACAATGACCCCAGCGGCAGCCGATCGTGTCAGATCTTTCTTAGTCAATCGAGGCAAAGGTGTAGGCCTGCGTCTCGGCTTAAGAACATCAGGCTGTTCTGGTATGGCTTATGTACTTGAGTTCGTTGATTCTTTAAATGATGACGATGAAGTATTTGATATCGAAGATGTGAAAATCATCATCGATGCCAAGAGCCTCATCTATCTTCAAGGGATCGAGCTGGATTTTGTTAAAGAAGGGCTGAACGAAGGCTTCCAATTTAACAATCCTAACGCAAAAGGTGAGTGTGGTTGCGGTGAGAGTTTCACTGTTTAACCGCTAAAGTTGACGCATGAATTATTTCGAGCTGTTTAAATTTTCCCCTGCCTTCGATATTGATACCGCCTTACTTGCAGAACGCTATCGCGAACTGCAACGGGCGGTTCATCCCGATAAATTTGCCAATGATACTGAGCAGCAAAAATTGCTGTCGGTGCAGCGCACGGCGCAAGTCAATGATGGTTTTCAAACCTTAAAAGATCCCATTCACCGCGCCGAGCATATGTTGTCGCTGCGTGGCATTGAATTAAGCCATGAAACCACGACAGTGAAAGATACTGGCTTCTTGATGCAGCAAATGGAATGGCGTGAGGCGTTGGAAGACATACGCGATAGTGCCGATCCTCAAGCGAGTATTGACGAACTATATCAATCGTTTGCGCAGTACCGCGCGCAACTCACTCAGCAATTGACTCAACTGTTAACCAGTGAGCAGGCTGAAGATGCATTGTTAGCGGCGGATCAAGTTCGCAAACTCAAATTTATGGCAAAATTACACGACGAGTTGACCAGAGTCGAAGACGCTCTGTTAGATTGATTTCCGTGTTTATGTTACTTTGCTGACTCAAGCACGCTTGAGTTGGCATTACTAAGTTGGATATATATGGCCCTTTTGCAGATAGCTGAGCCCGGTCAAAGTGCCGCGCCGCACCAACATAGACTTGCCGTTGGCATCGATTTAGGTACGACCAATTCTTTGGTGGCGGCTGTTCGAAGTGGAGAGACGGCAACCCTGCCGGACGAACTTGGACAGCATTCATTACCTTCTATCGTGCGTTATACCCAAGATTCAGTCGAAGTTGGCGCCCTTGCGGCGTTGAGTTCGGCGCAGGATCCGCAAAACACGATCGTTTCGGTTAAGCGTTTTATGGGCCGCAGCCTGGCTGATATCAAAGCCGGCGAGCAATCATTCCCCTACGAGTTTGCCGAAAGCGAAAACGGTTTACCTTTATTCGTGACTCCCCAAGGCCAAGTAAATCCCGTGCAAGTGTCTGCGGAGATTTTACGTCCGCTGATTGCCCGTGCTGAAAAAACCTTAGGTGGCGAGCTGCAAGGTGTCGTAATAACCGTACCGGCCTATTTTGATGATGCCCAGCGCCAAGGCACGAAAGATGCCGCAGCTTTGCTGGGTGTTAAAGTGCTACGTCTGTTGAATGAACCGACGGCTGCTGCGATTGCCTACGGCTTAGACTCTAAGCAAGAGGGCGTAATTGCCATCTATGACTTAGGCGGCGGCACCTTCGATATTTCTATTTTGCGCTTGAATCGCGGCGTATTCGAAGTGTTAGCCACCGGCGGTGATTCTGCGCTTGGCGGCGATGATTTCGATCATTTACTCCAAGCACATATGCAACAAGTGTGGCAGCTTAGCGACATCGACTCACAATTAAGCCGTCAACTGTTGATTGAATCGCGTCGAGTCAAAGAAGCCTTAACGGATGCAGCAGAAACTGAAGCAAAAGTGATCCTTGCCGATGGGACTGAACTCACGCAAATCGTTTCTAAAGCTGAATTTGATGCCATGATTGCGGCGTTGGTTAAGAAGACCATTGCTAGCTGTCGCCGTACCCTGCGTGATGCGGGCGTGACGACAGATGAAGTGCTTGAAACTGTGATGGTTGGCGGTTCAACGCGCGTGCCATTAGTGCGTGAACAGGTTGAAGCTTTCTTCGGTAAACCACCACTGACGTCTATCGATCCCGACCGTGTTGTCGCGATTGGTGCGGCCATTCAAGCCGACATTTTAGTGGGTAATAAACCTGAATCTGATTTGCTGCTCCTCGATGTGATCCCTTTGTCATTAGGCATAGAAACCATGGGCGGCTTAGTGGAAAAAGTGGTGTCGCGTAATACGACGATTCCGGTTGCGCGAGCACAGGAATTTACCACCTTTAAAGATGGTCAAACGGCCATGGCATTCCATGTGGTGCAGGGCGAGCGTGAACTCGTTGCCGATTGCCGCTCACTGGCTCGTTTTACGCTAAAAGGTATTCCGCCGTTAGCCGCAGGTGCGGCGCATATTCGTGTGACATTCCAAGTGGATGCCGATGGTTTACTCAGCGTGACCGCGATGGAGAAATCCACCGGCGTGCAGTCAAGTATTCAAGTTAAGCCATCTTTTGGTTTATCGGATACTGAAATTGCCACTATGCTGAAAGATTCGATGAAGTATGCCAAAGACGATATCGGTCGTCGTATGCTGGCCGAGCAGCAAGTGGAGGCGGCGAGGGTACTCGAGTCTTTACATGCCGCGTTAGCGAAAGATGGCGACTTGCTGAATGCCGATGAGCGTGGACAAATCGATGCCACTATGGCCAATGTGGCGCAAGTTGCCGCGGGCGATGATGCCGATGCGATTAAGCTCGCGATTGAAAAACTGGATGAGCAAACCCAAGATTTTGCTGCCAGACGTATGGACAATTCTATTCGAGTGGCATTCAAAGGCCAGTCGATCGACAACATATAGGTGATGTAATGCCCCAATTAGTCTTTCTTCCCCATGCCGAGTTGTGCCCAGATGGTGCAGTGCTTGAGGCGAATGTTGGTGAGACCATTCTTGATGTTGCGCTGCGTAATGGCATCAATATCGAGCATGCATGTGAAAAGTCCTGTGCTTGCACGACGTGTCACTGTATCGTGCGTGAAGGCTTTAATGATCTTGAGCCAAGTGATGAGCTGGAAGATGACATGTTAGACAAAGCTTGGGGACTTGAGCCCGAAAGCCGTCTATCTTGTCAGGCGAAAGTGGTCGACACTGACATGGTGATTGAGATCCCTAAGTACACGGTTAACATGGTCAGCGAAGGCAATTAATGCTGCCGCGATAGTTGTTAAAACCAGTCCACGTGACTGGTTTTTTGCTTTTTGCGTTGAGCATTTGTGCAACTAATCTTGTCTATGCCTCTAGTTGTTTGATTTATCCCTGCGCAGGCGTATTATGCGCTCAAAATTAATGGTTGCCGGAGACCAGAATGAGAATAGCGATCTTATCGCAAGGGCCTGAGTTATATTCAACGAAGCGACTCGTTGAAGCGGCTCAATTACGTGGTCATGAAGTACACGTAATCAATCCCCTTGAATGTTATATGAATATCAACATGCGGCAATCGAGTATCCACATTGGTGGGCGAGAGTTACCCGCATTTGATGCTGTGATCCCCCGCATTGGGGCGTCGATTACCTTTTATGGCTCGGCGGTTTTGCGTCAGTTTGAGATGATGGGCGTATATGCTTTAAATGATTCTGTTGGGATCTCGCGCTCACGTGACAAATTGCGTTCTATGCAGTTGATGTCACGCCGCGGTATTGGCTTACCCATTACTGGTTTTGCCAATAAACCGAGTGATATCCCCGACTTGATTGATATGGTGGGTGGCGCGCCTCTGGTGATTAAATTACTCGAAGGCACCCAAGGTATTGGAGTGGTATTAGCCGAGACCCGTAAAGCGGCTGAGAGCGTGATTGAAGCCTTTATGGGCCTTAAAGCCAACATCATGGTGCAGGAATATATTAAAGAAGCCAATGGCGCTGACATTCGCTGCTTTGTGCTCGGCGATAAAGTAATTGCCGCCATGAAGCGTCAAGCTATGCCCGGTGAGTTCCGCTCTAACTTGCACCGTGGTGGCACGGCAAGTTTAGTCAAATTAACCCCAGAGGAACGCTCAGTCGCCATTCGTGCGGCTAAGACCATGGGGCTCAATGTCGCAGGTGTTGACTTGCTACGCTCAAACCACGGTCCTGTGATCATGGAAGTGAACTCTTCACCCGGTCTTGAAGGAATAGAAGGCGCCACCACGAAAGATGTGGCGGGTGCTATTATTGATTTTGTTGAAAAAAATGCGATTAAAGTGAAAAAGGTGACGCAAGCACAGGGTTAGTGCCCTTGCTGTCGAGTATTGACTACGGAATATCAACACTTGATTCACCTCCTTATGGGTAACGTCTTTTAGCAATCGCTTACCCATTAAAGCGAACCGAATAGGGGAAAACGATGACATTAACCTGGATAGATTCGTTAGATATTGCGTTGGAATTACTCGAAGCACACCCAGAGGTGAATCCTACTCAGCTGCATTTCACCCAATTGTATGAGTGGGTGTTAGCCCTGGATGATTTTGCCGATGATCCCAAGCACTGTAATGAAAAAATACTGGAAGCGATCCAGCAGTGTTGGATTGAAGAAAAGTAGTGAGCACAGTGGCGATACGGTTTTTTATGTGAGGCATCTTGTCCTTTTGACGTTTAACTAAGGTGATTTACCTCACGTATTTGCAGTGGCGCAGAGAATATTTGGCGAGAGTTTGATCACAGTCAAGTTCATTTTTAGCGGATATCGTACCTTGTTGTATATTGGTTAAGGCATTTAAATGGCTTAATTTTGTTATCGCAACTGCAAGGATGTTCACATGAAACTTTTGCTTGTATTGTTATGTATGCTTGTCCCTTCAATGGCTTGGGCTCATCCAGGACATGGCGGTGTCGGTTTATTCCATCACTTGTTAGATCTTGCTCCCGCAATCATTTTAGTCGCTTTGATTGCTTGGGCAGGTATTTGGGCCAAAAATAGAAAATAATCCCATTTTTTAATGAGTTAATGGACCCTGCTGAGGATTTATCCTCCTAGCGGGGTCTTTTGCGTGATCAAGCTGATTACGAATAAAGCGAATGTGCGCAATATCTCAGACTTATTTGCTATAAAGATAGGATTTAGCTTTTAAATTTCGTATAATCCGCGCGAATTTTTTAAACTTGCTGACAAAGGAAGCTAGTTATGGCGATCGAACGCACATTTTCTATTATCAAGCCTGATGCTGTTGCAAAAAACCACATCGGTGCTATCTACAATCGTTTTGAAACTGCTGGTCTTAAGATCGTTGCATCAAAAATGTTACACCTGACCAAAGAACAAGCTGAAGGTTTCTATGCTGAGCATAGCGAGCGCGGCTTCTTCGGTGCTCTGGTTGCATTCATGACTTCTGGTCCTATCATGGTCCAAGTATTAGAAGGCGAAAACGCTGTTTTAGCTCACCGTGAAATTTTAGGTGCAACTAACCCAGCTCAAGCGGCTCCTGGTACTATCCGTGCTGATTTCGCAGAAAGCATTGACGAAAACGCGGCTCACGGCTCTGATGCTGTTGAATCTGCTGCTCGTGAAATTGCTTACTTCTTCAGCGCTGAAGAACTGTGTCCACGCACTCGTTAATTCGATGCTAAGACTGAAAAAGGAGCCTAGGCTCCTTTTTTATTGGCTGCAATTTAGCGAATATAGATTGCCATTGCTTAATGACGATAATGCCTCTATTTCAATCCCGTCTCGACTCACCCTTTTTAAGCTGATTTAGTGTTTGTTTTTATTGATCTTTTAAAATTTTTGCACATTTTTTTAATTTTCTTGCTTGAAATTCTCTCTCCCATCCTTATATCTGTTTCAGGATCGCTCTATGAGGATCCTAGTGTGAATTCTGTGCCGTAAGGACAGAAGATTTAATCTGGCAGACTCTACAAGCGTTTTCATCGTGAAAACCGTCCGCCAATTCTCCATATTGCTTAAGACAAGGATATGAATATGCGTACTTATGATTTAACACCACTTTACCGCAGTGCCATTGGTTTTGACCGTTTAGCGCAATTGGCAGAACATGCCGCTGCCAATAATGGCAACTCAGGTTATCCTCCATATAACATCGAATTACTCGGCGAAAATCGTTATCGCATAACGATGGCCGTAGCGGGATTCTCAATGGATGAACTTGAGATTAGCAGTGAAGGTGAAAAATTACTGGTGAAAGGCAATAAAGCCGAAAGCCAAACCGAGCGTAAATACCTGTATCAAGGCATTGCTGAACGCGGTTTTGAGCGTACTTTCCAGCTGGCAGACTATGTCACTGTGCTCGGTGCAAGTTTAGAAAATGGCTTACTCAATGTTGATTTAGTGCGTGAAATTCCTGAAGCATTGAAACCACGCAAAATTGAGATCACCTCATCGCGCTTATTAGACAGTCAGTCATAATTGACCCTGTGATAATCGCCTAAAAACAAGGGGAGCATAATGCTCCCCTTGATGTTTTTGTGCTTATGCGAAAATGTCCGCGAGATTTATGTGTGAGCGTTAGGCTTTCATGGCTTTTTCACCGCGAGCCAAACCGACTACGCCTGAGCGAGAGACTTCGACCAATTTGGTCACTTCACCTAGCGCATGGATAAATGCATCGAGTTTTTCTGATGTTCCCACCATTTGGATGGTGTATAAATTGGCGGTGACATCGACAATCTGACCGCGGAAAATATCCGCCATACGTTTCACTTCTTCCCTAAATTCGCCTTGGGCGCGGACCTTAACAAGGGCAAGTTCGCGTTCAATATAAGCAGACTCAGTAATATTCGATACTTTTAACACATCGATTAACTTATGCAGCTGCTTCTCTATCTGCTCTAACACCATTTCATCGGCAACGACTGTGATGTTAAGCCGCGACAGGGTGATATCGTCCGTTGGTGCAACCGTTAAACTTTCAATGTTATAACCGCGCTGTGAAAACAAACCGACCACACGAGACAGGGCGCCGGATTGGTTTTCTAATAATACAGATATAATTCGACGCATTAGCATTTCTCCGTCTTAGTCAGCCACATTTCATTCATCGCACCACCGCGGATCAACATGGGGTAAACGTGCTCAGTTTCGTCCACCATGATGTCGATAAAGACCAATCTATCTTTCATCGCCAGCGCTTCAGCCATTTTTGACTCAAGCTCGGCAGGATCGCTTATCGTCATGCCAACATGGCCATAGGCCTCAGCAATTTTGGCAAAATTTGGCACTGAATCCATATAGGAATGTGAGTGACGGCCAGAGTAAATCATGTCCTGCCATTGTTTTACCATGCCAAGGAAACGATTGTTTAAGTTGATGATTTTTACTGGCGTATCATATTGCAGTGCGGTCGAAAGCTCTTGAATGTTCATCTGGATAGAACCATCCCCCGTGACACACACAACGGTGGCATCAGACATGGCCATTTTTACGCCCATCGCTGCGGGCAGGCCGAATCCCATTGTCCCTAGGCCACCTGAGTTGATCCAGCGGCGCGGCTTATCGAACGGATAGTACAAGGCGGCAAACATTTGGTGCTGGCCAACATCTGATGCGACATAGGCATCGCCATTGGTCAGCTTATACAAGGTTTCAATCACTTGCTGTGGTTTGATGCGGCCACTGTTTTTGTCATAGGCCAGACAATCGCGACTGCGCCATTGTTCAATGTCATTCCACCAAGTGGCAATGGCATCGTTGTCGTTGTGTTCGTTCGATTCATCTAACAGTGCCAACATGCTGTCTAAAATACTGTCGGCTGACCCCACGATAGGAATATCCACGTGGATGGTTTTTGAAATAGAAGAGGGATCGATGTCGATATGCAAAATGGTCGCGTTCGGACAGTATTTTTCCACATTATTGGTGGTTCTATCGTCGAAGCGTACACCAATACCGAAGATCAAATCGCAGTTATGCATTGTCATGTTGGCTTCGTAGCGACCGTGCATCCCAAGCATGCCTAAACTGTTTTTGTGGGTGCTTGGAAAAGCGCCAAGCCCCATCAGCGTGCTGACGACGGGAATATTTAATCTCTCAGCCAATTGCAGGATTTGCTTATCACAACCTGAGATAATCGCGCCGCCACCGACATAAAGTACCGGTTTTTTCGCGGCTAACAGGGCTTGAAGACCACGGCGGATCTGACCTTTATGGCCTGATGTCGTTGGATTGTACGAGCGCATTTTGACGCTTTCTGGATAACAATATTCGTGCAGCAGGGCGGGGTTTAAACAATCTTTTGGCAGATCGACAACCACAGGACCGGGACGGCCAGTAGAGGCAATGTAAAAAGCCTTTTTAATAATTTCAGGAATTTCAGTCGGATCTTTGACTAAAAAGCTGTGTTTCACTACAGGGCGAGAGATACCTATCATGTCGCATTCTTGGAAGGCATCGTTGCCGATAAGATTGCTCGGGACTTGACCCGATAACACCACAAGGGGAATAGAATCCATGTAAGCGGTGGCAATACCGGTAATCGCGTTGGTCGCGCCTGGGCCTGAGGTGACTAATACCACGCCCACTTTACCCGTGGCACGGGCGTAGCCATCGGCCATGTGTACGGCCGCTTGCTCGTGGCGAACGAGTATGTGTTCAATACCGGGGATAACGTGCAGGGCGTCGTAGATATCTAAAACTGAACCGCCAGGATAGCCAAAAATGTGCTTTACGCCTTCATCGATCAAAGAACGCACTATCATGCTGGCGCCGGATAACATCTCCATGTGGAACTCCTATTGCATAGTACCGTTACGGTAAACAGTATCTTGTTACAGCGACGGTAATCGCTCTAAAAATTAAGCCTGAAGGGTAATTCAGACTCCGAAATGCTGAACTGACTTCGTCGAAGACAAGTGACTCATCCCTTAGGATGCAGCAACTGTTGCAATGAACAGAATTTCATCATATTCAAAAAAAACAACATTTCAAGCCTTTTATGTAAAAAATAACCAACTTGAAACAATTTCACGTTTGAATGACTCGATAACTTGCTTGAATCGCCAAGTAACCTAGGCTGGTTTATGGGCTTATCTTATATTTTTCAGATTGTTAGATGCTTAAAAAGCAAAAACGGCACTAAAAGTGCCGTTTTGGTGTTGGAGGTTAGATAAGCAGATACTTAACTGTCGCGATTAAATATTACCTATTTGCTACATCTGTGAAAGCCAATGCGCTGTTTTATGCGATCAAACATGTGTTGCCGATGTGGTATTGGTAGCCATGGCTCTTAGAAATAGACCCTTAAAAATAGATCTTTAAAAAGAGCGCCTTAAACCGTCGGTTGGATTTGATGCTTAGGACGATTGAATTGGCAAATACCGACTAACACAATAGAACCTAACATGAGGGCAGAGAAGGGCACGGCAGTGCCATCGTAAAACACCGCCAATAATGGCCCCGCCAGTGCGCCACAGCCAAATCTTAAGGTGCCAATAACTGCGGTTGCGGTTCCTGTTTCTTGTTTAAACTTCATCAGTACTATCGCATCGGCATTGACTGACATCACCCCTAGGCTACCCATCAAAGGAATAAGCATGATCACGGTAAAGTGATAGCTCATATCCAGCAGGTTTACGGTTAATAAACCGACACCAGCAATCGCCCCGAAAAAGGTCGACACATGCAACATACGTAGCGAACCATAACGGCCCACGATGCGCGTATTAATGATATTGGCCAACATCAACGCGCCGACGTTAGTGCTAAACAAGATTGCAAAATAGGATTTATCTAAGGCAAAGACTTCCATGTAAACGAAGGGCGATGCAGTGAGATAACAGAAAAATGAAAAAGACGTTAACACGCCACTGGCAATGTTTAGCTTAACGCCAGGGCGGGAAAATACGGTCGCATAGGCGCCAAGAAACGATTTTTGGCTGCGGGTATCCATATCTTTATCGCTGGGCATTTTCAGCGCAAACAGCACCAGTAATAACAGGGTTGCGGCATAGGCGGATTGAATGAAGAAGATTAAATGCCAATCACCGAGTTCGAGGATCACGCTGCCAATACTAGGAGCCAATAATGGCGCTAACATCATGATTAAACTCACGTATGACATACCCTTGGCGGTATTGTCACCGTAGACTTCTTTGATGTATCCCGGCACCACCACAGTCGCAGCCGCGCCGATAAAGGCCTGTAAAAAACGTAGTCCAAGAAAGACTTCGACTTGACCCGCAAACCCAATCAGTAAGCTGGTCAACATAAATCCACTCAGCCCCATTATCACCATTGGGCGACGACCAATGCGGTCGGCTAGGGGGCCGAAACATAACATGCCCAGTGCGTAACCTGCTAAGTAGATACTCAGGGACTGTTGTACTGTCGTGACATCGGTATGAAAACTGAGGGCCAATGTCGACATCGCAGGTAAGTACATGTCGATGGCCAATGGCGTGATCGCGACAATCGCCGCAAGCATGGGAATAAGCAGCGCTAAATTCGGTATACGTCTGCCGTTATGGGCAGAAGGTTGTGATTGTGGGTCCACTGTTACCTCGGGTGGCGAAAGAATTGAAAGCGTATTTCACAGGTTTATGCGGTGTGGTTTAAATTGTACTAGGACAATTCACGATTAATCCGCCATTTTGAAGCCAGTTCCTGCGCTACCAGTTTCTACACTAAGAGCGAGAGCACATGATCAAGATCATTGGCGGGGTTAAGGCAAAAGTGAATTGCGGTATTGTCTATTTGCACAGTTCAGACAGTAAGCAATAGCATAGTAAAGTGCTCGGACAAATAAACCAATCTTTGCGCTGATTTCTTTACTGTATTTTACCGATTAAATTGTAACTAAGTGGTAAGTTTGATTATCGAGGCATCACTTTAGTGGATTGAGCCGTTATCTTCACAAGATTCTTCATTTAAATCTTTCTTATCAAGTCTTTCTTATCAAATCGTAGCCCTTTGTAACTCTGTTCTTTACACCTTAGTCCTTCACATCCTTATGGTTCAAACTGACTCATTCTAAAGTGCGAGCTGTCATCTGAGTGTCACGGCTTTGTCATCCCAGCGTCTTTTATGCTGACTAGTTTAGTGGGCTTTAGCTTCACCCTACTAAAAATAAAATATTCAGGAATGACACGATGAAAACACAACGACTTGCGCTAGCCGCAGCCATTATGGCGAGCTTATTACTTGGAGCCTGCAGCGGTGATGATGGCGCAGCAGGTGATAAAGGCGACAACGGCTTAAATTCACTGGTTAAAGTGACGGCATTGAATATCGGTGATGCACATTGTCCCGCCGGTGGTCAGCGAATCGATACCGGATTAGATGCTAATAATAATGGACAATTAGATGACAACGAAATTGCAGCAGCGCAAACCCAATATGTTTGCCAGCCACAAACTGCAGGCTTAAAAGCTGAGTTAATTGGTCGTCATCAGACTGGCGTTTATGGCTTAAGTGCCGCCGAAATCGTTGAATATCACAGTGCATCTAACCGTATTTTTGTGGTCAATGCCATTAGCGGCAAAGTGGACATTATAAATGGCAGTTTATTAGCAACGGCATCCAATGCCGCTGATCCGTTAGCATTGAATAATCTCGAAAAATTTGGCGAACTTGATGTGGCTAAAGACGTTGGCCAAACCTTTATGGGTAGCGTTAACAGTGTGAGTATTTCAGGCAACTTGTTAGCGGCTGCGATTGAACGTGGCGATGCTGCCGGCAATAAAACCCAAGCCAATGGTTTTGTCGCTTTTTATCAGCTTAACGGCATAGATGCACCGCAGTTTATCAGCGCGGTAGAAGTCGGCGCTTTACCCGATAACCTGGCATTTACCCACGATGGTAAAACCTTATTAGTAGCCAATGAAGGCGAGCCAAATCCAGCCTATACCTTAGATCCTGAAGGCAGTGTGGCGCTGATTGCAATTACTGACGGTAAGCCTGCAGCCACTGCGACTATTATCGGTTTTAGTGAATTTAATCAGGGCGGTGCACGTGCCAGTGAGATCACGCCAGACATTAAAATCAATGGTCCAATGGCGAGTGTGGCGCAGGATTTAGAACCTGAATATATCGCGATTAGCCAAGATAACCGCCGTGCGTTTGTCAGTTTGCAAGAGAACAATGCCATTGCCGTAATTGATATCGCCAATGCCAAAGTCGCCAAGATTTTACCACTAGGCCTTAAGGATTATGGACTTGAGGTGAATAAAATTGATGCGAGTGATAAAGACAATCTTGTCAACCTGCAAAGCTACACAGGCGTCTATGGTATGTATCAACCCGATACTGTCGCGACCTACCGTTGGAACAATACCGACTTTATCGTTACGGCCAACGAAGGTGATTCCCGTGATTATGCAGGCTTTTCTGAGGAAGCCCGCGCAGGGGATTTAGTGCTCGACCCAAATCATCCACAATTTGCCGCTGCAAAAGATAAAACGCAGTTAGCACGCCTTAAAGTAACTACTAGCATGGGGGATGACGATAAGGACGGCGATTACGACAAGATAGTCAGCTTCGGTGCTCGCTCATTCTCGATTTGGAGCGCAGACGGTCAGCAAGTCTTTGACAGTGCGAGTGATTTTGAACGTATTACCGCGGCACTTTTAGGCAGTAACTTCAACAATAATAACGAAGAAAATAAAGGTGATAGCCGCAGCGATGACAAAGGACCAGAGCCAGAAGCCTTAGCCCTAGGTCAAATTGGTCAACGACTATATGCCTTTGTTGGTTTGGAGCGTACTTCAGGCTTTATGATCTATGACGTGACCAATCCCTTCGATGTGCATTTTATCGACTATGTTGTGAATCGTGATTTTGATGCCGACTTTGTTATCGATACTGATACGGGTGAAGTCAAAGGGGATGCAACAATGGCGGGTGATTTAGGGCCAGAAGGGATGAAGTTTGTCAGTGCCGATAAAAGTCCTAACGGTAATCCTTTGTTAATCATAGGCAATGAAGTCAGCGGCACGACGAGTGTTTACCAACTAAAGATTAAATAATGGTGCGCTAGTGGTTTATAACTAATTACTTGTTCATCAAGCTTGTCAGTCACATCAGCGCCAGTAGCATACATGCTACTGGCGCTTTTTTATGCTCTCTAATTTTATAAATTAGCCATTTAGTGTGAATTAACTTCATCTGACATGGCGCATAAAAATTGGCTGAGTTCGGAGGTTTTTAAGCGCTATTACACCACTGAATAGGCATTTTGTACCAAGGAGTGAATAGTCGCCTCGATACAGTCAATCGCATGTTGAAATTGAGTGTCGTTTTCGGCGCCGCCAAGGCTCAAGCGAATAAAATTGTCATGGCAATTAAAGTCATCTCCATTACGGATCAAAATGCCTTTGGCAGCTAGCGCAGTGACGAGGTGATGGGCCTTGATATCTTCTGGCAGTTGTAGCCAACCGTTCAGTCCTCGCCAAGTTTGGGTTAATCCCAGTCGTTCGCCCATGGCGATACAGAGACGTTGCCGTTGGCGAACTATGGTATCGCGATCGGCAGTGATTTGGCCTTTCTTAATCAACTGACAGGCTATTTCAATGTTCAGCGGCGATACCATCCAGCATTGGCTATGAATCGCGAGTCGCACTTGGGCGATAAGTGGTTCAGGCACCAGAATAAAACCTTGCCTTAGGCCGCCAGAAAACAATTTGGACAGGCTAGAAATATAAATCACCCGTGGGATAGCCAGCTGTTTTGCTAATTGCCACAGGGGCGAATGCCACTCTTCGGGTAAACAATAATTCACATCATCTTCAATGATATAAAACTGATACTGCTCAGCCAATTCGAGGAGTTTTTGCCGCTGCGGCTCACTGTATTGAATACAGGTAGGGTTTTGATTATTCAGGGTTAGATAAACTAACTCGGGATGATGGATTTGCACTAACGCCTCAAAGCGGGCGAGATCCACACCTTCATGGGTGAGGGGCACACCAATGCTGGTCACGCCGAGTTGCTTAGCGCAAATTCTCACGCCTGGATAACTGTATTGCTCGTGCAGCAGCACATCGCCCGTCGATAAAAATGCACTTAAACAGGCAAAAATCGCTTGCTGGCCGCCGTGGGTGAAGATCAGTTGCTCAGGCGTTTGTTGTATGCCGCGTTGGTTAAGCCATTGGTGAAACACTTGTTGGTGTTGATCTAATGGACTGGCGCGATAACCCAGTAACTGGCTGAGCTTTGTCGGGTCTTTTGCTAATTGGCTGAGGCAATCACTGAGGGTGCTAATTTGATCTGTGAGTGGCTGCTGGCAGGTCGCCATATTCAATTGTACTTTACCGATCTCTGGTACCGGGGAGGCGTTGACATAGGTGCCATCACCGACGCGCGCTTCGACGTACCCCCTTTGTTCCGCCAATGCATAGGCGCGGGTCACAGTGCCAATAGTGATGCCTAAAGCATCGGCTAAACGGCGCTGCGGGGGCAGTTTACTGCCTTGGGTTAACATCTTCTGCAAAATGCCTTGTTCTATAGCACTGACTAAGCGCTGATATTTCGGGCCTGAAAAAGCTGTTAGGTCTGGCGTCCAGATTGTACCCATGACAATAAATCCATTGATCTCTAATATTCTCCGTATATTATTTATTGCATCTGTTTATGTCAATAAATGTATGCATACAATTTAAGGTGAATATGAATACTGCATTACTCTATGATCCACAATTATGGACCTTGATGGCTTCTGCCGCGTTGTTTTGTGCAACCATGACCATGACGCCCGGACCGAACAATATCCTCTTAGCGAGCTCTGGTGCACATTTTGGTGTGCTGCGTACCGTGCCGCACATTGCAGGGATCCGCTTGGGTTCGACTTCTTTACACCTTGCGGTGTTATTTGGGCTTGGAACCTTGTTTGAAGCATTACCGGTATTGCACCAAGTATTGAAATATTTCGCTTTGGCGTATTTGCTGTATCTCGCGTACAAATTAGTGACGTCGCCAGTGCAGAGCACGCATCTTGATGACGGCCGAAAACCTATGACCCTGATTGAGGCCGCTTTATTCCAATGGATTAACCCTAAGTCTTGGATGTCGACAATTACCCTGTGCAGCGCATTCACATTAGGCGGCGATGGCTTTTGGCTCAGTGCTTTTCTTGGGGTATTAACCTTTAACTTAGTGGGATTTCCGGCGTCATTTACTTGGGTGTTTGTCGGTGCGGCGATCAGTAAGAAACTCAATACGGATAGACGTAAGCGTCATTTTAATTGGTTTATGGGCAGTTTACTTTTAGTGTCACTGCCGATGATATTGCGCTAACTTAGTGTTTATTCAGCGCCTAACTCCATAAATATTCTGAGGAAAATACTCGCGTAATGATTGGCTTTATGCCATAACCAACATACTATTGCTGGCTTTTAGGTAATGACCTTTTCGCTGAATATTTTCAGTCTCGGTTATACTGATTAGTGCTTATCTTGATGGTGTGTATGGAGGTTGCCGAGTGAAGTTCCCTAGTTTGATTTCGTTTATGCCGGGATTGGCGCAATTATTACAATATGAAAAGCAATGGCTTAGGGATGATGTGCGCGCAGGCTTGTCCGTTGCCGCTGTGGCACTCCCTGTTGCTATTGCCTATGCCCAGCTCACAGGCGTCAATGCTGCTGTGGGTTTGTACTCCTGCGTTTTGCCTATGCTGGTATACGCGCTATTTGGCACCTCAAAGCAATTAATCGTGGGTCCAGATGCGGCGACCTGCGCCGTTATCGCCGCCGTTGTTACACCCCTCGCTGCGGGCGATAGCATGAAGCACTGGCAGTTAGTCATGACCATGACGGCCATGACAGGCTTTTGGTGCTTGATCGCGAGCCGTTTTAAGCTGGGTGTGCTCGCTGACTTTCTGTCAAAGCCGATTTTGATGGGATTGCTGAACGGGGTCGCGATCACCATTATCGTCGGACAATTTTCGAAGATTTTTGGTTTTACCTTCGACGAGCGCTATTTAATCGAACGCCTCAGCGGCGCCCCTTCTTATTTATCAAAAACCCATTGGCCGACCTTGACTATGGGGATTGTGACACTGGCGACCTATGCCTTAGTCAAACGGTTTCGTCCCCAATGGCCCGCATCTATGTGCGCGATGGCGATGGCGGCGTTTCTTGTTTGGGTATTTAACCTGACGAGCTTTGACATTAGTGTTGTCGGAGAGGTGACCTCTGGTTTACCTTCATTCCAAGCACCGGCTTTTGATTTGGGGATCGCCCGTGAGTTGGTGGTGCCAGCGCTCAACTTAGCCATGGTGAGCTTTGTGAGCATGATGCTGACCGCCCGAAGTTTTGCGGCAAAAAATGGTTACGATATAGATGCAGATAAAGAATTCAGGGCGTTAGGGTTAGCCAATATCGCATCTGCCATCTCCCAAGGGTTTGCGGTGAGCGGCGCCGATTCCCGCACTGCGGTGAACGATGCCAATGGCGGCAAGAGCCAGTTAGTGTCCATCATAGCGGCGGTATTGATTGGCGTTGTGGCGCTGTTTTTTACTGCGCCGTTGAAGTACATCCCTAGCGCAGCATTAGGGGTGGTATTGGTGATTGCCTCTATTTCGCTTATCGATCTTAAGTCGCTGTGGAATCTGCGTGTGCGCGATAAGTCAGCTTTCTTGCTTGCGTGTATTACCTTGTTCTCCGTGCTGTTTATTGGGGTGATTCCTGGGATCACTTTGGCCGTGTTACTGGGGTTATTCCAGTTCCTTGCTACGGTAATGCGCCCCACGGATCAAGTGCTTGGTTTAGATCATAAGGGCGTTATCCGCAGCGTCGATGATTCGGGTAAAGCCAAATCTGTGCCTGGCGTGTTTATGTATCGCTTTAATTCGCCGTTAACTTACTTTAATGCAACGTATTTTAAGCGCCGTTTACTGGAAAAATTTATTCGGGAATCTGAGCCGGTCGATTGCATCATTATTGATGCCGTGCCTTGTTTTACCCATTTAGATTTAAGTGTGATGGCCATGTTGGCAGATTTACATCAATTGCTTAAAAAGCGTGGAGTACGCTTAGTGCTTGCGGGGCGTAAACGACAGATGTTGAGTTGGTTCGAGCAAGCGGGCATGCAGACAGGGGAAGGCGGCATTCTGATCCGGCCAGATTTGTATCTCGCCCTTAAAATGAACCAAAGCTATAAACAAGCCTTGGCAGAAGGGCAAGCGCCTGTAATCCAAAAAGTCCCCGATGATGCTGTGCTGTTGCATAGCCATTTATAGCGAATGATTTAAATTTTAAGGTTTTGTAAAAGAGGGGTCATTAAAATAGCGCAGCCTAAGCTTGCGCTATTTTTTTCGTGTTTCAATACTTGTTTAAGTTCTTGTAAGTGTTTGTTTAAACGCTTATTTATGTGCTTTGATTCGTATTGAAATGAGTCTTTGAATTGGGCGGGTCATTGATGCTGTAGCAAGTGTTGTCGCCCAATGTGACGGTGTTTGACGGCTTAGTCTTTGAGAATTCTATCGAGGGGAATAAAACCGTGATAACCGTAATATCCCATAGGGCCGAGGATCAAACTGAGTAGGCACCATAACCATTTTTTGTTGGTGCTGAGATCCACTTTACTCTTGAAGGCTCTAAGGGCGAAAAGAAAATGCAGTAGCATCAGGCCCCCAAGCATAATAATGATATTGATATCCATATGTTCCAACTGCCTTATCCTTGTGTTCTATCATTCACGCCTTTGAAATACATTAAGCGCGGTTACATTTATCTTGAGAAGCTTGCCTAGCGATCTGTAGCTAAATTAGCCACCTCACTAACTGTCAAATACCTTACTCGAATATTTTACCGATGGCTATAACATAAAATAAAAATAATCTTTAAATCTTATTGGCTTACATGTCTCCTAACAAGCAAGTTGGAGAATGGCTAGCGTCCCAGATCACATATTTTTCCATCGCTCGAATAAATATTTCACTCGAAATGAGGTTTTCTAGCCAAGCGGCGAGTCGCGGAAAATCATCGCTCAGTGCACGTTTGAGATCGACTGCGGCAAATTGGCGTATAAAAGGCACGATGGCGTAATCAGCAAGGCGAGGTGTATCGGCGACTAAAAAGGAGTGTTGTCCTAAGCATGCTTCAAGTTGCGTGAGGAAATGGCTCGCTTGCTGGTAATAGTCAGCTTGCGTTTGCTCAGGGTAGCAGTCGGCATATTTATAGCGGTCGAGCCATGGCTTAAATTGCTGATCATTTTGCGCGATAAGTTGCGCCATTTTATCTTCAATTACAGGGCTTTGTTGACATAGCAGATCTAAGGGATCCGCTTGCGTGAGTGCCCAGCGCATGATCTCAATACTTTCGGCAATCACTTCGCCATTGGCTAGCACTAATACCGGCACTGTCCCTTTGGATGAAGCGGCCAGCATTTGCGCTGGTTTAGCTTTGAGGGTGATTTCGCGGACTTCAACATTGCATTGGGCGAGTAAGAGTCCCAAACGCGCTCGCATGGCATAGGGGCAACGACGAAAAGTGTATAAGACGGCTAGAGCCATTAGGATTTCCTCTACTGTGCGGCGCTAATGCGACGCAAGTTAGTGCGATGTACGCAGATGTCGGCTTGTGTCCTCTACATGTACATGCTTATTGACGACGCGAGTGTGCCAGTACGAATGCCGCGTGCCAATCAGGCAGTGTGCAAAGGGCGCAGATGGTAACGCTTTCATGTTGAAATTTCTGCTTAATTTGCCAGCAGAAAATGATTTTTCTTACCTCCGTGCGTAAAGAATTAAAGACCCTGTATTTTATCTGTGTTTATCTTGCTGTGACTCAGGTAGAATTCCGCGCTATTTTGGGATCTGTAGCCAGTCTACAGATGATTAATGTGTTTATGCACTGGAAATTAAGTTCCAGCCAGCAAAGAGGGTGTTATGGCTAAAGTTGTCGTGTGTGCGTTATATAAATTTGTGTCTTTACCGCATTTTGAATCTATCCGAGCGCCATTGCTCGCTATGATGGAACAGGCCGAGATCAAAGGCACTCTGCTCCTCGCAAGCGAAGGAATTAATGGCACAGTTGCCGGTACCCAAGAAGCGATCGAAGCATTATTGGTTTGGCTTAACGGCCAAAATGGCCTAGACAATATCGTGCACAAATTGTCATTCGACGATGAAATGCCGTTCTACCGCACTAAAGTCAAACTGAAAAACGAAATCGTGACTATGGGCGTTGAAGGTATTGATCCACTTAAAGTGGTTGGCACCTATGTGAAGCCTCAAGATTGGAATGCGCTGATTTCTGATCCGGATGTGATTTTAGTCGACACCCGTAACGATTATGAAGTGCAAATCGGCACTTTCAAAAATGCCATTAATCCTGTGACTGAAACCTTCAGAGAATTCCCGGAATATGTGAAGCAGAATCTTGATCCTGCTAAACATAAAAAGGTTGCCATGTTCTGTACTGGTGGTATCCGCTGTGAGAAATCAACCGCGTATTTGAAAGAGCAAGGCTTTGACGAGGTGTATCATCTCGAAGGCGGCATCCTTAAATACCTTGAAGAAGTCAAAACAGAAGAAAGTCTGTGGGAAGGCGAGTGCTTCGTGTTCGATAACCGCGTCGCGGTTAACCATGACTTGAAGAAAGGTCAATACGATCAATGTAATGCTTGCCGCATGCCAATCACTGAAGTTGAAAAACAGAGTCATGCCTATGTGCAAGGTGTCAGTTGTCCACATTGTATCGATAAAATTTCTGACGAGCAGCGTAAACGTTTTGTTGAGCGTGAGCGACAAGTGAATCTGGCAAAAGCCCGTAACGAAGCGCATATCGGTAGTGATGTGAATCAAGTGATTGAAGCGCGCCGCGAGAAAAAAGAAGCGCAGCGTCGACTCGCCGCCGAGAAAAATAACGCGAAAAAATCGCAAGTGCTTTAACTTTATATTTCATTGGATTAGCTGTGAGTTAACCATGAGTTAGCACTGAGTTCGTTTCTCGCTCAGGCAGCTCATACATTGCTCTCGATTTGAATATGGTTGCACTATGGCCCGACTCGTTCGGGCCATTTTTTTATGCCGATTTTAGTTTTAGTGTGAATGTGCATTAACCCATTATTTAACTCATTATTTATCATAGCGCTATGCCGAAAATCTTAAATTTATGATAACTTTCAGTCGCTAGTATTAAAAAAATAAAGTCGAGTGCCATTAAACGAAAGGGAGTGATTCAGTGCAAGGTAGGCAAAGCGCATGAGCATTTGGAAAGAGCTATACGATATTTTCGATAAGGAACGCAGTCGCTGGCAGCAATCGAGCGCCAGTAAGCAGGCGATTGCCTTTGAGTTAAAAGCCAATTTGGGTTTTCTGGCCGATGCCTTAAGCAGCGGTTTATCGCAAAGCGCGATCGCCAGCGGTTTAGAATGCAGTATTTTTGAGGCAAAACTGAAAGAGGGCGCTGCACTCACTGCGTTAAATCGCCGTAAAGTGACCCTGAAGTTTATTGGCGAATTTGCCGAGTTTGCTAAGTATGTCGGTAAAGAGAACGACGCTTTAGTCGAGAATGCTTACTCTAAAATCAAATCACTGCAGAAATTAGTCGCGGCTGAGCCCAATAAAAGCCACGATCTGAGGATTAAATCCCTGTTTCGCTTCTTAGTCTTTTTAGTGGCGCACCTTGAGGAGCAGCCATTGAGTCGCACAGCAGCGAAAAAAGCTGAAGGTTGATGCGTGGACGAGCTTGTGATTAATACGATTGGTATAAGAGACCAAAAAGGCGCTTATGGCGCCTTTTCTATGTTTACTAACGTTATTGCTCAGCTTTTTAGCGCAGTCTTTAAGAGGCGTGTTCAAGAGCCATCTTCAGACTCACTCTTTAAAAGCCACTATTGAGTTTAGCGCTTAGGTGGTTCATCTGCTTTATTGGGCTCTGAGTCCGAAGAACTCGGCTTATTTGAAGCCGCATCTGCGTCATTCTCTGCTGCCGAAGGCTCAGCAGTAGGCTTTATCTGCTTATCTTTACCATGTTGGCCGAATTGTGGCAATTTGAACTTAGCACTGTATTTCAACGCGGCAAGATTGCTGGCGATAACACCGACGATCAAAATAATAATGATCCAGACTTCTAAGGTCGACATACTCAGCTCCTGTTTCGAATAGACTCGCGCGCAAGACTCTCGGGTGACTAATCAACCGCTAAACGTTGCTCACATTTACGAATGTCTTCTGGCGTATCCACTTCAATAGAATCAAAGGCGCTAATGGCGATTTTGATTTTATGACCATATTCTAAAGCACGCAATTGCTCGAGTTTTTCCAGATCTTCTAGACGACCTAATGGTAGGGCGGCGAAGGCCTGAACGAATTTGCGGGTATAAGCATACACACCTAAGTGCTTATAAACGGGGTAATCTTGGGTGTCGCGGCCAAAAGGAATACGCGAACGAGAGAAATACAAGGCATAGTTGTTGTTATCAAACACCATCTTCACATGCATAGGATCGTCAAGCTCGGCTTTATTGACGATTTCAAAGCCTAAGGTGGCCATTTCAAACTCCCCTGGGTGACGCTCGAAGAGGCTGATGACTTGCTCGATGGAGGTTGGGTCAATTAGAGGTTGATCGCCCTGTAGATTGATCACTAAGTCGTCATCTTTCAGTCCCAGTTGGTTTATCGCATCATTGATACGATCTGTACCCGATGCCGCTTCTGGGCTGGTCATGACCACTTTGCCGCCAAAACCTTCAACTGCCGCTTTAATGCGGTCATCATCGGTAGCGACATAAATATTGGTGAGGCCTTTGGCTAACGACGCGCGTTCATACACGTGTTGGATCATTGGCTTGCCGTTAATCGGGGCTAAGGGTTTGCCCGGGAAGCGGCTTGAACCGTAACGAGCCGGGATTAACAGAGTCACATTCATCAAATTATCCTACTTTTATCAAAGATATACAGTGTAGATATACAATGCATATAGACAAAAGGGCTCACAATTGAGCCCTTTTAACATGTGTTAGAGCTTAGATGCGACGGAACAGGGCAGTCAACATTTCATCTGTGACTTTCTCTTCCCAACCTGCGCCGTAAACGTTAGCCCATAGTGGACCCATACTCTTAGTCACGGCAACCATTTTTGCTATGGTTTCGTCTGGCAGATCTTTACAGATGTTCTTCGGCAGTGTGATGTTGTGTTTCTTCATCATCAAACGGAACTCTGCAACACCTTCTGGATAGAATTCTTCTAACACGTCAAAGGCGATACAGTTGCCGATACCGTGGTGGTAACCCAAGATATAAGACAGACCGTAAGAAACCGCGTGACAGGCACCCACTTGGCTGTAAGCGATACTCATACCGCCCATGAAAGACGCCATCATCAGCTTGTCGTCTTTTTCTACGTGGTCGTCTAAGTACACTTGGCGACATAAATCCATGGCTTTTTCAGCGTAGGATTTAGAGAACTCGTTTAAGAAGGTACCTTGTAACGATTCAACACAGTGGATATAGCAATCCATACCTGTGTAGAACCATTGGTCCGTTTCCACGCCTTCGATTAACTCAGAATCCATGATGATTTGATCGAATACTGTGTAATCTGAGTTCAGGCCTAGCTTACGTATTGGACCACATAATACGGCGGTGCGTGACGCTTCTGCACCAGTACCAGAAATCGTTGGGATACCAATGTGGTGTACCGCTGGGTTCTTGATTAAGTCCCAACCTTGGTACATGGCAGAGCCACCTGGGTTTGTCAGCATCAGCGATACCGCTTTAGCCACGTCCATGGTTGAACCGCCACCTAAACCGACGACGCTCACTGGCAGTTTGCTATTGAAAGCTTGAACTTGTTCAGTCAGGGCATCGATTTGAATTGTGCTTGGCTCTTCATCAACGTTAACCCAAATCACCATGTCTTGTGCTTTAGCTGGAATGCGGCCCTCAAGGGCTTTGCCTTGATGCACGTCATCGACTAAAAATACCACGAAGTCGTCGGCGGTTTTACGTTCAGCAGCTAACACTTCATCCAATTGGACGAATGAGCCACGGCCGAAGATCATTTTTTCAACTACTTTAAAATTCTTAAAACTCATTGCAACAAACTCCCGTAGAATTATTGGGCAAATGCTTTCTTGATGTTTTCGATACGCTCGGCGATCTGAGCATCGGTCCAAGACAACTTGATGAGCATAGAAATCGTGCGGCTCATAATGGCATCGGATTTAGGCACAGAAACTTGAGTATAGTCAGGTCTGTCGGCGATTAATGTGATTGGCAACGCAGCAGATGCCTTAAGCTCCTGAATGTGTTTCCAGTTTTTCAAATAATGCCAGTTGTTTACATACCAGTAGAAGCAGCCATCAACGCCGTTTTCAGCCAGTTTTTTGCTGATTTCTTGCGTGCGCGCTTCGGTTGGCAACATAAAGGTTAAGAAGCCAGCCGAGTCGCCTTCTGGATCTGGGATCTGGCGGAAGGTGACTTCTGGGATAGCGGCCATTGCATCTTTAATGGTCTTTTTGTTTTTACGTTGAATATCGATAATGGTATCGAGTTTACGTAACTGCGCTAATCCTAAGGCGGCATTCATTTCCGAAATACGGAAGTTCAAGCCAATGATAGGGTGTGACTCTGCACCGCGGTCTTTACCAATATGGTCATGGCCGTGATCGGAGAACATGTGCGCATTGTTGTAGATTTCTGTGTTGTTAGTGATCACAGCGCCACCTTCACCACAGGTGATGGTTTTGACTGAATCGAATGAGTAAC
The DNA here is from genome assembly GCF_031932075.1 of Shewanella sp. SP1S2-4. Lineage (NCBI taxonomy): Bacteria > Pseudomonadati > Pseudomonadota > Gammaproteobacteria > Alteromonadales > Shewanellaceae > Shewanella > Shewanella sp. SP1S2-4. Next base: position 38,594 of record NZ_JAUOET010000003.1, read on the forward strand.
AACCCACATCCCCGATAGTACCTAGGGCTTGGCCCTTGTAGCTACCACCGATGGCTTGGCAAGCATCTTCTAAAATCAGTAAGTTATGTTTTTTACAGACGGCTTTGATCTCGTCCATCTTCGCCATAGAACCGCACATGTGCACTAAGTTAATCGCTTTAGTGCGTGGGGTAATCGCGGCTTCGATACCTTCTGGAGATAAACACAATGTCTCATCGATTTCGGCAAAAATCGGAATAGCGCCTGCCATAAAAATCGCTTCAACTGAGGCTACAAAGGTAAAAGGTGGCACGATAACTTCATCGCCAGCACCAATGCCTGCAGCCATCATGGCCGTTTGCAGCGCAGCAGTACCGCTTGATAAAAGGTGAGCATGCTTCACGTTCATCTTCTCGCAAAGCAGTTGCTCCATATCGCGCGTCTTCCAGCGATCATTACGCATATGGTCGAAGTTGTAACGGAAGGTAAAACCGTTTTCCATAACGTCAGCGACTTCCTGCTTCTCTTCAGGACCAAATAATTCAAAACCGGGCATGGAAGGTATCTCCTTAGAATTTGTGGCGCATATGTCGCCTGCAATTAACTGGCGGATTATAACTGGCGTAATAGACCCTTGCGATGTTTTATTGCTGAAAATTGTCATGGAAAAAGAAAAACCTGCACAGGGGCAGGTTTTATCTGAGCATTGATGACACTCAGCTAAGGGTTAAAAGCCTATATTCAGGCCGTTAGCGTGGATTAGCTAAACCATGTTCACGGTCAACCGTGACATCTAAATCTGTCAGTAAACCGTTATCAATGCCGTAAATCCAGCCGTGTACCGCCACTTCTTGGCCGCGATCCCAAGCTTCTTGCACTATGGTTGAACTGGTCACATTAGCAACCTGCTCAATCACGTTTAGCTCGCACAGGCGATCAAAACGTTTGGCTTCGTCCATCTGTTGTAATTCTTCCTGATAAATACGATAGATATCACGTAAATGCCCGAGCCAGTTATCGATGAGTCCTAAGCGTTGCTGACCCATGGCCGCGCGCACACCACCACAGCCGTAGTGACCCACCACCATAATATGCTTCACCTTGAGCACATCGACGGCGTATTGCAGTACAGATAAGCAGTTAAGATCGGTATGGATCACCATGTTGGCGATATTACGGTGAACAAAGACTTCACCGGGCATAAGATCAATGATTTGGTTTGAGGGTACGCGACTATCTGAGCAGCCAATCCACAGGTATTCAGGATGTTGCTGTTTCGCTAATTGTTCAAAAAAATCAGGATTTTCTTGGCGTATACGTCCGGCCCAGCGGCGGTTATTGTCGAATAAAGGTTTGAGTAGTTTCATTTTAACCTATTGTTTTATTGACATATAAAATGTCTTCTCATGCTCTAATTCATGCAAGCAGCACATTTTTAGCAAGAGTATACCAGCAAAATTGGCTCTGCTGGTCTATCCAATTAAGGTTTGAATCGGGATATTGAGGAATCGAGATTATTTTTTATTAATAGTTCTGCAAATGAATTGGTTCCCTCTGGGGATCTAAGCGCCATTTGTTAGCGTGTTTGGGGGTGATATTGCACTAAAACTGAGTGAACGCCTTGTCCGCTAAAAATTAAGGCGGACAAGGATGATGCAGTATGGGTTAGAACTTACTGATCACTTTTACGCTATCGTTCACCTCGCTGACGTCAACAAACCCGATCATATTGGGATTGGCGGCAATCAATGAGAGCATTTCAGCGCTCGAGTCGACGACTTTGGGTGGTTGACCTTGGCCTGAAAAGACCAGTTTTGACCAATAGGCTTTGAGCTGACTCTCAGTTTTATTGAGGATTTGCTTCACGAAGGCATCACGAGCGGGTGAGCCTTCGGGCTGATCGAGCGCAACCACAGTCCCTCCATTGGGGAAAGACTTGAGTTTACCTAAATAGATACGTGAAATATCCGCAGCACTAATTTCGGATGTATTTGAAGGATGTACCACGACGGCAACTTCGGCTTGCACATAGGCACTGCCAAGTAAAAGTGCACTAGCAACTAAGGTTTTCATCATCAACCGAGATCTTATTAATAGTTTCATGTTTAACTCCTTAAAAAACTAAGTCTATTGCCATACTCAGCAACTGTTCATCGGAGGACGGTTTGTCATTGCTGTAGTTGGTGTACTCCAGTTTTAGTGCGGCTGAGGGATGGAAATCCCAGCGTGTTCCTATGATGTAGTAGGCGCTGTCTTCTTGCTGTGCTTCAAGCGCTGCTTTTGTACCGAAAACCAGAGGCGCTAACGCAGCTTGGTTTGCTGGTGGCAGACTATTGTATAGCGGTAACATGCCGTCATAGGCATCGTATTGTGGATCACCTTTGTCAATACCGTAGGTTAAATGAAAAGTGAAATCTTTATAGCGGATCCCGCCGGAAACAAAGGCTGAATCTTGAATATTAAAGCTACTGGGATCGACGTCAATTCGGGTGTATTCAGCCAAGATAAACCATTTACCCGCATCATATTTAACGTTAGCACCTATGAGTAACGCGCTGTCGTTAATGGGTAAAAGATCATCTACCACTTGCTGACTAAATAACCCTGTTTGGGCAATCGCATCGCCTAGGCCCAGCAGAGCAGGTAACTCGTAGGAGAAATCAGTCACTATGCCGATATTCAAGCCGTACTCAAACCCTGAGGTTACAAAGTTGAAGTTCATTATGTGGCCCTCGGCGGAGAAGGGCGCGGGAGGTGTTGATGAACCTATAGGTGCATAGTCAGAAACAGAAGTCGTAATATACTTATAGGTCAAACCGACTTCGGTATCGCCCCATAAATCGGAATATACTAAGCCGACACCTTCGCCTGAATTAAATGGCAGTGAATAAACGCCGCGGGGCGGGGTGATCCAGTGATAGGCATAGCCTACGTCAATATAATCAGAGTATTTATAGAGGTTAAAGCGTTGGCGGCCCGCCATGAGCATAAGTTTGTCGCTGATGTCATAGGAGATATAAGCCCATTCAAATTCGGCACTGTAATCGTTATTGCCTCGGGATAGCACTTGCGCCGTGGCTCTTAAGCCACTGCCCAGATCGGCGGTAAATTGTAAGGCAACTTTTGAATCGTTATTAAAGTTGAGCTCTTTGTCATAGTCATAATAGCTTTTATCGTCACTGAGACTCGAACCCGCGACAATAGAGGCAAATCCATTTATTTGAACATCGGCATAAAGAGACGGCATATAAAGTGTGCTGAGCACGCAGAGGGCAACTGTACTTTTTCTCATGGCAGAATACCTTGTTGAGGGAATACAGTAATAAAGGTAGTTGATAAATAGTAGATTTCACCTTTATGCAACATTTTTTGAGGCGCTGACGACAAAATGGTGATTTCTATTTGTTAATGCAGATTTTATGGGGAAGTCTTTGAAAGGTGAGTGGGCTAATCTGCGAAGCAAAATCAGCTAAAGCCCAATGTATGCATGGGATAAATAGGGATTGAACCTGGGTTCGGTATTGATGATGTGGATTAAGCTGAAATAGCTGTCTTCAAGATGCGAATGTCCTCATCTTGAAGATTTTATTGAGTGACGGTATTTAGCAACAGATTAGTGATGTTTAGCGAGAAAATCGGCTAAGAGTTGATTAATAAATTCGGCTTGTTCAAGGGTCGAGATATGTCCCGCCGCAGGAATGTGCACCAACTGACTGCCATCGATGGCATCGCTCATTAGGTAGCTTTCTAGCACACTGCGTGCTTTATCCTCAACGCCCGCCATGATAAGGCAAGGCAGCGTTAGCTGCTCGGCATCTTCCATAGTATCGCGACGACCAAAAATCATTCGTCCCAGTTTCACTATCGTGGGAATTTTTTCTGCTGAGATTGTGGCAAGTGAGTGTTCAAAGTCAGTGACCAGTTCAGGTGTGTTTTGCGCGGCATTGTTTGCGAAGAACAAAGGTGAAATCGCACTGATAAGCGGCGCAGGAATCGCCTTAGCGGCGGTAATCATATCCAGCATGCCATCATATTTCGCGCGGGTCACTTCGGGTTCAAAACCAATAAAGCTGTTGAGCATCACGAGGGTTTTAACCCTTGTTGGTGCTTTCAGTACCAATTCTGCGCCCCACATAGCACCAACAGATTGTCCGATAACACTAAAGTCAGTGATATTGAGGGCATCCATTAAGGCCAACATGTGATCGGCAATATCGAGTAGCGTTTTACCATTATCGGGCAGTAAATCTGACTGACCATGACCCCACAGTTCTGGCACGATACAGCGGTAATGGGCACTTAGCGCGGCAATTTGAGGCGCCCACATGGCGCTATCCCACAAATAACTGTGACCAAACAACAATACAGGCCCTGTACCAACATCAAGGTAACTTAATTTACGACCGGCAATCATGAGCTGCTGACGGTGTGCAGAAAAATTCATAAAACCTACTTAATTAAATATATCATTATGTTAAGCCGTATTTTGGCGCCCATTTTGGCGATAGAGCGCTGGGCTTAACCTTTACAAAAATCTGCGGCTATTATTCCACAGCTAAGGCTGAGCGATACGCAATACGTATTCATCCACTAGATAGTCTAATCGGGCGAGTACCGCATCTTTTAGCAACATATCACTGTTTTCTAACAGGATTGCCAGTTCGGCACGATCGAATTGTGGCAACAATAATTGCGCTACAGGGAAATAGCTGATGTGCCAAGGCTCAGGACTGACCGCGCTTTGTCCCTGTTGAAACGGGAAATAAAAGCCAAAATCATGGGCATTCTCCACTAGCCAAGCATGCAGTTTGGCGCAGGGGCCAGCTTGGACATATTCAGCTTCAACAAGGCGCAGGGCTTTAACATCAATTTGAGCCGCATCGAACACATCGAGATCGGTACCCCAATGGTGACGTGAAGCGCCGGGCAACGCCGACCAGAGTAAAATCAAGTCGACGATGGCATCGTCACTCAATCCCTTAATACTTACCGCCTGCTCATTGGCATCCAATACCGCGCGTTTACCGCTAGCCTTGGCGTTCCAAATTGCCAGTTGCCGCTCAAAGGGACGATGAGCCGAGCAGATGGCGAGTGCTATGCCCGCATCTTTGGCTTTTTGAGCCATCGCATTAAAGGCGATGGCGGTGTTCGCTTCGAGCCAAAAGCTATGATACCCATGGTGATACGGACTTAAATATTCCACCAATTCAGTGGCGTTTAAGCCGTAAAGCTTTGCGGTTTCGGGACGGATCTTAAGATGTGCTAACACAGTAATTGTTCCAAAATGACTTCATAACACAGGGCTAACTGCTCAAGGTCGTCCACTTTAACGCATTCATTCACTTTATGAATGGTGGCGTTGACAGGGCCAAGCTCTAACACTTTGGCACCCGTTGGTGCGATAAAGCGACCGTCTGATGTGCCGCCTGTGGTTTGCGGATCGGTTTCATAACCTGTGACTTGGCGGATCGCGATACGGGTTGCATCTAATAATGGGCCATCACCGGTTAAAAATGGTAGGCCATTGAAAATCCAGCTGATATCGTAATCTAGCTCATAGGCTTTCAATAGAGTTTCAACTCGCTCAATCAAGATTTCGGCGGTCACTTCGGTGGAGTAACGGAAGTTAAACATCACTTCCAGTGCGCCAGGGATCACATTTGATGCACCTGTGCCGCCATTAATATTGGCGATTTGGAAGCTGGTGGGTGGGAAAAACTCATTGCCATTATCCCAGTGCATTTGACTTAGCTCGGCCAAGAAAGGCGCGGCTTTGTGGATTGGATTATCGGCAAGGTGTGGATAGGCCACGTGGCCTTGAATGCCTTTCACGGTTAAGTTGCCAGTTAAACTGCCGCGGCGACCATTTTTGACCACATCGCCCAGCTTTAGGGTTGATGAGGGTTCGCCGACTAATGCCCAGGTGATCTTCTCGTTGCGTGCTTCTAAGGTATCAATGACTCGCGTCGTACCGTTGATAAAGGGGCCTTCTTCATCGCTGGTGATTAAAAAGGCGATTGAGCCATTATGATCGGGATGTTTAGCCACAAAACGTTCGGTGGCAATGACCATAGCCGCCAATGAGCCTTTCATGTCCGCGGCGCCGCGGCCATATAAGTAGCCATCGATAATGGTGGGCACAAAAGGCGGCGTGTGCCAGCGGCTCACATCACCCGTTGGGACAACATCTGTGTGGCCGGCAAAACAAAAGACCGGACCTTCATTACCACGGCGAGCCCACATATTGGTGGTGTCTTCAAAAACCATAGGTTCGATATTAAAGCCGATGGCGCTGAGTCTTTCAGCCATTAAGGTTTGGCAGCCTTCATCAAGTGGCGTCACCGAAGGGCGGGCGATCAGCGCTTTTGTTAGTTCAGTTACAGGATAATCGTCGGCTGGCATCATAGTGAAAATACTCTTTTATAGGCGGCTTCATCAAAGCCAATCAGCACTTGTTCACCGACGACCAAGACGGGGCGTTTGATCAGTGTCGGTTGCGCCAGCATAAGTTGAATGGCTTTGGCTTGATCGATATCGGTTTTATCTGCGTCACTGAGGGCACGAAAGCTTGTGCTGCGCTTATTGAATACGGTTTCCCAGCCCGAGGTTTTACACCAGAATTCGAGGTCTTCTTGACATAGGCCGTCATCTCTAAAATCATGGAAATGAACTGGAAGTTGATGATTTTCAATCCATTTACGTGCTTTACGCACTGTATCGCAATTCTTAATACCGTAGAGGGTCAAAATGATGCTCCAGTGTGGATGGACGCTTGGCTGGCAAGCATTGATTTTGCTGGCATTGTGGCATTGTGCGGCGCATGTCACAAGTGGGATGTGTTGCCGATATCTGGTGAGTAACAAAACGCTAATTTTCTAGGGATAATAATCGCTATCGCCTTGCTTTGGCTTGACTTTTTAACACTTGTTTAACTTAAATGCCTTGTATATATTGTTTTTTCATTAAAATCAGTTTGATATCTGGCGTTGACTCTAGCGCGACTTTTAAAGGATTAAAATGCACAGCGATGTTTCTTTGCAGCGATTTAAGCAATTTCCGCGCTTGATGTGGATATTTTTGTTTGGGTCGTTTATCACCCGTGGCAGTTATTACATGGTATGGCCATTTTTAGCTGTTATTTTATATGAGAAATTTGCGCTAAGTGCCACAGAGGTCGGCATGGTCTTGTCCAGCGCCGCGATTATTTCGGTATTTACCAGCTTTGTTGGTAGCTCATTATCCGACAGGATCGGTCGTCATATGCTGATGTACGTGACGGGCATTCTCTATATCATCTCGTTTTCGTTATTGGCTGAAGCCAATTCTGTCGAAGGGTATGTGGTTGTGATGACATTGTGCTCTATGGCCACTTCACTGTGGCGACCGCTGACATCGGCGGCTATTGGCGACATTATTGCCGATCCTAAAACACGCGAATTGGCGATGCAGTCACTGTATTTCATCGTCAACGTAGGCTGCGCCGTTGGCCCTATGCTGGGGGTATGGCTTGGTCTTACGGGCAAGCAGTCCAGTTTTTACCTTACCGCAGTGGCCTTTGCCGTGCTGTTAATTATGTTGTACTGGGGATTTAACCATCAAAACCGTCAGGATGCGGCTTTGGCGGCTGGCGCCTCATCGAATGACAATTTAAGTGGCGGTACGAGTGGCACTGAAAGTGATGGTGCAAGTGAGTGTGCATGTGACTGTGTAAATGGCTGTGTAAATGGCATGACAAGTGACGGTGTTAATCGTGGCGTGAATGGCTTATTGAGTGATACTGAGACGAGCACGAAAAAAGCGGCAGTCGTGAGCCGTAAGCAAATTGTCGCCATTCTATTGCAAGATAAACTGCTGCAATGTTTAATTTTCGCCAATATTTTATGTATGTTCATTTATGCCCAAATGGACAGTTCGTTGATCCAATATCTCACTCGCGCTGGTGCGCCTGATTTACTGACGTTAATCTCTGGCATGATTTTCACTAATGCTATGGTGATTATCTCAACCCAATTTTTGCTATTGAAACTCATGGCCCGTTTTCCGCTTGTCAAACGGATTCAAATCGGATTGCTGTTACTGATCTGCTCACAGATCTGGCTGGCATTTAATCCGCTGGATCTTTTTTGGGGCTGGATAGGCGCAATTGTGGTGATGAGTGTCGCCGAGACGATTTTGTTCCCCACTATGAATGTGCATATCGACCGCCTAGCTCCTGACCATCTTCGGGGTGCTTACTTTGGCGCCGCCTCATTCTATGACTTAGGCTTTGCGCTCGCGCCCCTTGGCGGCGGTATTATATTGGATCATTTTGGCGGTCAGTGGCTGTTTTTGACCGGTGCCGCACTCTCGGTATTAGTGATTTATCTGTACAGTATTTTGGATAGACTACCGCGACCCGATTTTTCCATGTTTAAAGCGGATTAGTGTACGAGAACTCTATCTCAGCTCGTTGCTGCTAACGTGATGGCTTAGCGTGAAAACGACTGAAATGGATTGTTCTAAATGCTGTGTATCGAGACTGCTACAGCTTGGCGAATTCAAATACCGTGTTAGGCTCGGTTTTCAAAAACGTAAAAGGCTGGCTCATAATTATGAGCCAGCCTTTTATTATTCAAAACACAACCGATAAACGATGCATGTTGAATTAGAGCTGTACTGTAAAGATCACGTCTTTACCTGCGGTGACACTGCCTTGGGCCTTGTCTAGGTATTTGACGTCTTCCATGTTTGCCAGCACGACAGGGGTGAGTAGGCTGTCGACTTGGTCTTTAAGATAATCAATATCGAAGGATAAAATCGGATCGCCGACTTTCACTTCTTGGCCTTCTTGGGCTAAACGTTTAAAACCTTTGCCCCTCAGCTCGACTGTGCCGACGCCAAAGTGCACAAATAATTCTAAACCTTGGGGAGACTCAATGCTGAAGGCATGATTTGTCTCAAAAATTTTTCCGATGGTGCCGTCGATAGGCGCAAGAATTAATTCGCCTTTGGGGGCGATGGCAATGCCATCACCGACAATCTTCTCAGCAAAAACCACATCGGGGACTTTTTCAATCGCGACGATATCGCCGGAAACGGGGGCATATACCATGATACCGCCAGCTAACTGAGTCTGGCCCGATACCAAGCGCCTTATTCGGCTTAAAAATCCCATAATCTAGAGCCTCTTTTGCTTGTATTTGTCATTGTTTTTGTTCTGTAATGCAGCATAACGAATAAATGTCTCTATTTATAGCTTGTTATACACTGCTGTAGACCTGCAATTCTATCTTGTTGTAATGCTGTGTGCGCCAGCGCCGAAAATTGTTGGATGTTGCCTTGGCAAATGGCAGCTTTGACTTCTAACAGTGAGCTTAAGTTAACACTGAGTTCGTCCAGCCCCATGCCGATTAACAGCGGTGCAATTTGTGGTGAACTGGCGAGTTCGCCGCACAGCGACACTTTCACATTGGCCGCTTTTGCTTGGACTATTGTCATGTTAATTAACGCTAAAATGGCAGGCGAAAGGGACGGATAGTCGCGGGTAAGCTGCGGGTTTGTCCTATCGGCTGCCATTGCATATTGGGTTAAATCATTGGTGCCAATGCTGACAAAGTCGAGTCGTGGCAGCATAGCATTGAGGTTAAATACCGCTGCGGGGGTTTCGACAACGATACCGTAGCTGAGTTCACCGTAGCCTTTCTCTTCTTCTTCCAGGGCATCCTGGCACTGGGCAATCAGTGCAAACACTTCATCCAATTCTTCGACTTGATTGACCATAGGGAACATCAAGCGGATCGGACCGTGGTTTGCGGCGCGCAAAATAGCCCTCAATTGGGTTTTAAATAAGTCGGGGTGTGCCAAGGTATAGCGAATACCGCGCAGCCCTAAGGCGGGATTATCTTCTATTTCTTGGCACAGGCAAGGCAGTTCTTTGTCAGCACCGATATCTAAGGTGCGGATGGTAAAAGTTTTACCGCCCAGAGCGTGCAATGCATCGCAATATAAGCTGTATTGGGCTTTCTCATCGGGCAGGGTGCTGACGTTCATCAACATAAATTCAGTGCGAAACAAACCTATACCATCGGCGCCAACATCGCTGACATGGGTGATGTCGTTGAGATTACCCACGTTGGCCATAAGCCCTACGATATGGCCATCTTGGGTTTGCGCTGGGCCATCCTTATAGGTTTGCAGCGCTGCCCGTCTTGCCTGTTCGTGGTGAAAGGTGACGGTAAGTCTTGCCTGTTGATCAGGATTAGGATTAACGCAAAGCTCACCATTGAGCGCATCGAGTACTAAGGGCGTGCCGTTGGGGATCGAATCGGCATCAAACTGACAACTTAAGATGGCTGGAATGCCGGCAGCTCGGGCTAAAATCGCCGTATGACTGGTTAAACCGCCAGTTTTGAGCACAATACCGCAGAGGTTTTCCCTCGGCAATAAGGCAAATTCGGCGGGGGTTAAATCTTGCGCCAACAAGATGGTGGGTCTGTCGAGTTTTTCGAGCCCTTGGTTTAAATGACCATTGATCGCGGCGACAACGCGTTGGCCTAAACAGCGTACATCTTGGGCTCGATTGGCTAAATAGGGATCATCTAGGGATTGCAGCTCGTTGGCTTGATGGGCAAATATGCGTTCAACCGCCACACTTGCCGACAGTTGTAAGGTACGAATCGCATCGTTCACTTGCTCGATTAATTCATCGTCTTCCAATAACAATAAATCGGCTTCGATCAGTTGATAATTTTCTGAATCGCTATCGAGCGCAGCTTGGCTGTGGGTTAATTGTGCCTGCAGCTCTTGCAAGGCTTTGGCAAACTTGCCCTGTTGTTGGGGAATTTTCGACAGGGGAATAGGGCGATAATCGAGGTGGTGTTCGGTGTGAATAAGGTGAAGTGCCTGACCAAAGGCAATTCCCGATGACACTATAATCCCCGTTATTGACATATCCCTTCCTAAATTAACCACTGAACTGAGTGCCCGTTAGCGCTAGCGAGTCTAGTTGAGTGGCGTTGAGTTTGTAAAGCGTTGGCATGTAAACTATTGGCACGAACAGAATCCGTTTCAACTAATCCCTCGTCGGTAAGATCTACATGTAAGCACTTAGATATTAGTGCGCTAATCAGTGCACTAGTAAATAGGATAAAGGCCTAGCTTAGCGTGATCAGCAGCTCGGAGACTTTCTCAACCGCGGCTTGTGCCTGTTCACCTTCGGCAAACACTCTTACCGTGACGCCAGAATATAGCCCTAAAGTTTGTAGCTTAAACAGACTCTTAGCGCTGGCTTGCTTACCATTACATTCGACCATGACATCGCAGTCAAAGGTTTTGGCTTCTTTAACCAGTAAAGCTGCAGGGCGGGTGTGAATCCCATGTTTGGCGGTAATGGTGACAGATTTTTCGTACATAGTGGATGAGCTCATATTTAATGGGGTATTACACTTCGTCTTTCGATTCTATGATGTGGTAGCCCTGTTTTTTCAAGGCGGCGATGGCACTTTTGAGGCGATTATTTTTCACGAGGATGTAATCGGTATCAAAGGTGGAAATCGCAAAAATACTGATTTGTTCGTCCGCTAAGGTGCCAGACACTTTAGATAAAATGCCTGTCATCGAGAATCCGAGTGGCCCGAGCACTTCAAAACAACACCAGCCCGGTTCTTGCTCTAGGCTGTCGAGTTGCATCTCACTGGAAATGACTAAAGATAAACCTTCTTGGGTTTTACCAATGAAATACATATCCTGTGCAAAAACCTCACTGGGCAATACGGCATTCGGGCTAAAGCTATGAATTGTGTACTGTTCAGGGTGAACGGCTAAGGTCATTCGCATGGCAGTGTCTCGGTTGGATTTTTAAGGCTAAAGCATACCGCATATCAAACGTTAGCGTGACAGAGAATTTGTGGTTAATGGGACTTTTTCGTTGAAGTTCATTGTTGGTGAGCTAGCGGTTAACCAGGGTTACCGGAAACATGTGCAACGAAAAGGGCGCCCTATGGCGCCCCTGTCGACAAGTCATACACCTTTACACAGCCCAGACACTTTAGTTAGATTTTAAACTGACCCAAGGTGCGGGACATGTCTTGGCTAATGTCTTGCAGTGACTGAGCCGCATGATTGTTGCTCTCGTTAGCTTTGACTGATACTTCCGTTAATTCCGAAATATTACAAATATTTCGATTAATCTCTTCGGTCACTAATGATTGCTCTTCGGTGGCGCTGGCTAATTGGGTATTCATATCACTGATATGGGCAATTAATTGCAGAATCGCTGCCATGGCTTTACCCGCTTCGTGGGCTTGGGCTTGCAGCTCATCGGATTGCAGCTGAGTTTGATTGTTGCTTTTCATCACTGAGCCGACACCAGATTGGATCTCGCTAATGATTTTTTGGATCTCATTGGTCGAGTCTTGGGTGCGAGTGGCGAGGGCGCGGACTTCATCGGCAACTACAGCAAAACCGCGGCCATGGGTCCCCGCTCGCGCAGCTTCAATGGCGGCGTTAAGGGCGAGTAAGTTTGTCTGCTCGGCAATGCTGCGGATCACATCGAGAATGCTACCGATTTGCTGTGAGGCGACACCCAGTTTTTGGGTGATAACTTCAGAGGCTTTTAATTCAGCCACCAGCTTTTCAGTATTGCTGACCGTGTTGTCAATCACCACTTGGCTTTGCTGCGCTTGTTCTTTTACGCTGTTCGCCGCATCGGCCGCTTGCTGGGTGTTGCTCGCCATTTCATGGGTGGTTGAGAGCATTTGATTGACTGCGGTGGCAACGCTACCCGTTTCTCTGTGGATATGCTCAGCACTTTGATTGGACTCTTCAACTGCAATTAAGAGTTGTTTGGCGTCAGTGTCTAATGCTTGGCCTAAAGGCTGTAAATGGCCGACCATGTCGCCAATTTTTTGTGCAAACATGTTAAAGGCGCGGGCAAGATGGGCAATTTCATCTTTACCTTGGGCATTAATGCGCTGACTTAAATCGCCTTCGCCTTGGGCAATATCTTCAAGGGCATCAATGGCATCATTCAATGGCGAGGTAATGGAATGATTAAGCACAAGGAAGAAAGCAAAAATCGGCACTGAAATCAAAAACATAATAATCAGGTAATCGATAATAACTGACTTTAAACTCGCTTTAACGTCACTGAGATAAGCACCGGTCATCACTGTCCAGCCCCATTGTGGGTAGTAACGGGCTTCGGCGAGCTTATCTTCGATAGCGCGAGTCATAGGATCGGCTATGGGGTATTCGAGGGTGGTTTTAGATTTAGCCCGCGCTAATGGCAGCATAGTGGCCAATGGATTAGTGCCATTGGGTAATTTAAACGTTAATGCTGAGGTGCCAACAAGACTTGCATTGTCACCGTGGGCGAGGATTTGATTATTATCATCAATAACAATGAAATAGCCTGAGCCAGAATAGCGAGTCTGATTGATTAACTCAGCGGCAGCTTTCTTGGCGTCTTCTTCGCTATATTTACCTTTGAGCGCATCCTGACGATGTACATCTATCACGCTTAACATGCTGGCGAGTTGACCGTCTATTTGTAGCCATTTCTGCTCAATTAAATTGCTGTACTGTTCTTTAATCGAAAAACTGGCAAAACACACAGTCCCTATCGCGGCCATAAGAAGCATCATCATTAAGCGTTGCAATATGGTAAATCGGCGCAAAAACGTGATCATTTAGGTTTCTCAAAGGCTAATAATTGTTGCTTAATATACCTGCGAATCAATCTCAATTGAATCGTCTGTGACATAAATTCAGCAAAAGCCGTTATAAAATATGAGTTTCTTTGATCTAAAGCAGGGAATCATGATAGGGAATTTTAATCTGTTGCATTATGGGGCATGTTCTTATTAAGTTATTCCGTTTTTTAAGTTCTTGCGCCTTGAAGGTTTTATCTGACCTATTAAATATCAATAAGTTAGCATTATGTTAACTTTACGGCCTTGCTAAATTAGGCTAATCAATTGTTTTAATTTTGATTTTTTACACTTTTACGCGCAAGATTAATGCATTATTCAGTTTGAGAATCGATTATGACCACAAATACTATCGTAACGTCGGATGATATTTTACTGAAGTTATGTCACTCAGTCGCCCACGTGCTCTCTAGCACCAGTGCCAGTAATGTTACCCACGCGGGTATGGTTCAAAGTATCGCGCGCACGCGTCTAAAACCCGATCTTGGTTGTTTCTCGATTTTTGATGGCGGTTTTTCGGGCCTAGTCGTCATTAACTTTTCATCTTCGGCGGCGATTGAAATCTACCGTCGCTACATGCTGAACATGGGCATGCCTGAATCTGAGTTGGCATTTTCGCATACGTCAGATGAAGTGAGTAACGTGATGGGTGAGTTGATGAACCAAATCTTAGGGGATTTTATTAATAAAATTTCAAAAGAATTACAAACGTCAATCAGCCAAAGTCAGCCAAAAATGTTGACGATTAATAAAGAGTTAACTATTTCAATCGATGCTAACTTAGATGATGCGGTCGCCCGTAGAGTGTCCTTTAGAACTGAAAATAATCATATTTTCTACCTCGAATTTGCCATGGATAAAACTGAGTTCATTCGTTTAGATGAATTTGTTTACGATGAAGAATTCGACCCCGACAGCCTGTTAGAGCAGCACAGCACGATAGGCAGTAATAAGGACTCAACGTCGAATGTTTCGCCTTGGGTGAAGATGGCCGACAAACCCGCCATTGCGACTCGCGCCATTGATAATGACGCCGATGATTTGCTCGATCAGCTTGGCATTTAAGCAGAAAATCCAAGTGTAAGACGGATGTTAACGCATTCGTCTATACAAGTTAGCGGAACTGTTTTAGTATCGACGCAAAATAATCACTAAGGTTACCTCCTCTCTATGGCATCGAAAGCGACCTCGATTGATATTGCTTATCGTGCTGGCGTATCCCAGTCTACGGTTTCCCGTGCCCTTAGAAACAGTCCGTTAGTCAATTTAGAGACCCGTCAACGTATTCAAGCCATTGCTAAAGAGCTGAATTACAAGGTTGATAAAAACGCCAGTAATCTTCGCACCCAAAATAGCCATACCTTAGCGCTGTTATTGTGTGAAGACCCCACCAATGATGACTCGTTAATCAATCCCTTTTTTCTGTCAATGCTAGGCTCCATTACCCGAGCTACGGCGCAGCAGGGTTATGATTTACTCGTTTCTTTTCAGCAATTATCCAGCGATTGGCACGCCGATTATGAAGACAGCAATAAAGCCGATGGCATTATTCTGCTCGGCTATGGCGACTATATGGATTACGAGCAAAAGCTGGAGCGACTGTTAGCGCAGAATACCCATTTTGTGATTTGGGGCGCCGAGCATAACAATAAGTCTGTGTTGTCGATTGGTTGTGATAATCATCAAGGCGGCTTGATTGCGACAGAGCATTTGATTTCCCTTGGCCGCAACGCTTTTGCCTTTTTAGGTGATGCTTCGAGCCATAGCCCTGAGTTTAGGGACAGATATTTAGGCCATGTGAAGGCGCTGCAAACGGCGAATATTCCCGTGGATCGCACTAAGCAAGTGTCGGCCATCAGCACAGAAAGTTCCGGCTACGATGCCGCTATGGTGTTGATTGCCCAAGGCGCTAAGTTTGATGCGATATTTGCGGCCAGTGATTTGATTGCCATCGGCGCGATTCGGGCGCTGAAAGAAAAGGGTATTTCAGTCCCAGAGCAAGTGGCTGTAGTGGGATATGACGATATTCCGGTGGCGAGTTTTGCTAATCCGCCATTAACGACCATTAAGCAGAACACCCAATTAGCCGGTGAGATCTTAGTCGACAGTGTACTCAAACTTATCCGCGGACAAGAGGTGAGTGCGCAGCTTATTCCGACAACCTTAGTGGTTCGCAGCTCCTGCGGCATTGATAGCGCGCCGCTTAAGCCGTTACCGCTAGCATAATGTTTTTGTCGGCAACCGATTGAATCGTTAATTTTACCTGTTGAAACTAAGCTGATGGAACAAAGCCGATAATCCTAGGATATATCGGCTTTTTACTATCATTTAGCGGCGTTGTTCTTTGATCACTTGCCTGCGTATTGACGCAAAAACTTTGGTACATCTGCTTTGGTTTTCTTAGCGATTTTTTGCAGTAACTCAAAGGTAGGGGCATTGACGCCGAACTCTTGCTGAAGGTCTGCCAGCATAGCTAGCCACAAATGGCCGGTCATTTCGGCATCGGCTAAGGCGCGGTGAAAAGTGCCATCGGTTGGCAACTGTTTATAACGCACTAAAGTACCTAACTGATGATTGGGTGCCGCTTGATACAAACGTCTCGCCACCAGCAAGGAACAGCCAAATTGCCCAAGATAACGATGCCGAATTTGGGCAAACTCCGCATCTAAAAAGCGCTGATCAAATGCCGCATTGTGGGCAACTAAATTGTGATCGGCAATAAAGTCGGCAAAACGTGCCATCACTTCATTGCAGGGCGCCGCGTCCCTTAGCATTTGATTGCTGATCCCTGTGTAGTCCTCAATAAAGCGACTTATTCTAAATCCAGGGTTCATTAACTCAGAAAATCTTTGAGTGATCACACCGTCTTCTATCAGTACAGCGCCGATTTCAATCGCGCGGTCCCCTTGATTGGGCGATAGCCCCGTGGTTTCAAAGTCGAGCACGACCAAAGTGTTAGCTGCTGATGTAGGCATAGATCTTACGTGGACTCAATAAATGATGTGTCAGCATTAGCGCTGTTTGTGGCGAAATGCTTTTTGATAAGCCGATTGTAATTCAATACGTTAGTAAATTCACTATCACATTGATGCTGACAAAAGACTTAATGCTTTGTTGATCCGGTCGAGCTTTCTTGGTTTCGCTTCCTGTTAGCATTTGCTGCTATGAATAACAGTTTGGTTTGTGAGCAACCCATGCAACTCGATATTAACGGCTTAACGCCCGCGCAATTTTTAGCAGAATATTGGCAGAAAAAACCTTTGGTTATCCGCCAAGGATTCAAACATTTTCAAGATTTAGTCTCGCCCGAAGAATTAGCGGGCTTAGCCATGGATGAGCTGGTGGAATCTCGGCGGGTGTACCAACAAGCTGGCAAATGGCAGGCGGAATTTGGCCCCTTCGATTCCTACGATCATCTCGGAGAACGGGATTGGACTTTAATAGTCCAAGCCTTGAATAACTGGGTGCCCGATGCGGAGGCCTTGATCCAATGCTTTGATTTTATTCCGCGCTGGCGTTTAGATGATGTGATGGTTAGTTTTGCGACGCCAGGCGGTGGCGTGGGGCCGCATATCGATCTGTATGATGTGTTTATTTGCCAAGGCTCGGGACGTCGCCGTTGGCGCGTGGGCGATCTGGGGCCGCATAAAGAGTTTGCCGCCCATCCCGCTTTGCTGCACACCGAAGCTTTTGACCCGATTATCGATACTGAGTTGTTGCCCGGCGACATCCTTTATATTCCCCCTGGATTCCCCCATGACGGCATAACCTTAGAACAGTCGTTAAGTTTTTCAGTGGGTTATCGCACCGCCTCCGCCAAATATATGATAAGTGCTTTGGCCGATCATTTGTCTGAACAGGATTTAGGCGCACAGCAGATTTCAGATCCAGACCGCGAGCTGACCACCCGCAGTGGTTGTGTCGATAATGGCGATTTAGCGCGGTTACGCACCCAACTGACCAATATGCTGACCGATGAACTGGTGAGCGAGTTTTCGGGCCGCTATTTAACTCAGTCAAAATGCGCCTTAGATTTACCCGATGAGCCATTGGACATCACGCAAGACGAAGTGCTCTCTTGGCTCGATGAGCAGCCGCTTATTCGCCTCGGCGGACTGCGCTGTTTGTATTTTGATATCAATGTGGCACAGGGTGTTGTCTATATTAATGGTGATAAGTATCAGCTTTCAGCCGAATTGGCCGCAGTGATCCCATTACTATGTGATAGTAATCAGTTGGATAAAGCAGTCTTAGCTTCTTGGTTAGCCCATGCTGATTTGCTCACGCAACTTACCGAATGGGTGAATCTAGGCTACTGGTACTTTGAAGATCTCAGCGATGAAGAGTGTTAAGGCGGAATGAGTTATAGCTTGATGGGTGTTAATAGCGCTTTAGCGTTAACGCCCGACGGGGCTTAGCGCTATATATTTTTTAGAGCTAGATGGGTTTTAGTGCTATATGGATTTTAGAGTTAGGTGGGGTCTGTAATTCGCAGGCGGTCATTTAGCCACTGGATTTGTTGATTATTTCACTATGGGTAATTGTGCCCATTGGGTGGTGTAACGAGGAGAAAGGTGCTCACGCTTCATTCCCCAAGTCGGGTCAATACCTTGTCCTGCAAACCAAATTTTTCCATGACCGCTGTGGTTCACTTTATCGAGTAACTGCATCAACTCTTTGCTTTTAGGCCTAGGCGTGACGTCATCGAATAATCCGAGCTGAAACACGCCAGCACCAAAAAAATCCCCTAACATGACACCAGCCTTTGCATAGGCATGACCTTCACGCCAAATGCGTTGTAGTAGGCTTTGGCCAAGGGTGACAAAATCACGCGTGTCATTGCTGGGGCGAACTAAACTGCCCGACAGCGATTTGCTGTACTGGGGAGTTGCATCGCTAAAAGGGCTAGTACGGACAAATACCGACATTGCTTTTGCGTACTGGCGCTCGGAGCGCAGTTTTTCACAGGCCCTAAAAGTGTATTCATTGATTGCCTGTTGCATCGCTTCTAAATTATCAATACGGCTGCCAAAGGATCGGGAGCTGATAATTTGTTGCTTAGTGGCGGCGACCTCTTGTATGTCATCACAGGCAATGCCGTTAAGTTCGCGTACCGTGCGCTCAACGGTGACAGAAAAGGTGTCGCGGATAAGCTTTGGATGCGCATCCGCCAATTGCAACGCGGTATTTATGCCCATGATGTTCAAGCGTTTTGTAAGTCTACGGCCTATTCCCCAGACTTCGTCGACAGGGATAAGCGCCATCAGCCGTCGTTGGCGTTCACGGTCGCGCAAGTCAACCACGCCCCGCGTCGCGGGATAGCGTTTCGCGGCATGGTTTGCCAGTTTAGCGAGAGTTTTTGTCGGTCCAATGCCGACGCAAACACTGATCCCAATCCACTGCGGTATCCGTTGATAAATATCTAAGGCAAGCTGATGAATATCAATGCATTTATCGAGACGAGAAAGGTCTAAAAACGCTTCATCAATACTATACACTTCTACTTTCGGTACCATTTGCTCTAAGGTGGTCATGACTCTATTTGATATGTCGGCATAGAGTGCATAGTTGGAGGAGAATACCGCAACCTGATGCTGGCGGAGTTGGTTTGCGATTTGATACACAGGCACCGCCATCTTAATGCCAAGTTGTTTTGCCTCTGCCGAGCGGGCGACGACGCAGCCATCGTTATTGGATAACACAACAATCGGCCTGCCAGCTAAATCTGGCCTAAACATCCGCTCACAGGAGGCATAAAAATTATTGCAATCGACGAGGGCAAATAATGAGGGCGTCATTTGAGCTTTTTTACCACGTTGGTCACCACCCCAAAGATGTTTAACTCAGACTCATCATTGATGGCAATCGGGGAGAATAAGGCATTACGTGGCAGTAATTGCACCACAGGGCGCAGCTGTAATTGCTTTACAGTAAACTCGCCGTTGACTGCTGCGACAACGGTATCCCCGTGGGCCGGCTGTAATGAGCGATCTACCACCAAAATATCACCGGAGAAAATCCCCGCTTCGATCATCGAATCCCCTTGGACTTTGACAAAAAACGTGGCGGCGGGATGCTTGATGCATAACTCATTGAGATCTAATGTTTGTTCTACATAGTCTTGGGCAGGTGACGGAAATCCTGCGGCAATCAAGGAGCTAAATAGCGAGAGCCGATATTGGGTATGTTTGGCGAAGCGGCCTAGGATCATCATAATAAATCACAATATACTGTACGTATGAACAGTATAGTCTAACAATGAAACTTATCGAAATAATTTATGTGGGGACAGTTGTGTTATCGATCCAAGCGCAAAGATGCACTTGTTTTAAGCTGTGTGCTGATCGTATGCGCTGTAGAGTGATGAGTGTCGAGTGCTGGATAATTGATGATGCCTGCTCTAAAGCCCCCTTGGCTACGTCAATATCACCAAGGGTGAGTGTTACGTCAATTTGATTTAGTTAACGTACTTTAGTTAACCCGCTTTAGCTAACGCAATTTAGTTAATCCAACCGAGCCATAGCCACCACAGATAATCCAGTGGGATAAGTGCAATTAGAGTGATTGCCGCCAGCGGTAAGGTGATGTTAAGTAGTTTGCTTAAGGGCTCTTGGGATAATTGCATCGCCAAAATCAACGGGGCAACCTGATAAGGAAAAATCACGGTTGAGAAACCGATCACCTGCGTCATTAATACTGCAGGGGTGGAGAAGCCAGTTGCATTGGCAAAATCTGCCGCCATGGGGGACAACACTGTCGGCACACCTGGAACCGTTGCCACTAATCCCGTCAGCGTCCCCATCAGCGATAACGACATGAAATTCAGGAACGATGCCCCTTGCTGCAATGGTAGCCATTCACTGAACAGTTGACCTAGCGCAGTGCCAAGTCCAGATTGATTGACCAATGCTCCCAGACCTAAGGCCGCCGCGACAAAAATGACGGTCGCAAAATCCACCGAACTATTAAAACTCATAGGCTCAAGCACTCCCCATTTGGGGAGCAATAACAAGATAGCGGTGGTCAGTCCAACCCACGCCGGATTGACCCCGTGCAGTGAGTCTGTCACCCAAAACAGTAAAGTGATCGCAAGTAATACTGTGACTTTCTTTTGCATACCAAGATTATAAGCTTCTGTTTCAATAACGCTTTCAGGTCGATTTTCATCTATTTTTGCAGGAAATAGGAAGACGACTAGCGCCACAATCAATATCGATTTGAGCAAACCAAGGATTGGAAAATGCAGTAAGAGATACTCGGTATAACCAAAATGGATATTGAATAGATTCTCGCTGGAACCCGCCAATATCATATTGGGAATATTCGCGGGCAACACGGCAAAACTGGGCATGTTACACGCCAGTGCCAAGGCGGTCGCAATGCCTATCCGCCCATGACTACCACGAGCAAAACCGACTTGCTCAGCTAACGCCATACCAATTGGCACCATGACCACCGCACGGCCAACGGATGAGGGCATCACAAAGCCAAGCAGCACGGCACTAAAGACCAAACCCGCAATCAAGCGTGGATAACTTGAGGTCAGTATGGGGGCAATCAAACTGGCCATTCTGCGACTTAAACCAGACTGAGTGATGGCACTGCCAATCACAAACCCTGAAATGATTAACCACACCGCAGTCGAGCCGAATCCTGAAAAAAGTACACTCGGCTCAATGAGTTTGAAAATGGTGGCAAGGGCAAAAAATATTAATCCCGCCATAAAGGGCGGGAAAAAACCTGTACTCCAAAACATTAAGGTCACTAATACTACGCCACCGCTATAGGAAAACACCGCGGGATGCTGACTCAGCGGAAAAAGTGCAAGTAAAGTAGCGATCAACAGTGCACTGAAAAACGCTAGCGGTTTAACGTCAATAAAACGTTTCATGTTTACCGACCTATTGGGTTGAATACGTAAAAGATGCCAACTAAGATAGCTGACTTAGTTTGGCGTTTTAAGAGGGTAATATGTCAAAACCTGTTCTTAAAGCGACATTATTAACGCCCAGTGACGTGGCGTTTATCACAGATGCCAATCGACCTGTGCTAACCCATACTCGCAATATGGCGGCGGAAGCGGGCATCGAGCCTCATTCTCATCCGCGGGGGCAGCTACTTTGGGCCGCGAAAGGCTTGTTACGTGTCCGCAGCGACAATGCCGTCTGGGTGGTACCTTCAACCCATGCGGTGTGGATCCCCTGCAATTTGCCCCATCAAGTGAACAGCGAAACCCACGCCCACACTCGCAATATCTATATTGATCCTAGCTATGATGTTAGGCCACAGGATACAAAAGTGGTGATGGTGACGATGACAGCGCTGATGCGCGAACTGGTGCTCAAACTCTGTGAGAGTTCACACCTTTTAGGCAGTGGACAACTGCATCGGCTGGGTTTGGTTGCCATTGATGAGCTCGAAACTCTGGACAGCCTAGATGCTCATTTACCCGCAGGCTCAGATCCAAGACTCAGCCGCTTGATCCAAAAGTTGATCCGGCACCCAACAGTGAATTACACCCTGACCGAGTTAGCCGAAATGGGCGGCGCGAGTGTGAGAACGATTGAACGACTATTCAAAGCTGAAACTGGGCTCACTTATCGACAATGGCGGCAAAGGTTTCGTTTGTTAAATTCGCTTGAAAGCTTAAGCCAAGGAGAGAGCACGACTAGGGTGGCACATAGTCTAGGTTATCTGAGCGTCAGCAGTTTCAGTGCGGCTTTTAAAATGCAATTTGGTTGCACGCCGCAAGATTATCCGCAGCATAAGCTGATGAAAAACAGGAAAAATCAGTTTACTCCCGCGCAAGAATAAACTGAGTCAGCCATAACAAATATCTATGTTTTGTATATCGATTCTTATAATTGGCCAGTCAGAGTGGAGTTAATATTCGTGCTATCTTGTGGGAGTCGAGTAACAAGCTCCGCTCGTTGATGCTCAAGTCTGTTAAACCTTTCCTGATAAGGGGTTAATGAAATAATGCCAGAGCAGAGTATGAATTTCCCTACGGGGTTATAGATGTATTGGCTGAAAGTTTCGATTGATAAATTGCTAGGACATTCATTCAGGGGAGCCGTGTCGTTTAGGATCGCGGCATAACGATTGGCGGTATCTTGGTGTTGCATCAATGGTAGCAGTAACCACTCTATTAGCTTTGTATTTATGTCAGTATCACTAGTGACCTGTGTCGCTCTGGTTATCTGGGTAAAGTAATACCATTCGCCCCTTTTTACATTGTCAAACGAAAGTACTTCTGGTGACAGTGCATGCTTCCAGCTTGGTGGTAACGCCTCGATTAGTTGTGAATGCGGCAATTGACTCATTACCAACTCTCCAAGTTTCATATTCGCTTCCATTCCAGCATTACTCATCATCTTACCGATAAGCATATGAGTGCTTGCTGATAGCCGTTGCCAAAATAGCATATCTTGGTTGATTGCCTCGGCGACTTGTAGGGGATCCATAGTGCTGGCATCGGTCAGTACATTAAACAGATAGAGTTTTTGTGCTGCTAACAGATGGGTAAAGGGCATACTATCTGTAAAAACATTAAATTGGCTGCCATCCTGCCAAGTACCGATATTAAGCAGCTGCTGGTAGCGGACGATTAACCAATTATATTCATCGAGTAAGGCGTTAAGATTGTTCTCTTGTTTAAGCATTACATTACAGCTGGAGAGAAAATCATCTTCTTTGATGCATTGTTCAAGCGGTAATTGGGGCTTTTCAAAACGGATTTGTTGGTTATCTTGAGGTTTATCCATAACCCCGAGGTGTTGTAACTTCTTGAGGCGTTCTAGTCCAACATCCATTGGCGAAGCAGTATTGCTGACATCAAAACCGAGTACAAATACATAAGCATTATCGTTAAGGTGATTTGATAGTGCATTATCATTTTCCGCGATGTCGGCTAAGTAGTTTTGTGCCAGTTCAGAAGGTGGACTGTCTCGAAAATTTATAAGCAGAAGAATGAAATATAAACTGACAGGAATACATAATAGAGAGATTAAAATCCATTTCATTACCCGCAAAAAACGTCGCATTAAAAATCCTGTTAACAAATTAAACCGCCATTAATTACATAATGTAACACGATTTGGTTGCTTGGGAAGTCAGCCTGTGAAATATATGTAAAAGATCACCGCAACTTTCATCAGGTTTGATGGATGTTGTTAGCATAACAGGGCTATTCTTCGTCTGTTTTTTGCGCACTGTACACTGGTTGTGAATGAACTCGGTGATATGCATCTTTAATTCAGTATGAAAAGGGCATTAATTCTATAAAATGAGTCTGACAGGTCACAGCCAGATATAAAAAAGGCGAGAACAACATTTGTGAGTTGTTCTAGCCCTTAATTTATTAAAGCTAAAGCATCGTTAAGCTCATGCGCTGTTTTAGTGTGTTATTTCAGCACATTTTTTCAATGCGCTATTTCAATACACTATTTCAATACACTATTTCAATACGCTATTTCAATACGCTATTTCAAAAAGCTACTTCAATTCGTTATTTCAATGCCGTTGGGACGATGGGGTAGTTATCCCAGACTTGGCCGTCGGTCATCGAGCGCACCAGTTTGATGTATTCGGCATGGGTCCAAGCTAGCGGTGTGGCTGAGTTAGTGCCTTGTCCGAGTTGGTAATGGTAGCGGGTGGCATCGCCGACACCGTCCCACGCTTGCTCGGGTAACATCATGCCCGCATTCGCAAACGTTTCCATGCCTTGCACATAGGTGTTGATCAACTGCTGCTTGGTTTGCTGCGCGTTATTGCCTGTTAGCTCGCCTTTTGCTTGGGCGAGTGCTAATTCAAAATGACCGCGCTCGCCAGTGAAGAAGGGCCAGACGCGGCCACGTTGATCGGCGCTGTTGCTGCCCGATTCCGCATAGTTCTTGCCAGAAACCGTATCCTCACCGTAGCCATCGTTGCCATAACGTCTAAAGCCTGGGATTTTGCTGCCATCTTTAGCGGTAAACTCATATTTAAGGCGCAAATTAGAGTCAAGTTCAGTGTTATCAATCAATTGAAGGCTTTGATTGATGAGCTTGTCGGTTGCACCGCGCACGCCATAACGTACTAGTTCTAAAAATCCGCCATCGAGGATCTGACGCTGATCTAAACCTTGCTTACCGTTATTCGCTGCCAGTGTATCGCTAGTATTTGGCTCGCCATTCGGGCTTAAACGTAAATAGTAAGGCGCGCTGACGCCTGCACTGTTCTTCAATCGTCCTTGGGTGGTGACTAAGTGTCTTTCTAAGCTGTCACTTAGGCCTTTAGCAGCGGCAAGATAACGGCTGCTGGAGTCGGGATCCTTGGCTTCTTTGGCGATGTCACTCGCGGCAACAAGACCTGCGATCACGGCGGCCGTTGTCGAGGGGGAGTAACCCGCCTGTTCTTCCCAACGTTCTTGCTGGGTTTTGGGCGGGGTAATTTGGGTGTGATTCCAATCCAGATTGACCTCACCGCCGCTGATCAAAAAGTCCGCTGCACCTTTGAGCATCTCTTGATACCAGTGACTGATCTCATCAGGGCTGAGTACACCCGCTTGCCAGAGCTTCCAGCCGAGCATGATTGGCATGGCGGTTTGATCGAGCTGTACACCAACCCACTCAATTTGGCCATCTACATGGGTCTTTTGCAGGAACCAACCCGGCGTACCCGTAAAGCCGGGCGTCTTTTCGGTTACTTGCACTTTTTTCAGGTATTCGAAGGCCACTTTGGGCGTTTGGGTGTCACCCATGGCGAGGAATGCCATGGCACATTGGTAAAAGTCACGCGGCCATACCGCTTTATAGCCAGTACTCGGAACGGCTGCTGAAACCGTATCGCCCCAAGGATTGGATAACGAGGCGATAAGTGCGCCCGCATAGGTTTTATCTTCCTGCGCTTTCAAGACCATAGCACTGGTATACAGCAGCTTGCCGTTATCTGTGGTGTTGTTGGCCATGTTTGCGATGGCGGGCAGCGAGCTTAAGTAATCGTGCCAGCCGACATGGGTTGCATCGCCTTTGTAGGCGCTCAGCACTGCATCATAACCTGCGGCCAAAGTGGCATCGGCATTGGCTAAACTCTGGGCTTCATCTTTACCAAAACCGATGGCGAGATTAAAGGTGACGGGTTTGGCTTTGATGAGCGTAGGGTAACTTGCGGTAAAGGCGATATTGCCGACGGTCGATTTATCTTGCGCACTGGTCGTTTGATAGGGCGTATCGAGTGTGCCGTTATCGGCCAAATCGGCTAGGCCATCGGAGACGCCGACAAAGCCAGTGGTGGCTTGCACAAAATTCAGATCGGATTTTACCGTCATCACGCTGCTGTCTTTGGCTGCGGTATAGGCCACTAGCGCCTGATTATTAGCATGAGTGTTGGCATGATTGTCTGCATGAGTGTCGATGCGGCCGATATCATTGGCGCCCGCGTTATCGATATGCGGATTGACATACAAATGCGGCGTAATGCCGTCTTCAAAGGCGGTAAAAGTGACGCGCATCATTAGGGTGTCGCGGTCGGGATCGGTAAAGATATGCTTTTCAATCTGATACTTACCTTCAACATCTTTGTTGATAATTTTATAGGCAAGGGATTGTGGGCGACCGTTAGCATCTGTATCTAAATATTCTATGCTGCTGATGGTGTTATCTTTTTCGGTATCGACAAAGCCATTGCCCGTGATCACAAATTGCAGTTCTTTGAGCTGCGCATTATGGATCAGACCATACATGGTTTCGGTTAAAATACCTTGGGCGAGGGAGAACCAAACGCGGCTAATGGGATTTTGCTTGGCATCTTGGTATTGGCCTTGGGTGTAAGGCTCGTAAGACGTCCCAATACCGGTTTTACCCGAAAATGCCCAAGTCGGCGCTTTACCCGGTGCGCCGGGGGCAACCTGCTGCACATTTGATGCGGCATTGCCACTCATGCTTGGTGTGGCTGAATTCGATGTGGGTGAACAGGCTGTGAATCCTATTGTCCCTAATAGACTTGCGGCGACGGCAAGCGCTAGGCGACTACGCCTTGTTAACGTTTGTACGTGACGGGTTTGGCTAGTGTGCAGATCCTGCTGCGGTGTAGGACTCGATTCCATCTCGTTCTCCCCAAATAATGGTTATATTTTTATAGTGATTGAATTGATATAAAGGCTTCATGCTGCGGTGAATCGCCAAATTGCCGAGTTCACCGCGCTTAACGTATCTGGATGTATGTCGACTAACTACCTCTTATCTAACGACCTAGCATCTAACTGACTGTTATCTAACGGCCTGGCATCTAAAAAAAGTCACACTTAATTGTTCACTGCTTAACTGTTCACCACTTAAGTGGGCGCAGCTTAATTGAGTGCCACCTCATTGGGCGTCACTGCTCTCAGTGAACTGTTATCAGTGAACTGCTATCAGTTCACTTTGTTTGCGGCTTTTGTGGTTAAGTTGGTTTTGCTATTTACGGCGGCGCTTTGGCCATTTTGATCCACAATCTCTTGCTCAACAAAAAGTACGGCAATACCAGCGCACATCATCAAGATGCCACCTGTGATTAGTGCATAAATAGGTTGACCATCGAACAAACCATTGAGTATTAAACCCAGCACACTGGCGGCAAGAAGCTGCGGGATCACGATGAAGAAGTTAAAAATCCCCATGTAAACGCCCATTTTCTGCGGGGGTAACATGCCCGACAACATGGCGTAGGGCACAGATAAAATGGACGCCCACGCAATACCGACACCTATCATCGGCAGCCATAACAGGCTTGGGTCTTTAATAAAAAAGAAACTAATCAAGCCTATACCGCCACAGAACATATTGACTGTGTGGGTTAGCTTGATGCCGATACGCTTAGCCAGCATAGGAATAAAAATCGCGGCAATGGCGGCAAAGCCATTGTAGGAGGCGAACAGCACGCCGACCCAATCTGCGCCGTCGTTGTAGGCCTTAGACAACACATCGCTGCTGCCAAAATGGTAGGACGTCACGGCAGCTGTGGTGTAAATCCACATGGCAAACAGTGCAAACCAAGAGAAAAACTGCACAATCGCCAGTTGATGCATGGCTTTGGGCATATGGAATAAGTCATCGACCACGCTAAATACCATGCCGAGCTTATTGCGTTCAGCGGGTTGCGAATTGCCTAAACGCAGCGCGCAATACAGTTGCAATGGACCAAAGGCGAAAATCCCTAAGCTTAAGATATACAGTTGCTTGTCTAGATCCTGCGCCCAAATAGCGAAGGTGAGCAGGGCGCCGAGCCCCATCCACACGAAGGACGCAAATTGATAATCCTTGCGGGTACGAGTGCGAGCTAAGGTTTCATCCTCAGCATCGACTTGTTTAGCGTTAAAGGCGGCTAACTCTTCGGGGGAATATTCTCTTGTCGATACGACAGTCCAAGTGACCGCGAGCAATAATACTGCGCCACCGAAATAGAAGGCATAACGCACTGAGTCGGCAATTTCACCCGCTGGTGCAGTATTCGCGACAGCAAAAAAGTGAGTCAAAATATAGGGTAAGGCCGAAGCGACCACAGCGCCAATACCGATGAAAAAGCTTTGCATGGCATAGCCTTGGGTACGCTGGCTTTTCGGTAAATTGTCACCAACGAAAGCGCGAAACGGCTCCATGGCGATGTTGATCGAGGCATCCATTATCCACAACATGCCCGCGGCAATCCACAGGGTAGGTGAGTGCGGCATGATAAAAATAGCAAGAGTGGTAAAAATCGCGCCAATCAAAAAATAAGGGCGGCGACGGCCAAGGCGTCCCCAGGTTTTATCACTCAAATAACCAATAATAGGTTGAACCAATAAACCCGTCAGCGGCGCGGCAATCCACAGAATGGGGATTTCATCGATAGATGCACCTAAGGTTTGGAAAATGCGGCTGACGTTAGCATTTTGCAGGGCAAAACCAAATTGAATGCCTAAAAAACCGAAGCACATATTAAAAATTTGCCAGAAATTCAGCTCAGGTTGTTGCTTGAATGAATGCGGCGCCTGAGGCGTGGCAGCTTGATGGCTATCTTTTTGATTAGCCTGTTGATGATTCGAAGACATTAAACTTCCTTTCTGTTGCCGGCAGTATTTCTGCCTTGAGTGCTTATTGTTTTAATTGTTTTGCCGAGCAATGGATTGGCACTGTACTTTGCTTTTATGTGGATCGCTATTCATCACAGCTAAGAGGCTTGTGTTAAAGGCTTCCTGTAAAAGCCAGCAAGTCCCCGAAACAACCGATAGTTAGATTCAAAGCTTGTTCGCTATGGTTTCGCGCATGCTATGAATGAGTCTGCTCTGTGAAAAAATGGCGAATATACCTCTCCTTCAGAAGTATATTCGCCAATAAATTCATTTCTAAATTGGACCTCTGCCTTAGTTAAAAGCGGTCAGTCCAAAAGAATGGCTCAAAGCCAGTCAGCAGAAAGAACTTAAGCCTGATAGCAATCCTTGTATATAACCCTATCAGAAACGACCTCACAGATTTCAAACCCCACAAGCAGAGGGTGAAACTAGCGGATTTATAGTAGCCTCGGCGTGGATTTGTGCACAACTGCTTACATACGTATTCATCATGGGTTGATAACTTCTGGTAAACAGGGGCGCAACCTGCTGTTGGCTATTTTTAACTTTGCTGGAAGCTAAGTTCATTTGACACTTTAGGACCGCACTATATAGTCAGCTGGGGGAACCCTATGCCCCAAACTTGTGAATAAGAGGATACTTATGTTTGTTGTTTCGCTCACCTATAAAAAGCCGATTGCCGAAGTGGAGTTACATTTAGCCGGGCATATTGCTTATCTTGATCAGTATTATGCCGCAGGGACTTTTGTCGCCTCGGGTCGCAAAGTGCCACGTACTGGCGGCGTCATCCTCGCCAAGTCTGAGAGTCGCGCGGCGCTAGAGGCCATTTTGCAGCAAGATCCGTTCTGCATTGCCGATGTTGCCGAGTTTGAGGTGATAGAGTTTGTGCCAACTAAAACCGCGCCCGGATTAGAGTCGTTAATTGAAGTGATTTAATGACCTTTTAAGGCTGTCGTAAAGACTGATATCGACAGGTTTGATTTCATCGCTAGATTTCGTAGCTTGAGCGGAAGGTGCCTAGTGGCTGAGATTGGTGCGATTGAATCCGTTGAACTAGAAAATTGGGACGCGATAAGTAGGATTTAATGGATCAAATTTGGACTGAATTACAACAGGCTAAGGTTTTTAAAACCTTTTCTGATACTGGTGAAAGCGTACATTTCTACCATGCCAATGGTTTTCCATTAGGTGTTTATGCGCCCTTATTGGCCAAGTTGCAGCAAGCCTTTAGCCTTAATGCACTCGAGTTAAGGCCGACATGGCCCGATGTAGGTTTACCGCCAAAGCGCCGAGATTGGCAGCTATATGCCGATGATTTGATCTTGCATATTGAGCGGCATTGCAGTGCGCCAATTGTGGGAATGGGTCATTCGATGGGAGCAACCAGTACCATTCTTGCCGCCATCAAAAGACCTGATTTGTTTAAAGCCCTGATACTTATTGAACCTGCAATGGTATCGCTCCCTATCGCTTGGTTTGCCAAGTTAATGCCTAAATCATTAATGAATTTGACCGCGCCCGCCAAAAACACCTTAAAGAAGCGCGATGCGTGGGAAAGTCGTGAGCATTTCCTTGAATATTGCAAAATGAGTAAGTTATACAAACGCTTTGATGATGAGGCGTTTGCCGCCTTAGCCCAATTCGGGGTTTATCAACACAATGATGGCCAATTCACGTTGAAGTTTCCTAAACGGTGGGAAGCGCATAATTACACCCAGCCGCCGAATGTATTATCGATATTGCGGCAGATAAAGCTTCCCTGCGTCGCTATCCGAGGGAAACCGTCAGTGTTCTTTTCTGAAGCGACTTGGCAGCGTTGGCAACAACTCACGCCAAACACAGTGTTTTTAGAAGATTAGCGATATGGGCATCTGTTGCCGTTAGAAGATCCCTCTGCCTGCTTAAGCCTTATCCATCAAGGACTCAGTGAATTGAATCGCAAACGGGAGGCATAGGTGAGTTTGAGCATGCATTGAGCCGTAACGACTAAAGCTAAAAAGTGAATGAAGGCAATCAAGCTAGGTCGTTGTCCTACTATGCACTTTTTAAAGCCTGTTTTTCGCACTGGCAGGGTGAATTTATCCGATATTCTGAGTGCTAGTTTGTTATTATGCCGTTTTCCTTCTTGAAACCTTACGCAGGTTTCCGCTGCGCGAGTCCCGCTTTTTATGTCTATTCAAACGCTGTTATCGACGGCTCTG
Source organism: Shewanella sp. SP1S2-4 (assembly GCF_031932075.1). NCBI lineage: Bacteria > Pseudomonadati > Pseudomonadota > Gammaproteobacteria > Alteromonadales > Shewanellaceae > Shewanella > Shewanella sp. SP1S2-4. The sequence continues at coordinate 69,529 of NZ_JAUOET010000003.1, forward strand.
GCGAAACGCCATGATTTTTTACAACAAGCAGAACAGGATCAAACCGATTGTTTTCGGGTATTCCATGGCACAGTCGAAGGCGTGAGTGGCTTGAATGTCGACCGTTACGGCGATACTTGGCTAGTGCAGAGTTTTCATCAGACCCTAACCGACGAAGAGTTAGCCGATGTGAGTGCCGTTTTGCTGCAACAGGCCGATTTGCCGATTGTGTATAACGACCGCTCATTAGGTAATTCCCGGGTATTGAACGCGTTATCACCCGCACTGACAGAGATTGCAAGTGCTGAGCGAGTGATGCAGGAAAATGGCATCAAGTTCAGCACTAAACTGCGCCACGAAGGGCAAGATCCGCTGTTATTCCTCGATATGCGTATTGGCCGTGAATATGTGCGGGCACACAGCCAAGATAAAACCGTGCTGAATTTGTTTTCCTACACCTGCGGTATTGGCACTGCGGCAGCCATCGGTGGCGCGACTCGGGTGATGAACGTCGACTTTTCTTCCTTTGCTTTAGCCACGGGCAAGGCGAATGCGGCGTTAAATCAGGTGTCCAATGTGTGTGAGTTTGTGCAGAGTGATGCGTTTCCGGCCCTGCGCCAATTGGCTGGTTTGAGTGTGGGAGGGCGCCGCAATCAAAAATTACCGAGCTACCCAAAATTGCCGCAAACCCAGTTTGATCTGGTGTTTCTCGATCCACCGCGTTATGCCAAGAGCGCTTTCGGTATTGTCGATTTGATCAATGATTATCAAGGGTTATTTAAGCCCGCATTAATGGCGACCAAAGTCGGTGGTACTATAGTGTGCTGCAATAATGTGGCGAAAGTCGAGCGCCAAGCTTGGTTCGATAGCTTAGTGCGCTGTGTTGAAAAACAAGGCCGCAGTGTCACAGCGCACACATGGCTCGATCCCCATGAGGATTTCCCGTCATTCGATGATAATCATCCACTTAAAATTGTCGCGCTGACCTTAAGCTAACGGCATAGCAATACGAATGGCATAGTGATACGAGCGACACAGTGATATCAATAAACAGGGCACCCGATGCGGTGCCCTGTTTATTTGTCCATTGATGTGCCGCTAGATGGGTTGCAGGTGGAAGGCAATCGCGACGCGGTTCCAGCCATTAATGGCAATGATTAAGCTGGTGAGGTCGACAATTTCTTTCTCGGAATAATGCTCAGTAAGCGCCGCATATTGACTGTCACGCACGGGCGCAGTAGCAACTTGGGTTAAGATTTCTGTCCAGAGCAGCGCTGCACGTTCCCGTTCATTAAAGAGTCCATCGACCTCGTGCCAAGCGGCAAGTAAATCTAAACGCAGCTGTTCTTCACCGTCGCTTCTGGCTTCTTCTGCGTGCATTCGCTGACAAAACGCGCAGCCATTGAGTTGCGATGCTCTAAGCTTGACTAAATGCACCAGTAATGGCGAAAAGTGGGAGTCGCCGGCTGCTTTGTCTAAGCTTAACAGTGCGTTGGCGAGTGCGGGTTGTAGCTGATAAATTTGCTGGCGTGGTATACGTTCTGGCATAAAAGCCTCCTATAAGCTGAGGCTTCAATCTAAGCTGTTAGCGCTATGTAGGATTGGAGATTTGCGACATTTTACGCTTTTTGTATTGTCCTGGAGTTTGCAGTGTCACCCGTACAAAGTGTTGATGTAGATGGGCTTGATCGTAAAATCCGCAATCGAATGCGACCTGCACTAGGCTGAGGTTAGGTGATTGGCTGAGTAAGTTTCGGGCGATTTTGACTCTGTTTAATTGCAGTAACTGCGCGGGTGACAATCCGGTTTCTTGTTTAAATCTTCGTTCAAACTGGCGGCGACTTAGGGGCTGTTGCCTATAGAAATCCTCTAAACTGGCTTGGGTTTGAATAAGCTTTGGTAAACTCGCCTGCACTAAGCTAATCATAGCGCTTTTATGTAGAGATAAGGCCGCATCAAATTGCTGCTGGTTGAGTTGCAATAGCCAATGCTCAAGTAGGGCGATGCGTTGGGCTGGCTGATTGGTTTCCGCCAGTTGTGATAGCAGTTGATCCAATCCCGTTAGTTGTAATTGCGTCGCATCAATAGCCGTCACTGATGCGGCAGACAGAATATCTTGCAGTTCAATGCCGAGTAAATGAAATGCGCCGCCGGGGTGAAAGCGAACTGTCATCAGCTCGATTCCTGGCAAAAAGGCGTGGGAATGTCGGCTCTGACCACAGTGAAATAACACTTGAGGTTCTTCGCCGCTGAGCGTTTGAGTCAGTGTTTGTGTTGGCGTTGGGAAATAGAAATGCAGGCTAGTGCCGCCGTCTGGATAAAATGTCTGCTCAATGCTTTGCGGTAAATCAGTCGCTACGCGCAAATGAAAGTAGCGCTGCACCCAAGGGCGAAGTGGCGCTAAGGGTTGAAAATGGCTAAAGCCTAAGTGCGCGAGTTCAGTCTCGAAACGCTTAAAGCTGCGCATTTCTAATAAATTTGCCCGATATCGCAAGCTGAGCACCATAAGCAAGTAAAGGAAGGTCAGATTAATCTAACTGAGGCATTTTTGCACCTGTGTTGGTTGTACGCATTTGCCTTGGACTTGGACTGGCATGGTCTGTCTACGATGTGGGTGAGTTTGCGAGGGCATTTATAGCCTGTTTATTCGATTTATACCGATTTGTCTGCCAATGAGCACGAACTGAATCTAGGCCAACATAACTAAGTCGTTTCGAAGAGGGTTAACTTTTACGTTTGTATTGGGATCAATAGGTGTTAGAGGGCAATAAAAAGTCACCAGGGACAAGGTGCATCCTTGGTGACTTTCTGTTTTTTTACTCTGTATTTTCACACTCGCTTAAGCATTTAAGTTAATACGCTGAACTGAACGCGATGAAATCTAAAGTGCTTTAAAGCGTATTGCTGTACCGCCACTGCTGGCGAGTGCGAGGTTTAGGCTATCTTTAGCATTCACTTCTTTAGTCTCAATCACATAATCATAGGGATTAGTTTTCCAATCGGCGTTTGCGCCATCTCGGTAAATTTGCGCTTGGTAACGTTTATTTGGGGAGAGGAAATCCAGTTTGACCGTGACCTTGCGCGCGGTTTCATCCGTGAGTGCACCTAAGTACCAATCACCTTGATCCTTCGCTTGGCGGGCAAAGACCACATAGTCGCCGACTTCACCGGCAAGCGCGACACTCTGATACCAATCTGTGGGCACATCGCGGATAAATTGGAAGGCATCTAAGTGCTTTTCATAATTGCGTGGTAAATCCGCTGCCATTTGGATTGGGCTATAGAGCACAACGTACAAGGCGAGCTGTTTGGTCAAGGTGGTTTGCACACGGTTTTGCACATCCAACCCCTTAGGTGCTAAGTCAAAAATCCCCGGGGTAAAGTCCATTGGGCCAGCGAGCATACGGGTGAACGGTAGCATGGCCGTATGTTCAGGGCTATTTGGTGGGCTACCCCAGGCATTGTACTCTTGGCCGCGGGCACCTTCGCGGGCGATCCAGTTCGGATAGGTTCGGCGCAGACCCGTGTCTTTGATTGGCTCGTGACTATTGATGCTGATATGGTGTTTCGCAGCTTCTGTGACGCTGTGCAGATACTCACCCACCATAAACTGGCCGTCGTGCCACTCGTGACGGGTAATGCCTTTGTCATCGATACGCTTGATTTGGCCACCATCAGCGACATAGCCCGTCTTGACTTGGGTCACACCGTGCTGCTCATACAGGGCAAAGGCATCAGCCATTTGATCGCGATAATGGGTGACTGAGCCTGCTGTCTCGTGGTGGCCGATTAAACGCACCCCTTTTTTCGCCCCGTAGGCGGTAATGGCGGGCAGATCGAAATCGGCATAGGCCTTAGTAAAGCTAAATTGATCGCCATTATGGAACCAGTCGCCGTCCCAACCTTCATTCCAACCTTCTACCAATACACCATCAAACTGATATTTAGCGGCGAAATCCATATAGCGTTCGGTTTCGCTGGTGGTGGCGCCGTGGGTTGGGCCCGAACCCCAAGTATTTTCATTTAAGTGCATTCCCCACCAAATACCGACGTATTTCCCCGGTTTTACCCAAGCAACATCGCCGAGTTTATTGGGCTCATTGAGGTTAAGGATAAGGTGCGAATTGAGCAGCCCAGTCGCGCTGTCGGCAATTTGAATGGTGCGCCACGGCGTATAAAAGCCCACTTGAGTTTTGACGCGAATGCCATCGGACCAAGGCGTGAGATCGGCCTTAAGCTTGCCATCGCGCTGTTGATCTAAGGTCATGGCGGCAAAGTCAACCAAGGCGGCCTCGTGAATACTTAAGTGCGTACCGTCCGCGAGTTTAAAGGTGAAGGGCGTGTGGACTCTATCGACGTCTTTCAGCGCTGTAGTGCGATACAGGTATTCGTAGCGATTCCAGCCACGGGCCGGGATCCACCAAGCGGTGGCTTTATCGGCTTGGCCGACATTGAACTCGGTTAACTCGTCTGTGATTGAGAGCGGCGAATTAGCGGGAAGGGTAGCTTGTTGGGCTAAGTGATAGCGAAAGCCAATACCATCGTCAAAGGCTTTAAACTCGACTTCGAGTTGCACCTTGCCGTTGCTTAATACTGCGGTCAGTTGATTGTGCTGATCGCGGATCCATTCCTGCTCGCCCCAAGGTTGTTGCCACTTGTCATCGGCACTTTTTTTCTCGCTGCTGTTAATCTGCAATCCTTGACCGAGTTCACCAAGGGATTGAAAAACTAAGCCTAAGCGGCTCGGTTCTATGACTGTCTTGCCGTGAAAATTGATTTTATATTCGGGGCGGCCAGTATCGTCACTCAAGCTGATTTGAATTTGTTGGTTGGGTGAGCTGACGGTAACGGTTTTGGCAAATACGTTGGCACTAAAGAGACTCGTAACCGCAAGGGCGATAAGTGTAGGGCACAATAGCGCTTGCGATCGCTTTTGGCGTGATGAGCTCTGGCGAGCGTGACTCTTTGTTAAGTGACGGCCAGTAAACTGAATAGGGTTGGTCTTGATGAACATTCCTTGATCCTTGTTTTTATAATGAATGTGACTCACAGCATACTAGTGGCGATGGCTTTTTAACCGCAACGGCCTGCATACGTATTCACCACATTAAGGCGTGACGTAACAGAAGTGACGAGAAGCATTGCGAGGGCACGAACAAAAGATGTGGTTTGCTTTTGACTCGGGTAGAATGCGCGCTTTATTTTTGCTTAAAAATGCAATTTAGCGTGGGATTTACAGTATTTGGAGCCGCAGCAATAAGGTCAAACCGTGAAAATTAGCCAACGTTTACAACAGATAAACAGCATGATCAGTGGTCATTACGATCATATTTGGGATTGCTGCTGCGATCATGGTTTACTCGGTATGCTGTTGCTAGAAAGGAGCGCTGCCCGCCATGTACACTTTGTCGATTGTGTCCCTTCGCTGATGCAGGCGCTTGAACTGCGTTTGCAGCGTTTCTTCCCCGCAGAGATATCAGGCCTTAATCCACACTTAGACCTACACTCAGACCCACACTTAAACCTAGACATGGACCCAAATTTAAGTCGTCATTCTCAGTGGCAAGTGCATTGCCTTGATGTTGCGGCTTTACCGCTCGCGCAAACCAGTGACAAAGATAAACAGTTGATTATCATCGCTGGTGTGGGCGGTGAACTGCTGGTGGACTTAGTGAAGGCAATTCTAGCCAAGCACCCACAGCGGCACCTCGAATTTATTTTGTGTCCCGTGCATCATAATTATTATGTCAGGCAATCACTCACTGCCTTAGGGTTAGGGCTGAAGTCGGAACACTTATTGGAAGAGAATCAACGTTTCTACGAAATCCTCCATGTCAGTACAATCGCGGCTCCAAATGGTCGGCCTATCAGTGCTACGGGTTCGTTAATGTGGCAGATGCTAGATGAAGCAAGTTTGCCGCGAGCGCAGCGTTATCTGTCGCAGGTGATTGGTCATTACCAACGCATGCCCACGCATAAGCAAACACCAGAGATTATTGATGCTTATCAGCAGCAATTGGCCCAGCTCTTGAGTGAGCATAGTGAGTTTGAATGCTCTTGAGCATTTTTGCCGTTTAGGCATTACGTGAGCACTAAAGATGAGAATCAGGCGAAAGAGATGATGCATCGCGATCTTAACATCATGTGTAAAACGATTTTAGTTTAACCCTTTAATAATCAAGAGTCTAATCGCTAAAACCTATTAATCACTCGAACGGGACTGAGTGTGATTATTGCCTCTGCTACAGTTTTTGATCTGCATTTGGCACATTTTCGTTTATGCTGCGACTCCTTTTCGGCAAATGGCTAAGACTATGCGTTTATTGAGAACCACCCAAGATCCAGCGGTTAACCTACAGACGGCACGCGTTTTTTATCGCAGAGCTGCCCGCGCGATAGTGTTATCGGGTGAAGACATTTTGCTGCTGTATACCCAAAAATATCGCGATTACAGCTTACCCGGCGGCGGGATTGACGACGGCGAGAGCCTCGAGGATGGACTGATCCGCGAGCTACAGGAAGAAACCGGCGCCCTAGACATTCAAGTGTTAGCCCCCTTTGGTCGTTACGAAGAGTTTCGGCCTTGGTATCGTGAAGGGGCGAACGTAGTGCACATGGAGTCATTCTGTTACGTGTGCCGTATCGACATCTCACTGGGCGAGCGTGGTTTAGGTGAGACTCGATTAGAAGCCCATGAGATAAAAAATGGCATGCGGCCTGAATGGCTTAATATTCATCAAGCTATCGCTCATAACGAAGATATTCAGCGTAATCATCCCCATAAAGGCCAATCAATAGAGCGTGAAACTTTTCTGCTAAAACAGATAGTATTGGAATGTTTATAAGTTTTATATTTTAAATCAAAGTGTTAATCTATGATTTTATTTCACGACAAAATTGATTTTTATGATTTGTTGGCAATTGAACACGGTTATTTTAACCTGATCTTTTAAGTGGATGTGCTTCGAGCCAGTACCTGACTCAGTGGACGTTTAAGGCTATTTCTCACTCTTTTGCCGCAGCAAGGAAGGCAATGCAGATTATTTTATTGACCCACGAACGCGAGTTAACCCGCAAAACAAATACTGGCCAACTTGCGTTAGCCGCATTCCCTGAAGAGGTGAAAAGCATCGTCTGGTCGAGAACTACACCTGATAACGATTTAGTGGCAATGCTCGCATCCCAGCAGGCCAAACTGTTGTTTCCAGCAAGTGATACTGAGCCCGCTGTGCCCATTGATCATAATGCTTTAGATACGGTGTTAGCTGAGCCAGCGCTCTCGAATGCACAAATGTTGTTAGCGGCAGCGCAATCTACAGTCATAGCAGCACAGCGAATGCCTAACCAAGTAGTGATTTTAGATGCAACCTGGCAGGAGGCGCGTAAGATGCTGCGCCAGAGCCCCTATCTTAAAACGGCTGCACGAGTCAGTTTGTCGCCACTTATGCCTGAATCCGCCTTTATATTGCGGCGTAATCAGCAAGAAGGGGGCTTGTGTACCGCAGAATGTATTATTGCGCTTTGGCGGCACTGTGGCAGAGCAGAACAAGCGACGGTATTAGCGTCGCTGTTTACTGAATTGAATAGCCGTACTTGATTGCGATGTTTGAGAGAGCGTTCGAGGAAGTGCTTGAATAGATAATTAACGACTGTTAGCTTTGACCCATAGATAAATCACCATCTGTTAAGTCATAGTCAGTTAAATCACCATCAGTTAAATCACCATCAGTTAAATCACCATCAGTTAAATCATAGCCATTTAAATTAAAGCCAGTTAAATCACCATCAGGTAAATCATAGCCATTTAAATAACAGTCAGATAAATACACAGAAAGTGACTCATGGCACCGCCAAGCACGAACAAATGCCAAATGGCATGGTTAAATGGAATGCGTTTCCCGACGTAGAACACCACCCCTAAAGTGTAAAATAACCCGCCTAAGATCAATAGATTGAAACCCAACTCCGACATGGCCGCCGTTAAATCGCCCATCACAGTGACACATAGCCAACCCATGGCGAGATACAAGACTAAGCTTAACTTTTTGAATTTGTGAATAAATAGCGTCTTAAATAGGACCCCACCAATCGCAAGCGACCAAATCGCTGTTAAAATCACTATCGATTGCGTCCCCTGTAGGCTTATCAGCATCAAAGGTGTGTAAGTTCCTGCAATCAAGCAGTAAATTGCGCAGTGATCGGCGATCTTAAGTTTATGTTTCCAGCCTGAATGGCTAACGCTGTGGTATAAGGTTGAGCATAGAAAAAGCACTATGATGCTCGCACCATAAATGGCAACGCCTGTTAGTTGAGTTGGCGTTAGATGATCTTGCCCTTTGAGTAACATCAGTACCAATGCCACTATGCCTGCGATGACGCCTAAGCCATGGGATACGCTATTAGCGATCTCTTCTTTAATACTATACGGCCCAGACTTAGCAGGGTTTTTAGCTGGGTTTTGTTGTTCGATAACACTTTGACTCGACATGGTAGATACACACTCGCAAACGATAATGACTGAGTCTATCAGTTAGAAAAATAAATCACCATATTTAAGCGTACACTTGTAAGCTTAAATTGGTAGCTGGCTTCTATTGTATTCACCTTTTATCTTTTTAAAGCCGTCTTGTATTCCCGTCAGCGTATCGCATTGATGATGTTATCCGCTTAAAGACGTAAGAGTTAACAAGCATTTGCCCTTCAATTTAGCGCGATTGTGATCCCAATTCCCAGCCTTATTTGCCTAAACCGACAAGTGTCTAATTAAGCATTGGCGTTAGCACTGCGCTTGTAACGTGTTGCTTTCGCGTTGAACTTTACCCTGTTTGCCTCCTCTAATCTGCGTTGAGCACTCGCAAGTAAATGCAATCATTGGATAATTTTCTTTCAATATTCAGCAACCCGATATTGGATTGATATTGAATTAGAGTGCAATGGTTCCACGTTTAGCATCATCGAAATCAATTGAGACTACACAAAACCTAAGGATGGATTTTGCCTTTTCAACGTCAACCCGAAGCCGCGCCTTTATTGACAGTATCTCCTACAGCAATAGCGATTGGAGATGATGCTGATAGTGATTTGCCTATTTCGGTCACATCGTCATCGGTCACATCGCCAGAATGCGAGACTTTTATTGCATTTGATGATCACCTCAGTGATCAGGGTGATGCTTTGGCATCTGAGTCTAAATTAGAATCCCAATTTGAACTGTCTTGTACGTTACAAACCTATGCTCAGGCATTGGGGGCGGGATCCGTTTTACGTGCTCGTCAGCCGTATTTCAAAGGATTAAGTCTACTTTTTTTTGTGCTCTTAGTGCATTCGTGTTTATTCTTACTTATCTGCATTTTGTGGCGCCCACAGTTAAATCCCTTTGGATTAACGGAAACAGAAAGCCGGGGCCCTAAAGTGACGGCGCTCAAAGCTTATTTTATTTATGCTCCCGCGGTAGAGAAGGCTGAAAGCGCTGCGCTAGAAACAGAGAGCAAGGCCGAGGATAAGACTGAGATGACAAGTTCTGTTACGCCTACAACTGTTCCCACGCCTCCAACTCAAGTTAAGCCTCTGCCAATATTTGAAAAGGTCGTGCCTGAAAAAGTAGATCAGGGAAAAGTGAAGCCAGATACGGTTAAACCGGACATCACTCAATCGAGCCAATCTCAATCAAGTGCCCAAAGTGAAGTACAGCCCGCGGAAGTGACGGCAAAAAAACCAACTAATGCGCTTGATACCACAGAAATAAAGCCGCAGCTTGGCGCTAAGAGTTCGCCCGCAGCAGAAGGTGAGAGCACAATAGCGACAAGCTCAAACATGAGTTTATTCACCCAGCAATATTTTGAACGTCAGCGCGAGCAAGCGCTCGATGATCTCGTCATTGAACAGGCCGATAAATTCACCCGGAAATCGAATATGAGTGAAATGAGCCCTGAGATGGAAGTGTTATTTGTCCCTAACGCCGATGATTTCGGTGGCACAACGAGCCTAGATTTACCCTTAGATCCAAATCGTATTGTGCGTAAAGGGGATACTTGTTATCGCGTGGTACAAGTCGGCACTCAAGTTAATCCTTACGCCGAAAATTTAGGCTTCCCATTTGACTGCAGTGGCAAAAAAATCAATCAAGCTATTGATGATGCCATTCAATCTCGATTAAATAAAATGATGCTCAAACCCCATAAATAGTGACTTTCTTTTATGATCTATTTTCATGCTAATTATAACTTTTTTAGTTTAATTTTATTTAATTAATTAAAAACAATGAATTATGAATCTTTATTTTGGATTGGTATTTAAGGCTTTTAATTACTTTTTTCCTTGTTTGTTGCTGCCGCTTCTGTCTATACTGCGCACTCATCTTGTCGGAGTGCCTCTTGGCTGAGACCGTTTATTCGGGATCCGTTGAACCTGATCAGGTTAAAACCTGCGAAGGAAACAAGCGTAATAACACATATTAAATCGCCAAAATAGACGGCTTGAACACCTGTTAACTCAGCAGTGTTTTAAGCCTTAATGTTTAGATTTAATTGTTATTGAGCAGGGTAACTCAATTTTTGAAGCCAGTGTTGGTCACAAAAATTGATTGCCATGCCCAGCTATCAACAACGCAATTCTCCAGACAAGCAACTCCATTTTTTAACGTGAGATTGCTTATGTCCAGTTCAAACCAAAACCCAGCTGTAGCTGCCAATGCGATAGAAATCACAGCGTCAGAATCGACAATCCCTAATAAATCGACAGTGCCTAATAAATCGGCTGAGTCTAGTCAATCAATCGTGCCTAAGGCGCCGAGTCGCCGCGAAACCCGCGCGCAGGCCCAAGCCTTTATCGATACGTTAGCGCCGCTGCAACATCCTAATTCACAAAAGATTTACCTCGAAGGTTCAAGTGCCGATATTCGCGTTGGCATGCGGCAAATCCTGCAGACTGACACCCTTGTCGGCGGTACAGATGATGCGCCTATCATGGAAAAAAATCCGCCAATACGCGTGTATGATTGCGCTGGACCTTATTCCGATCCTGAGGCCGATATCAATGTGCGTCTAGGCCTTGGTAAATTAAGACAAAACTGGATCCTAGCCCGCAACGACACAGAGCAATTACCCTGCGCGACCTCAGATTTTACCCAACAAAGACTCGCCGACGACGGTTTAGACCATCTGCGTTTTGAGGCAGGTTCGAGTGCAATTGTCCGCCCACGCAGAGCGCTGCAGGGTAAACGAGTCAGTCAATTACACTATGCCCGTCAAGGGATTATCACGCCCGAAATGGAATATGTGGCGATCCGCGAGAACATGGCACTTGCGCAGGTACAGGATGAAATTCTTAATCGTAAAGCCAAGGGTGAAGCTTTTGGTGCCTTAGTCGGCGAGCCGATTACCGCCGAATTTGTCCGCTCTGAAGTCGCCCGTGGCCGCGCGATTATTCCGCTGAATATTAACCATCCCGAAGCCGAACCTATGATCATAGGGCGTAACTTTTTGGTGAAAGTGAATGCCAATATTGGTAATTCTGCGGTGACGTCATCCATCGAGGAAGAAGTGGAAAAGCTCGTCTGGTCAACCCGTTGGGGTGCAGATACGGTCATGGATTTATCCACGGGTCGTTATATTCACGAGACCCGCGAGTGGATCATCCGTAACTCGCCAGTGCCCATTGGCACAGTGCCGATTTATCAAGCGCTGGAGAAAGTGAACGGCGTGGCAGAGGATTTAACCTGGGAAGTGTTCCGCGATACCTTGATTGAACAAGCTGAGCAAGGTGTTGATTACTTTACCATTCATGCTGGTGTGCTGCTTCGCTACGTGCCGATGACGGCTAAACGCGTCACTGGGATCGTTTCCCGCGGCGGTTCAATCATGGCCAAATGGTGCCTGAGCCACCATAAGGAAAACTTCCTCTACAGCCATTTTCGTGAGATCTGTGAGCTTTGCGTCGCCTACGATGTATCCCTGTCTTTAGGTGATGGTATGCGTCCAGGCTCAATTGCTGACGCCAATGATGCCGCCCAGTTTGCAGAGCTTGAAACCTTAGGTGAGCTAGTCAAAATCGCATGGGAATACGACGTACAAACCATTATCGAAGGGCCGGGACATATCCCGATGCAACTCATTAAAGAGAACATGGACAAGCAGTTAGCTCACTGCGATGAAGCGCCGTTTTACACGCTTGGCCCGCAAATCACCGATATCGCACCTGGGTATGATCATTTCACCTCCGGCATAGGCGCGGCCATGATCGCTTGGTACGGCTGCGCTATGTTGTGTTATGTCACGCCAAAAGAACACTTAGGATTACCGAATAAACAAGATGTTAAGCAAGGTTTGATTGCTTATAAGATTGCCGCCCACGCCGCCGATGTGGCGAAAGGTCATCCGAGTGCGCAAATTCGTGATAATGCGCTGGCAAAGGCGCGGTTTGAATTCCGCTGGGAAGATCAATATAACTTAGGACTCGATCCTGAAACCGCACGTGCTTATCACGATGAATCTTTACCGCAGGAATCCGCTAAAGTCGCGCATTTTTGCTCTATGTGCGGCCCTAAATTTTGTTCGATGAAAATCACCCAAGATGTGCGCGCCTATGCCGCTGGCTTAGAGGCGGCACAAGCGAAGGCGGATCAAGTTGAAGCTGCTGACCAAGCCATGCAAGTCACAGTCAAGACGCCGCAGGAGTTGGCAGCGGTAATGGCGCTAAAATCGGCACAATTTGCTGCTTCGGGCGCCGAGATCTATCACGTGAAAGACAAGCTTGTCGCCGAAGCTGAGGAAGCCTAATTATGTTGGGTATTCATGGGGATAATGCGCCCATGAATACCGAGCATCCCGCGTTTGTCTGGACCATAGCCGGTTCAGACAGTGGCGGTGGTGCCGGTATTCAGGCGGACTTAGCGACAATTCAAGATTTGGGCTGTCACGGTTGCAGTGTGGTCACCACAGTGACGGCGCAAAGTTCTGTGGCGGTCACTTTAGTCGAGCCCGTATCAGCGGCGATGTTAATGGCTCAGCTGACGACTTTACTTTCCGACTTACCACCCAAAGCAATTAAAATCGGCTTACTGGCAGATCAAACTCAAGTGGCATTGCTGGCAGATTGGATCGCGAGTTTTAAAATCCACTATCCATCTGTGCCTGTGATTGTCGATCCTGTGATGGTCGCCAGTTGTGGCGATGCATTAGCAGTCGATAACTGTCAGGATATAAAAAGTGCGGCTAAATCAGCCTTAGATTTTAGGCCTTTCAAAGGTTTAATCGAACTTATCACGCCCAATGTGCTTGAACTTGGGCGATTAACTCACAGTGATGTTTCAACGAAAGCGCAATTCGCTGCTGCTGCACTGGCTTTATCTCAGAGTCTTGATTGCAGTGTGCTCGCCAAAGGGGGCGATGTAAGCTTTGGCAGCACTGACATTCTTGCTGATACTCATGCTCAAACTCACGCTAACGCTCTTGATACCGCTTACAAGAGTAATGGCTGGGATCTTGAGCTTGCCGAGGATTATCTAGTTTGTCGTCAAGTGCGCGCGAGTTCTGAGCTGCATCAAAATGGGCGCTTCTGGTTAGCCAGCCAGCGGGTTAATACCCGTCATAATCATGGTAGCGGCTGCACTTTGTCATCGGCCATTGCCGCCGTGTTAGCGCAAGGTTTTGTATTGCAAGATGCGGTGGTGGTTGCCAAAGCCTATGTGAGTCAAGGCTTAAGCGCGGCCGTTGGCTTAGGGCAAGGTCCAGGGCCGTTGGCCCGAACGGGTTGGCCTAATGATTTGTCCCGCTATGCCAAGATAAATCTGTGTGATGGCAATTTTATTAGTCATCACCTCAATCAACATCTTGATGTTAGAAGTGATTTAGTTGCAACAGTTTTATCCGCAACAGATCAGGTAAGAATAGCCTACACGTCACCTCAAAATATTTTATCCCACGGTTTTAAAGTGCTCGATGCCGATCTTGGTGTTTACCCTGTGGTGAGTGACTTAATCATGCTGGAAAGTTTGTTAGCTGCGGGCGTTAAAACCCTGCAGTTACGGATAAAAACCGACATCAGCGAATTAACTACTGCAGCGCCAGCCGAATTTAATTTAGGTAAGTCTGCGCTGAGTAGATGTGAGTCAGGCGAACCTGAGTTAATTGGCTCCGAATTAGAAGCACAAATTCAAACGGCCATTGCCTTAGGCAAGCATTTTAATGCGCAGCTTTTTATCAATGATCACTGGCAGTTAGCGATGAAATACCATGCCTTTGGGGTACATTTAGGCCAAGAAGATCTCGCCGTTACCGACTTAGCGGCCATTCAAGCCGCGGGGCTCGCGCTTGGTATATCCAGCCACAGTTATTTCGAGCTGTTATTGGCGCACCAATACTCGCCATCCTACATAGCGCTTGGGCATATATTCCCTACCACAACGAAGCAAATGCCTTCGGCGCCCCAAGGGCTTGCAAAACTTAAACACTATGTGGCGTTACTCCAAGACCATTATCCCTTGGTCGCCATTGGCGGTATTGATTTAGATAATCTGGCAAAGGTGAAAACCACGGGGGTGGGCAATATTGCTGTGGTGCGCGCAATAACGAAAGCTAAGGATCCGTTAGCCGCCTTTGCAGAGTTGAGCCAAGCTTGGGAGCAATGTAGCTTGTCTGAAGAACTGGCTGTAAAGCATGAGTTGGATGCAAAGCATGAGTAAAAACCAACCGCTTGCTCACGCAGAGGTTCTTTGCGGTCATATACACAGCGACAATGAACACTGCGGCCATACACTCAGTGATGCCGATTTCATCCGTTATTCTCGGCAAGTCTTATTGCCTGAAGTCGGTGAGGCTGGGCAATTGCAATTGGTCGACGCCAGTGTCGCAATTATCGGTCTTGGCGGCTTAGGGCAATTGGCGGCGCAATATCTGGCCTGTGCAGGTATTGGTCGCTTGACCTTAATCGATATGGATAAGGTTGAAGTATCAAATCTGCCAAGACAATTGTTATTCAACGATGCCGATATTGGACTCAATAAGGCGCGAGTTGCCAAGCAAAAGCTCAATGGCATAGCACCGCATTGCACTGTTACTGCCTATGAAACGGCATTTAATACAGAAACTGCGGCTCATCACTTGGCTGATATTCTAGAGGCAAAACAACGGGGTAAAAAAGTGCTAGTGCTTGACTGCACAGATAACTTTGCGACTCGCCAAGCCATTAATCGCCGCTGTATCGAAGCGGCTTTACCTTTAGTCAGTGCGTCAATCGCAGCATTTAGCGGTCAATTGTTTGCAGTCGACCAAATGCGGTTCCCCTCTGGTGGTTGTTATCACTGTATTTTCCCCGCACAGACGAGAGTGTCGCAGAGCTGTAGTACCCAAGGCGTACTCGGGCCGAACGTGGGCGTGATGGCGTCAATGCAATCTTTGGTGGCCATGCAACTCTTGCTGAGTATGGATAGTTGTGATGAACCTAAAAGTGCCTTGTTTGGGCGTTTTTGGCGCTTCGACGCTAAATCACTTTCATGGACAGCGGCGACATTAACGCGGGATCCCCATTGTGACGTATGTGGTCCAAAAGAGATTCGTTCATCATCCGATAAGCCCAGCAAACTATAAAGTATGGAGGTTTGATATGATTTTAATTCACATAAATAATGTCCCGCAGCCATTAACGGAACCGACTTCACTCGCGGCTGTGATCCTCGCGCAAGATATAGCCCTCGATTCGGTCGCTATCGTGTTGAATGCAGAGGTGGTTCCGCGTAATCGCTGGCAATCGATTCTCTGCCAACATGAAGATAAATTAGAACTTTTTTCAGCTGTAGCGGGAGGCTAGTATGTTAACGATTGCCGATGTGGAGTTTGAATCACGGTTATTTACCGGAACGGGAAAATTCAGCAATAGCCAAGTGATGCTAGAGGCGATAACGGCTTCAAAATCGCAGTTAGTGACAGTTGCGATGAAAAGAATTGATTTTAAAATGGGGCTTGATGATTTACTCACGCCGTTACGCCAAGCGGGTGTACGGCTATTGCCTAACACTTCGGGGGCGAGAAACGCCAAGGAAGCGGTGTTTGCGGCTGAGCTTGCCCGTGAAATGCTGGGAACTCATTGGATTAAGCTCGAAATCCACCCAGATCCTAAGTACCTAATGCCCGATGCGATTGAAACCTTAGAGGCGGCTAGAATCCTCTGTGAGAAAGGCTTTATCGTATTGCCTTACGTGCATGCCGATCCTGTGCTGTGCCGTCGTTTAGCAGAAGTGGGCTGCGCCGCGGTTATGCCACTGGCGAGTCCGATTGGCAGTAATCAGGGTTTAGTCACTGAAAGCTTTTTAAAAATCATCATAGAGCAGGCGCGGGTGCCAGTGGTGATCGATGCCGGTATTGGCGCGCCTTCACAGGCTGCGCGGGCAATGGAGCTGGGCGCCGATGCGGTGCTCGTCAACACCGCCATCGCCAGCAGTGCGTCGCCGATAGTGATGGCCGAGTGCTTTAAAGAGGCGGTGCAATGCGGTAGACGGGCCTTTGAAGCTGGGCTTGGCCGAGTACAAACAGGCGCGGTACATACCAGTCCTCTGACGGGATTTTTAAACCAATGAGTTTTGTAGCGGAATTTACCAAGATCCCACGGGATAAACTGTTACTCGATTTGTATTCTTGCACTGCCCAGGATGTTGAGCGGGCGTTAGTGAGTCCAGCAGGGGATTTACGTAGCTTACTGGCCTTGTTATCACCTGCGGCTGAACCTTATATAGAAACCATGGCACAACGTTCAGCGGCGCTTACGCGGCAGCGATTTGGCGCGAATCTGGGTATGTATTTACCGCTATACGTCTCGAATCTGTGCGCTAATGATTGTGATTACTGTGGCTTTAGCATGAGTAACAAACTCAAGCGCAAGACCTTGAATGAGCTGGAGTTGATGGCCGAAATGGCCATTATCAAAGATAGGGGCTTCGATTCTGTTTTACTGGTGTCGGGTGAGCATGAAACTAAGGTCGGCATCGATTATTTCAAGCAAATGTTGCCGCTGGTAAAGCAGCAATTTAGCCATTTGGCGATGGAGGTCCAGCCCATGAGTGAGGACCATTATTGCCAGTTAGTCGCGCTAGGTTTAGATGCTGTGATGATTTATCAAGAGACCTATCAGCCCGAGACTTATGCTCGTCACCATTCCCGAGGTAAAAAAATGGATTTTGCCTATCGTTTAGCAACACCTGACAGAGTTGCGACGGCGGGCGTTGATAAAATTGGTCTTGGGGTATTACTCGGGCTGGATGATTGGCGTTTAGATGCGTTAATGATGGGATATCATCTCGACTATTTAGAGCGACGCTATTGGCGCACCCGCTTTAGTATTTCGCTACCAAGGTTACGACCTTGTACTGGCGGGATCACCCCGAAAGTCATGCTATCGGATCTAGGTTTAGTGCAAATGATTTGTGCATTTAGACTTTTTAATCAACAGCTTGACATCAGCATGTCGACAAGGGAAAGCCCTGAGCTGAGGGATAATCTTTTGCCACTTGGGATCACTCAAATCAGTGCGGGCAGTTCGACACAACCGGGCGGCTATCAAGCGCCTGACAGTCAACTCGATCAATTTGAGATAAGCGATGATCGCAGTGTCGAGCAAGTTATCGAACAGATGCAACGGCAGGGTTTTAATCCCGTATTTAAGGATTGGGAAGCTAATTGGATCACAGGATAAATCTAGCTATAAATAAATGCTGAGAATGCGGATAAAATCTGTACTTTTGCTCGTTGCTGGTCAATAATTGACCCATTAATCACAGCGTGCAGGAATACCGTTATGCAAATCCAATCTGCTTATTCATCCGGTCTGCAAGGCTTGCAAAGTGCTCAATCTGGGCTCACTCAAGCAACAATAGATGTGGCTAAACCTACACAGACGCAAAGTACGACTCCGGCTGAGCCTGCTAGAGAT
Organism: Shewanella sp. SP1S2-4; assembly: GCF_031932075.1. NCBI lineage: Bacteria > Pseudomonadati > Pseudomonadota > Gammaproteobacteria > Alteromonadales > Shewanellaceae > Shewanella > Shewanella sp. SP1S2-4. The sequence goes on from NZ_JAUOET010000003.1 coordinate 87,427, forward strand.
GTTGCCCAGCCCGATAAAACCTCGGCATTACTGGCAGCAAATGAGTCATTAAGACAAGGTGAAGCCTCAACAGAAGTGATTGAAACTGATTCAGAAACGATAGGTTCGATCATTAATATTAAGGTGTAAAACTCATGTCGGTTGTGGCGCTATCACCTAAGGTTGGAGCGCCATCCTCTTCATTTTCGTCACATGATAAGACGCTAAGCTCGAATCTAAGCCAGACTCAAAGCCAGAGCCTAATCCAGAGTCAAGCTAATAGCACTTATCAAGGAGCCAGCGCTCACACTGCAGGCTCAGCAAAATTTGAAGCGAGTGGTGCCTATGAACCACATTTTACTGGAACCTCAACCGCTCCGGTTCAAGCTGCGCCTATTGCTTCATTAGCAACTCACGTTTCCCAATCTCTCCACTCATCACCGAATGTATCTTTTAACGCGAGTTCTTCGGCCGCTAGTTCATTGCCCTCGAGCACTCAAACATTTTCTGCAACGCCTGCAGCTATATCAACAACGCCTTTATTCAACGGGACAAATACGGCGACATCCATAAGTTCAAATGTCGCTGGTATTGATGCTGTAAAAGCGCCGTTTTCAGTCGCTGCTACGCCTTTACTACCAGCGGTTAACGGCGCAAGCCAAGCACTAAAAGCCAATCCTTTTGCTGAATCAAGGCCGCAGGTTACTCTTCCTCAGGTCAATCTTCCTCAAGTCAATGGGTTAAAAGATCGGGCGAGTTTACATGCCGATGCCAGTTTTAGCTTATTAACGGGGCCAAGATCCATTTCTGGTGTGCGTGGGGGACAAATTGCCGCACCTGTGTCGACTTCGGCATTTTCATCAATCACGAGTACTATAGGAACTAGCCTTGGCGCAAACGCCTTATCTACAACAAGTCCGAGTCTTAGTGTCACGAGCAGTATTCCAGCTAATATTTTTACGCCTCCGAGTTCTTCAATTGGCACGAGTAGCACAGAGCTTCCCGCTTTCAATCCATCAAGTAAAGGCAGTGTTTCTCCCATAACGCCTGATTTAGCCGCAGTGTTTGGGCCACAAACTGTTTTTACTGGCGCAGCGGTAGTTGACTCCTCCACCTCTAACCCAGCAGGTAATAGCTCTGTAAATAACAGTTCTGGAAATTCTGGAAATATAAGTAGTAGTAATAGTTCAGCTGCGAGTGCAGGGACTGTTGAGCAGTCAAACTCTGCACAAGCAGCAGATCAATCCGCTCGCAATGAAGTTGCTCAACCGACAGTGTTGGAACAATTTACCCAGGTTTTCGGTGACGCTAAGGCTCAAGTTAGTCAGGTAGAAGATCCTGCTATAGCGTCTAACCCAGAAGATCGTCAGCAAGCCTTAGCCGATGTTTTTGCTAAAAACGATAATCAGCTTGAAAAGCAAGCACAGGAAGAAGCGTCGCAGAAACAGCAAGCTGTGGCAGCGGAACAAGCAAAGCAGCAACAATCACAAGCGCAATCACAGGCACAGCAGGCTCAGGAGCAAGTAAAGCAAGCCCAAGAAAAAGCGCAGGCGCAACAGCAACAACAGGTTGATTCACTTAAGGCTAGAGATTCTGAGGTTAAAGCCCATGAACATGCCCATGCTACAGTCGGCGGGCAATATGCTCAGAGTCCGAGTTTTAAGTATGAGAAGGGCGCCGATGGCCAACGTTATGCTACCGATGGTGAAGTGCAGATCGATGTTTCTGCTGTCGGAGGCGATCCACTCGCAACGATAAACAAAATGAAGCAAGTGTACGCGGCGGCAATGGCTCCAGTTGATCCTTCATCTGCGGATATTCGCGTTGCCGCTGAAGCTTTGCAAAAAATGAATGAAGCAAAGGTGAAGCTTGCTGAAGAGCGGCAACAACAGATTGTAGACTTGCAAACAACCCAAACCTTAGTGGGCGCCGATGCGCAGATTAAAGCGCTACCGCCGTTGCAAGAACACACACCCGTAGTAACGGGGAACGTCGATGAGTCAGGGAATATCTCTCAGCCCCAAAATGCCGTCTCAACACCAGTATCAGATGCAGTCGATAAGCTCATTCAAAGGGTTGAAGCGCAGACGGCCAAAACAGCTGCGACGACTGACACAAGTTCTGGTATTAGTTCGGAAACTCCGTCTAATACTTCGAGTACCAGCGGTTCAGTCAATACGCCAACGACAGTGGAAACCATTGAGCCACCGACCGCAACCTTAGCATTTGGAGAAGCACCAACTGCTGCTGATTTAGCGACCCGTTTTATTCCAAGACCCGATAGTACCGCCAGTCGTTATTATGTCGCTGTTGCACAAGCCAGCATTGGGCCTTCAGTCCGTGCTGACGTAACGCCGCAAGTCAATATTCAGCCCTCTAATCTAGCCCCTGTAAACGAGCTGCCTAATAATGCGCAATCCGCTACTGTTCTGCCAACTCTGGCAGCAAAAGATACCAACGAGATAAACGCGCCGCCATCAAGTTTCAGTGCGAGTGAGAATCGCAGTGCGTCACCGCAGAGTGAGTCAAGTGCAGAGGATGATGCATCGCAGGAAGCAGGATTTATTCAGCCGCAATACTTGGGTCAGCAACCAGCACGCTATGTTGATTTTAGTGTGTAAGATTAGGCTTTAACTATGTCCATTCAGCTGTTCATTCTCTTTTTTCAAGCAACCTCTCTGCATTTATTCTTTCGCACTAAGCACTAAGCACTAAGCACTAAGCACTAAACCAGCGTCAGCACTAGGCTCTTAGCGTCTTGCTCACTCAAATTGAGAACTCGTTTGGTTATCTTGCTATTAATTGTTATTTGTCGGTTCAATTCCATGCTGTTTTAAAATCAAAGAGGCAAGCAGTTTAGATGCTGGTCCTTGTTGATCCCTATTGGGGATCACTAGGCTTAACATGATGCGGCGTTTTTGACTGCCATCAAGATGTAAACGCACTAAATTGCCCGAAGCCAATTCCTCTTGGACTAAAAAAGACGGGATCCAACAGAAACCAATACCTTGGTTTAAAATGACTTTTGCTTCGTGGAAGTTAGAAACTGTCCAGCGCTGCTCAGCTTTGAGCCAGCCGATGTCGATATTGGATTGCACGCCGGTATCTTTGATCACTAACTGTAAATACTGTGCCAGTAGCTTATCGTCTTCAATCGAACCTAAGTCAGCGAGTGGATGACTTGGATGACAAACGAGGTAGAGTTCTTGTTCACATAAAGGCTCGGATAAATACCCTTTAGGCGGCACCCCTGCACAGATAGCAATATCGACTTTACTCTGCAGAATGAGCTCTTGGGTGCCGGTGATCACTGAGTCGAGCATGATGATGCGAGTGCCACGGCTGTGGGGCAGAAACGCATTGAGGGCACACACTAAGCTTTCCATCGGATAGATAATTTCACGGGCAATCGTGAGTGTCGGCTCCCACCCTTGCTCGAGATTACTCGCGAGCTGTTCTAACTCGTTGACGGCTTGGGTGACATGCCGTGAGCGGCGCAGCAGTACTTCGCCTTGCTGGGTGAGATAGGCTTTACGGCCTTTGACTTCGAGTAGTTCAATACCTAATTGATGCTGTAATTTGGCAACCGCATGGTTGAGTGACGATTGACTCTTGTTGAGTTTTTCGGCCGCTTGGGCATAGCCGCCATAATCGACCACCGCTTGCAAAATACGCCATTGTTCTAAGGTAGATTTAGCTCGAGTCATTATAATCTCAAAAAAACGATAGATTGAGGCTTATAGTGGCCACTTCTTACGACTTTTTCAATTAAATATCATAGAGTCAGTCATTCTCACGACATACTGCTAGCTATGTCGCGCTAAGTTATTGAGGTGTTCGAGAGGCGAATCATGACGATTAACTGTGTTTGCGCCCGAGCGAGTCACAAACACAGCTTATGCATTCACTTTTAAAACGCACAAGAACCTGTGGCGTTGAAAGCTTGATTGTCAGAGCTACCAGCATGTTCCGAAGCGGCGCTATTGGAGATCCTTTGGATCAGCGAAGCGCTATCAACGGGTGCACCAATGATGGCATTCAATTGTTCACTTACGTTTAAAGCGTCTTCATTGACGACTAACAAATTGAATAATTGAAGTTTGTCTTGGCAGCCTAATGTTGCTTGATCAATCAGCTGGGCTAACGATGCTTGCCAGAGCGATTGGTAGTAAAGTGGACCTTCGTTGGCGATAGCATTGAAACTATAGGGATAATCCTTGGTTTGCGGCCAATTTTGGCCGAAGCTAGCACTAAACTCTGCACCGAGATCCGGATAGATTTGTGAATTTACATCTTGATAAAAGTTGACTGCAACCTTAGCGCGAAAGACTCTGAGCTGTTTCGAATAAGCTTTAGCCAGTGTTTCACGCTCTTGTAAATAGCTTTGCTCAAATTGCGGAAAGAGTTGATGGCGCAGCACTTCAGCTAACCAGAGACTCGCCACAAAATGGCTATCCTGACTTTGTCCCATGGCATTGTTGAGGTAGAAATGGCTCGCTTTAGCAAGGGAAGTCACTGCTTCTGCGATGGATTCGGTTAACTGTTCAATGTCTTTGTAGTTACTCAGCTGCGGCTTAAGATCCAACGCCTGTTGTCCAAATTGCTGGCCGAGTACACTTTGGCGCAATGTCTGCTGTTGACTACTTTGCTGTGGATTTTGGTTGTACGCCACATAGATTTCACCCAACAATCTTTGCTGGTGGTAAACCCTGACGATATGCGGCCGATTAGGATCGGTTGGTGTTTTCTCGGCGTTGGCGGTTGCTATGGTCTCAAACTGCAAACCAAACACTTGCAGATAAGTAAAGCTGCGACTCAAGACGTCTGAGGTCTGCCATGTGGGGCCCTTGGCTGATGCTTGTTGTGACAGGGTACGTCCAATATCCCAGGGAGTCACTTGCAAATCTTGGGTTTGACTATCGAGAAAGGCTTTGACCAACTCAGGGGATGATAACTGCTGCGAACTAAGCGCTAATGCGCTGTAATCGGTAAAGCCTGCGGCAGTGGCTGCTTGTTGGCGCTGCTCAGCAATTCGCTGTAATGCCGTTTGATTGGTTTCACTCGCTCTGGCTTGGTAGGCTTGCCATACATTTTGGCGACATACGGCGTTTTCCTGTGTCAGTAAGTAGCTGACGATAGTGCCCGAAAAATCGCTCTGTTTTGCACTGCTGCGCTTCGGCTCGTCACTTTTACCCTCTTCTTTATGCAGATGATGTTGCTGCTGAGTCGCTTCGGGTTGGCATTGGCTGTCATTGAAGGCAAGACTAAATTGTTGGCTGCCTAACCCTTGGCCTATGCTGGCCTGCGCCGTATGCAGTTTCGCTTTTTCCTCGGCGCTCCAATGCTGTTGTAGCAAGTGTTTAAGTTGTTGGCTTAACAGTATTTGTTCAGCATTACCTTGGGCTAAGGCGTAAGCCAGTTGGCTAAATTCTGCTTGGTTGAGAAGTTGCGACAGGGTATCGGCGAGGCGTAACTGGCATTGCAGTAAACCTTCGCGTTCTTCACTCGGTAAGTTAAACCCACGGTAATAGTTGAGCCTGTCGTTGATATTATTAAGCCCAATCGTCTGTTGCTCAAAAATAAGCGCGCGCTGGGCCAAGGTTAATTGCGCTGTCGTTAAGCGCGCGTTGGCGAAGGCTGACGCGAGCTCAATGTTTGGCAAACGCAGACATTGCTCAACCAAGAGGGGAACAGGACTTGGCGCCGCATAGGCGGCATTCGTAGCATAAAGGCTTAAGCCAAGCAGGCTAACCAGTAAAGTGGGTTTTAACATAGGCAACACGTTCTGCAACTGTCATAGAATGAAATGACATGGCTTCAACATGCTTAAGACGAGGCAAAATACCTTTTCCATTTGCAATCTGAATCGCCAGTCCCGGGCGCGCATTGAGTTCAAGTAGTAAAGGGCCTTTGCTTTGATCTAGCACCATGTCAGTGCCGAGATAACCCATTTCACACATTTCATAGGCGCTGGAAGCTGTATTGAGCAAGCTTTCCCAATGGGGCACTATGATATCGGTGAGTTTTTTACCTGTATCGGGATGAAACTCAATTTGTCTATCAAATTGCACAGCATGTAACCCTTTTCCGGTGGCAATGTCAACGCCTACACCCACAGCGCCTTGATGTAAGTTGGCTTTACCGTCGGATGCTGCAGTTGATAAACGCAGCATGCCCATCACGGGAAATCCCTTAAAAACAATCAAGCGTATATCGGGTACTCCTTCATGGCTGTAGCCTTCAAACACAGGATCGAATTCGATTAGGCCTTCGATAATGGCAACATCGGGTTTACCGCCGAGTGAAAATAACCCACTGAGAATATTGGAGACATGGCGGTTAAGCTCAGAGAGGCTGATCTCGTGGCCACTGGGTTTAAAGTAGCGCCCATTATCGACCTTAGTGATCACTATAATACCTTTGCCGCCCGAGCCTTTGGCGGGTTTGATTACAAATCCACTTCGGCTTGAGATGCGTTCAGGGATATGCACTATCTCGTGTTGTTCGCGCACAACTGCAATCAGATCAGGAACCGCAATATCATTTGCTAGTGCCAGTTGTTTAGTGATCAACTTATCATCGACACGTTTATAAAATTTACGCGGATTGTAACGGCCAATGTAATCGATATTACGTTGGTTCATATTAAGCACGCCATTTTTGCGTAGCTCCCACGGCCAAGCTAACCCCATGTTTATGCACCCGCCAATGATTTAAAGCGTTTGAGCTCGAGCAGGCGATAACCTGTGTATTGCCCCATAAGTAACACTAAGGCCAAGAGCACTAAGTGAATCCCGAGAAAGTTAAACACCCAATGCTGTACCCAGCTTGCGCTCATAGCGAGGTAGGCCAAGGTGGCAACCATCAAACTGCCGCCACCTTGGAGCATAACCTCCCTCGGACCTTCTTCCTCCCACAGAATCGACATGCGTTCTATGGTCCACGCCAGAATAATCATCGGGAAGAAAGTAATGGTTAAGCCTTCACTCAAACCAAACTTGTAGGAAAGCAGTGTGAATACGCCGATGATCCCAATTACCACGATGATCACCGCCGATATCCGTGAGATTAGCAGTAGATTTAAATGGGACAGGTAGGAGCGGATGACGAGTCCGCAGGAAACGATAAGCAAAAAACCAATTAATCCGGTGAGTAAGCTGGTTTGAATAAAGGCCAGTGCGATTAATACTGGCATAAAAGTCCCTGAGGTTTTAATGCCAATCATCACCCGCAAAAATACCACCATCAGCACACCGATGGGGATCAGCAAGATCCCTTTAAAAAGGCTTTGCTCCTCAAGGGGTAATTGGTAGAGGGAGAAATCGAGCGCATTGTTGTTCATCATCATGTCGATGGACGTCGCAAGGGCGGAACGGGTGTCCTGCAGCATAGCGAAGTTCACCTGCGAGTTAACGCCGCCCATGACATCAAGCACTGAGTGGCCCGCACGTTCCCACAGCAGCAGGTTTTGGGGGCGATCTTGTTTGCCTTTGACTAAATCGAACAGTATCCATTGACCGTCGTGAAAGACTTCAACAAAAGGTGATAAGGGCTGTCGACGGCGTTGATCTTCTAAATACAAACCGCTGACCTTGTGCGCAGGAATGCCCTTAGTGTGTAGCATGTGTAAAAACAGTTGGGTCGGCGTTTGGCTTGCGAGCAATAGCTCGACATTCTGGCTGCGTTTAGGCTCGGTTATCGATGCCATCAATTGTTGGGCGAAGGAGAGGTTGCTCGCGCTGCGAGCCCAGACTTCTGCAATCACTTGCTCTGCGGCGGCTTGTTCAGTCGCGGGCCATAAATAGGCTTCGGGCGCTGCGGGTGTTTGAGTCGCTGACATTTCGGTATGCCCTGTCGGCACCAGTGTCACTTTGTAATATAAATCCTGTGTGCCTAGGGCTTGGCGTATCGACCAAACCGCGCGGCGATCGTTTTCATTATGATTGATGGTTAAACCGTAACCCGGTGAACTGGCATTTTCGACCAGCACTTGGTAGGCAGGATCTTGCGGTAAAGAGAAAGACACTTCTGCAGGCTCACCCGTACCTTGAAAACTGACTTTGGCTTCCACGGCCCAGCTTTGAACTTGCTCACCGTGCAAAAAGGGCACGTTATGCTCGACGCCACGGTAAATGCTGGCGCCGATGCCGACAATAAAGAGCACTGCCACCAAGATATAGAAAGGGTTGCGTGAGTGCATTATGGATCCTTCTTGTTAGGACAACTTAGTATTAGATCAACTTAGTGTTTGGTCACTTAGTGCTACGTCTACTCAGTGTTATGCCAACGCGGGATTGTCTATTAAAAAACTGATGTGATAGTCACGAGTGTTATAGTCACGAGTGTTATAGTCACGAGTGTGATAGTCACGACGCCTGCGTTGGCTGAGCTATTTTTTTGCGTATTAAGTTGTCGAAAAATAATAATTTTAAGCTGTCGTTGTGAACGGTGAGTTTGAGCGGCGTGACTGATACCAAAGCTGATACAAAATCCACGCCTGACGCTTAGCTTTGACATTCATCGCTGTTGGTTCTCACGCCTCTTGAGTTCGGCCATTTAGTGCAAAGCGTGCTCACTGCGCCGAGGTTACTTGGTTTGTTACTTTGCCGTGGACATAACGTTGACTGACATCGACTACGGCAATGTCTTTCATAAACTTGCGTCCAAGTAGTAACGGATAATCGAGGTGGCTGCGGTCGGTGAGGTTGAGATCGGTTTCTGCAGCATATTGACCAATTTTAAGATGCGCGTGGATCACCGGGCGGCGATCTTCTTTCTCGCTCGCATCTTGTTTAATGCGGACAATGCGCACTACTTTGGCCTCAAACTGTTGTGGCGGAGTGTTTGCCCCCTGAGTGAATACCTCAAACCTTACCCATTGAATGCCATCGCGCTCAAACAGGGTGATATTGCGCGCATCGAGAGAGGAAGACTCGGCGCCCGTATCGATTCGGGTGGCAAAATACGTGTTGAGTTCCTCCACAAACACGCTTTCGACTTCACCTAAGATAAACTTGTCACCTAAGGGCGTGCGGGCGCATTGTTTGGGCATGGCAACTGTTTTAGCTTTGGGTGTTTCTAGACTCGCGACTTGCTGTTGTAGTAGCTGCACTTGCTCGTGCAGTTGCACGAGTGGCGCCGTATCTTGAGGTTGACATCGCTGATTGATGACCTCAATCAGCGAGTCTTGTTGCTGGGCTAAACGGGTATTGAATGTGGCTGCATCTACGGGAACTGTGGCATGGGTGGTCGGTTCTGTCATTGCACATCCCCCAAGTGTGGTGGCAATGACAATAGCGAGCAGCTGCTTAAGCATAGTGCTTCCTGTTAGCGGTAAATCTTATATTAGATCAACTGATTAAATCCTGATTAGGCTGGTTCTTCACCGCGATAATCGTGGCGCGTTTGGGCGCAGGATAACCTTCAACCGTTTTGGTGATGTCGTTAGGATCCAGGTACTCAACCAGTGACTCGTTGGGCATCCAATCGGTACGGCGTTGCTCAGCAAGGGCAGTGACATCGGTATCGACACAACGTATGTCGGTGAAATCACACTTCTTTAACCAGAGCATCAGCGCGGCAACGGACGGAATGAACCATACATTATTCATTTTGCCATATCTATCTTGAGGCACGAGTACGGCGTTTTCGTCGCCATCTATTACTAATGTTTCTAACACTAGCTCACCACCGGTTCGCAACTGATCACGCAGTTGTAACAAGTGATCGATAGGCGAACGTCTGTGATACAAAACGCCCATGGAGAAAACCGTATCGAATGCATCAAGCGGTGGCAACTCTTCAATGCCAAGAGGCAACAGGTGCACAGGATGATGTGTGCCCGCTAAACGTTTTACGGCTTCAAACTGACATAAAAACAACGGTGAAGGATCGATACCGACGACGCGCTTAGCACCTGAGCCCAACATGCGCCACATGTGATAACCACTGCCGCAACCGACATCGAGCACAGTACGGTTTTTCAGCGGTGAAATATGTTGCTTCACGCGATCCCATTTCCAGTCACTGCGCCATTCGGTATCGATATGGATGCCATGAATGTGGAAGGGGCCTTTACGCCATGGCATAAACAGGCGCAGTAGGTTTTCTAGCTTCTCTTTTTCGCCAGGGCTAAGTTGCTCGCCACTACCGACGGTCACGCTATCGACAAAATCCACTTGGTCGGGTGCAGGATAGTGCAGCTTGTTGAGCACTTTTTCCCACTTTGGCAAGTTGCCGTGTTTATGATCCCGTTGCCACTTGCCTAAAATGCTCGGCAGGGTTTCGAGCCAGTGTTGTAGATTTGAATCGGCGATTTGTTGGTAAAACGAGCTAAAGCTGATCACTTGATGGCCACCATAGAAGCAAAGTTAAAACATTGGAACCAGAGACTAAAGTGACTGAAGCCTTGGCTGGTTAGGCGTTGTTGATGCGTGGTTAAGGTGTCTGGCTTCATGACATTTTCCAGCGCACTGCGTTTTTGGCTGATCTCAAGTTCGCTGTAACCATTGGCGCGTTTAAAGTCTAAATGTTGCTCTTCCAACAGGGTTTGGATCGGGGCATCTTCGAAGCGAATTTTTTCCGACAACACTAATATCCCACCGGGATTCAGACCTTGATAAATCTTGGCTATCAGGGTTTCTCTGTCTTCTGGTGGTAAAAATTGCAAGGTAAAATTGAGTACCACCAGTGAGGCATTTTGAATATCGATATCGCGAATATCACCGCAAACCAGATCGACGTCTGTATCACTGACATAGGCATTCAGGTTCTCTTGGCAGCGTGCAACCATAGATTCGCTGTTATCCACGGCGATAATGCGGCATTGACGGCCTTGGATTTGGCGACGAATACTTAAAGTTGCGGCGCCGAGTGAGCAACCCAAATCGTAAATTTGAGTATTTGGCATGACGAAACGATCTGCAAAATCGCCTATGGTATTGATAATTTGCGTATATCCAGGCACGGAGCGGCGGATCATGTCACTGAACACGCCTGCTACACGGTTATCAAACTGGAAATCGCTAATATGCTCGCTCGCTTGAGCGTAGATAGTGTCTTGAGAAACGTTCATCTGAGATTTTTCATGGGAATTCAACCCGGCATTTTAACGAATCCGATCGATTAGCAGCAAGTCTCATACTGGTAATTTGCGATAAATTTTTGTCTAATACGCCATAGATAACAAAATCGTTACATGTACATCAAGTACTAAGGGCTCAACTTGAAGTTTGTGATCCACTTAATTGTGATCTTGTGCAGCTGTTTTTTGAGCATAATGGGGCAGGCAAGTCCATTGCCCGACGAGCCATTAATCGTGGTGATGGGGGAGGATAGCTTTCCCTATCAATATGTCGACAACGATGGTGAGCCGACTGGACTACTGGTCGATTTATGGAAAGAGTGGGCGAAACAAAGCCATACCCAAGTGGTTTTTGTGGCGCGCCATTGGCACGAGTCCCTTGATCAACTGCGGCAAGGTAAAGCGCAAGTGCATATCGGCATGGGGAAAACCCCAGAGCGTGAGCAAGAGTTCGACTTTGCTGTGCCCATCGCCGATGTTGGTACCTTTTTGTATCTGCATAAATCCCTGCAGGGCAAAAAGTCCATTAAAGAACTCATTCCCTTTCAAATTGGTGTGGTGGCGGCTTCATCCCACGAAGCGGAATTGCACCGTATCGAACCGCAGCTCGTGTTTAAACGTTACGAAAGTCGTGAGAAATTACTCGCGGGGGTTGCCGCTGGTGAGATTATGGTGTTTGCGGGCTTAGAAGGTTATTTGAAAGATCCCGCTTCGTCCCAAGAGATTGCCGCGAATTATCCCAATACGGCGCGAATCCAGATAAAGGCGATGCAGTTCGTTCCTGCGGTCAAAAAGGGCAATCTTGATTTAGTCGATAGGATCAATAAAGGTTTCACCGCGATCGATCCGCACTTTATCCAGCAAACGGAACGACGATGGCTTGGCTATCAACGTCAACAAGCTGGGATTGTTATTTCCATGCAACTGGGCGCCGAGCCTTTTGTGGATTTAGGTGTTGATGGTTTACCCCATGGCTTGTATGTGGACATGTGGCAATTGTGGTCCGAGAAGACCGGTATCGCCGTTGATTTTATTTCTGGCGATATGAACTCCAGTGTGGATGATGTTCGCCGAGGTCTTGCCGATGCGCACATTGGTTATCCAGAGAGTGACGATGTCAAAACGGGGCTTAATCGGGCTTGGCACTTATATACGGTTAAGAGCCGCTTGTTTCTCTTTCAGCAGCAGTTGACCGATTTAGACAGCTTAAAAGGTAAACGTATTGGTGTGGTGCCGACGGCGCCTTATCTGGTGGAGTTACGTAAAGCCTTACCCCAAATGGCACTGCGCTATTATGACAATATGGATGCCATGGTCGCGGGCGCAAGATCAGGCGAGATTGCTGGCTTTGTGGCTTCGGGTGCATGGACATCCCATTATTTACTGCTCAATAAAGGCTGGTCTGACTTTAGCCAGTATCCCAATCTCGAATTTAGCACCAACATTTATGTGCTGACTCGCAGTGATGATCCTGGTCTGACGCAGCGGATCGCCAATGGCTTTAACAATATTAGCAATCAAGAGTTTGCCGATATTGAAAATAAATGGATGCTTAATCCCAAAGATCATGTTTTTACCCAAGCTGAGCGCCACGTCAGCCTAAGCCCTGCAGAACAGGCCTATGTGGAAAGTGTAGGCGAGCTTAAAGTGGGCTATTTAAAGCAGTGGCCGCCGATGGAGTTTATGGATGAGCAGGGCGAGTTTGCGGGGATCAATAGCGATATCGTCAAATTACTCAAGGAACAGCTCAAACTTAAGCTCACGCCCGTTGCCTTTGATGATTGGCATTCGTTAATCGACGCACTGCAAAAGGGCGAGGTAAGTTTAGCCGGCAGTGTCGCCCAAACGGCGGAGCGCCAGCAGCGTTTAGCGTTTAGTGAGGCATATTGGCCATCGCCGTGGGCATTAGTGTCGCAATTGGAGCAAGTCTCGGTATTCAATATTGCCCAGCTTGCAGGGCAAAGGGTGGCCGTGGTCGAAGGCTATCATTTGGTGGCGCAATTGATGAGTCTGGAACCTTCACTCAAGTTAGTGATAGTGCCAAATACGCAGGCGGGATTGGCGGCGGTGACGAATGGCAATGCGGATGTGTTTATTGATAAAGTGGTGACATTGGCCTCCGAACTTAAAACCAGTCACTACCCGACGCTGAAAATGTCGCTGCTGAGTGATCTTGCCGATCAGCATAGCCATATTGGTGTTTATCCTCAATTTGCGCCGCTGGTGCCACTGATTAACAAAGCCTTAGCCTTGATTGACGCTCAGCATCAGCAGCAAATTTATGCGCGTTGGGTGTCATTTTCTGTCGCGACAGAGAGCGCTAAATATCTGCAATGGCTGCGTTATATCGTATTTGGCGTGATCATTTTGTGCTCAGTGATGGTGGCAGTGTTGTTAGTGAATCGCCGCTTAAATCGTGAGATCACCCAGCGATTAGTCGCTGAAAAACGTTTGTTGCATGTGGCGAACCACGATGCTTTGACTCAGTTACCTAACCGCGCCTTGCTCGATGACAGATTAGCCCAAGCTTTGCTGTGCCATCAGCGCGAGCAAGCGCATTTTGCCTTGCTATTCATCGATCTGGATGGGTTTAAACAAATCAATGATCAACATGGTCATCCGATTGGCGATGAATTGCTGGTACAGGTCGCCCAAAAGTTAACCAAGGTTATCCGTGGCTCAGATACCGTGGCGCGATTTGGCGGCGATGAGTTTGTTATCCTGCTAAATCGTGTGCAAGATCTCGATGCTGCAACCCAAGTTGCTGATAATATTCTACAGGCACTGTCGAGCCCTTTGCTTATTCAAGGCGTCAGTGTCAGCATAGCGGTCAGTATGGGCGTGGTGATTTACCCCCGCGATGGTGATACCGCGATAGGCTTATTGAAAAAAGCCGATCAACTGATGTACCACGCAAAAAGTTGCGGCGGGCGTTGTTATCGCTCAGCTTGATGTTTTTTTGAACGCTCATGCTCAGATAGTGCGTTCGCCTCTAGTCAAGGGCGTAAAACTGTTTGATACTTCACCGCCTAAGTGTGAAGTACTTTGGTAATCGGCATTATTTTACTATAATGCCGCTTTTATCTCGTTTTGATTATTTCCAAAGCACCGGTTTCCGGATAAAGGATAGAGTTAGATGCGCAGTCATTATTGTGGAGACGTCAATAAGTCTCACGTTGGACAAGAAGTTACCTTGGTAGGTTGGGTTAATCGTAGCCGTGATTTGGGTGGCGTTGTCTTTTTAGATTTAAGAGACAGAGAAGGTCTGATCCAAGTGGTCTATGATCCAGACTTACCTGAGGTGTTCAATGTCGCCAGCACGCTGCGCGCCGAATTTTGCGTTCAGGTTAAAGGCCTAGTTCGCGCCCGTCCTGACAGCCAAGTCAATGATCAAATGAAGACGGGTGAGATTGAAGTCTTAGGCCAAGCCTTGACTATTATCAACGCTGCCGATCCACTGCCATTGAGCATGGATAACTACCAGAACAACAGCGAAGAGCAACGTCTTAAGTATCGTTACTTAGATTTACGTCGCCCAGAAATGGCGCAGCGATTAATTTTCCGCGCTAAAGTGACCAGTTCTGTGCGTCGTTTCCTCGACTCAAACGGTTTCTTAGACATAGAAACACCGATCCTGACCAAGGCAACCCCAGAAGGTGCCCGCGATTATTTAGTACCAAGCCGTACTTATAAAGGTCAGTTCTTTGCCTTGCCACAATCGCCACAGCTGTTTAAACAGTTGCTGATGATGTCAGGTTTTGATCGTTACTATCAAATCGTAAAATGCTTCCGTGATGAAGATTTACGTGCCGACCGTCAGCCAGAATTTACCCAAATCGATATCGAAACGTCTTTCATGAGCTCTGAGCAAGTGATGGCGAAAACCGAAGAGATGATGCGTGGTCTGTTCCTTGAAATGCTGAACGTGGATCTCGGCGAGTTCCCACGCATGACCTACAACGAAGCGATGCGTCGTTTCGGTTCAGATAAGCCAGATTTACGTAACCCATTAGAGCTGGTGGACATTGCCGATTTACTCAAAGAAGTGGAATTTGCGGTATTCTCAGGCCCTGCTAACGATGAAGAAGGTCGTGTTGCCGCACTGCGTATTCCAGGCGGCGCTGCACTGTCTCGTAAGCAAATAGATGATTACACTAAGTTTGTTGGCATTTATGGTGCTAAAGGCTTAGCGTGGATGAAGATTAATGACCTAAGCCTTGGCTTAGAAGGCATTCAATCACCTGTGCTGAAATTCTTAAACGAAAGCATAGTCAATGAAATCGTGAGCCGCACGGCAGCGCAAACTGGCGACATTATCCTGTTTGGTGCAGATCAAGCGACTGTGGTTGCCGAATCTATGGGCGCACTGCGTCTTAAAGCGGGCGAAGACTTTGATTTACTTGAAGGTCAATGGCGTCCACTGTGGGTGGTTGACTTCCCGATGTTTGAGAAGATCAACGGTAGCTTCCATGCCGTTCACCATCCGTTCACCGCACCGCGTGGCGTAACCGCAGCAGAACTTGAAGCTAACCCAGCCAATCGCGTTTCTGATGCTTACGATATGGTATTAAACGGCTGCGAATTAGGCGGTGGTTCGGTGCGTATCCACAACCAAGAAATGCAGTCTGCGGTATTCCGTATTCTGGGCATTACCGACGAAGAAGCTAAAGAGAAGTTCGGCTTCCTGTTAGAAGCGCTGCGTTACGGCACACCGCCACATGCAGGTTTAGCGTTTGGTTTAGACCGCATCATCATGCTGATGACAGGCGCTAGCTCAATCCGTGATGTGATGGCGTTCCCGAAAACCACCACAGCCGCTTGCCCGCTAACTAACGCACCAGGATTTGCCAATCCGCAGCAGTTAGGTGAACTTGGCATTGCCGTGGTTGAGAAAGCCGTTAAAACGGAAGACTGATCTTTCGTGAAAGGATTTTTGTAAATTGATCTTATGCAAATCGACCTTATTCAAGTCGACGTTGTGTAACTCGTTTTGTGAAAGGCGATTGGCATTAGTCGATTGGCGTTAGTCTATTAGCATTAGTCCTTGTCAGTTACTGTTTAAATAGTACCGAAAACCGAGGCGCAAGCCTCGGTCTGTTTTAGTGAACCGTCATTTCTTTGCTTATCAATATCTATTTGTTCAATCCTAAATAGCCGTTATTCAACCCATTACACTTCGGCTCTTGATAAGCTATGCGATGACACCTCAGTTAAGGAGACTTCCCATGGCAGGTCACAGTAAATGGGCCAACATAAAGCACCGTAAAGCAGCTCAAGATGCTAAACGCGGTAAACTCTTTACTAAATTCATTCGCGAATTAACCGTCGCAGCCCGTGAAGGCGGCTCAGATCCCGATTCCAATCCACGATTACGTGTCGCCATTGATAAAGCCCTCGGCGGCAATATGACCCGCGATACGGTTGAGCGCGCGATTAAACGCGGCGCCGGTGAGTTGGAAGGTCAGCAACTCGAAACCATTCTCTATGAAGGTTATGGCCCAGGCGGCACCGCTGTGATGGTTGAAACCATGACGGATAATCGTAATCGGACTGTGAGCGGTGTGCGCAATGCGTTCAGTAAATCGGGCGGCAACTTAGGCACAGATGGTTCGGTTTCTTATCTGTTCACCAAACGTGGGGTGTTATCCTATGCGCCCGGAACCGATGAAGATGCATTGATGGAAGCGGCGCTTGAAGCGGGTGCGGAAGATATCGTCAGCTATGATGATGGCGCGATGGATGTGTTCACCGATCCCGTTGATTTCTATATGGTGAAAGATGCGCTCGATAAAGCGAGTTTTGTGGCAGATAACGCTGAAATCGCGATGATAGCCTCGACGAAAGCTGAGCTTGATCTAGACACCGCCGAAAAATTTATGCGCCTTATTGATACCCTTGAAGATCATGACGATGTGCAAGAAGTGTATCATAATGCAGAAATCTCCGATGACGTGATGGCAAGCCTAGGTTAGATTGACTGTGAGCTGGATTTGGGCGTCAATCTAGACCAATTTCTGCTCAAACACGCTAACTTTGAACACTCGTTAACCTATGAACTGAGACGACAATTCAGATCCCTTATAAGGCATTTAATGGCAATTATTTTAGGTGTTGACCCAGGTTCGCGGATCACAGGCTACGGCGTGATCCAATGTCAGGGACGGCATCAGATTTACCTCGGCAGTGGTTGTATTCGTACTTCGTCTGAAGAGCTGCCTGGCAGGCTCAAGCAAATATTTGATGGGATCACTGAGATTATTCGTCAGTATCAACCGGACGAATTTGCAATTGAGCGAGTATTTATGGCAAAAAATGCCGATTCTGCACTCAAGCTTGGCCAAGCACGCGGCGCGGCCATTGTCGCCGCCACGGTCGCCAATTTACCTGTGGCAGAATACAGTGCGACTCAAATTAAAAGCGCAGTCGTTGGCACGGGGCGAGCACAAAAAGCCCAAGTACAACACATGATCCAACAACTACTAAAACTACCCGCAGCCCCACAAGCTGACGCCGCAGATGCACTCGGTGTTGCTGTGTGTCATTATCACACCAGCCAGAGTTTAATCGCATTGAGTGGCCGGGCAACGGCAAGAACATACGGACGGTACAGATGATAGGTCGTTTAAGGGGCGTGTTAGTTGAGAAACAAGCGCCAGAAATTTTGATCGATGTTAATGGTGTGGGTTACGAGTTGCAGATGCCGCTCACCAGCTTTTATGAGTTGCCTGAAGTTAACCATGAAACTATGGTCTACACCCACTTTGTGGTGCGTGAAGATGCACAGTTACTCTATGGTTTTATCACTAAACAGGAAAGGGCGTTATTTCGCTTACTGATCAAGACCAATGGCGTGGGTCCCAAGCTCGCACTGACCATTTTATCTGGCATGACAGCCGGAGAATTTGTGGGTTGTGTTGAGCGTGATGACATAGTGACCTTAGTGAAATTACCGGGTGTGGGTAAGAAGACCGCCGAGCGGTTACTAGTAGAAATGCGCGATAAGCTTAAGAGCTTGATGGAAGCCTCTGCAGGTTCAGAGCGTGAGTTCGTACTGCAATCTAATTACTCACCCGCGCCGACAGTTAATAGTGCCGAAGAAGATGCTATTTCAGCTTTGATTTCGCTGGGTTATAAACCGCCGCAGGCGAGTAAATCAGTTTCTGCAGCCTACAAAGAAGGTATGGATTCTGAAACTCTGATCAAAGCTGCCCTTAAGTCGATGCTTTAATTGAATAATGATGATAATTAAGATGAAAGCTGCGAGAAGGAAGAACAATGATTGAGGCAGACAGACTCATCCAGCCGCAGATCCAAGCTCAAGATGAATCCATCGACAGGGCAATGCGCCCTAAAATGCTCGATGAATACACGGGCCAAGATGACACTCGGGCGCAACTTAAGGTGTTTATTCAAGCGGCAAAGAATCGTAATGAAGCCTTAGATCATATGTTGATCTACGGTCCGCCAGGACTGGGTAAAACCACCTTGGCTATGATTGTGGCGAACGAGATGGGAGTGAACATTAAGTCCACCTCGGGCCCCGTGCTTGAAAAAGCGGGCGATCTTGCAGCCCTCTTGACCAATCTTGAATCCGGTGATGTGTTATTCATCGATGAAATCCATCGATTAAGCCCTGTGGTAGAAGAGATTTTGTATCCGGCGATGGAAGATTATCAGCTGGATATCATGATAGGTGAAGGGCCTGCAGCGCGTTCTATTAAGCTTGATTTACCGCCGTTCACTCTAGTGGGCGCGACAACACGGGCAGGTGCGTTAACCTCACCACTGCGGGCGCGTTTTGGGATCCCGCTGCGGCTTGAGTTTTATAACATCAAAGATTTAAGCACCATAGTCACGCGTTCGGCGCAGGTAATGGAGCTGGATATTGATGCTGAAGGTGCCTTTGAAATCGCGCGCCGTTCACGCGGTACACCGAGAATAGCCAACCGATTGCTGCGCCGCGTACGGGATTACGCGCAGGTGAAGCATGACGGTGCCGTCACTAAGTTTGTGGCCGAACACGCTTTAGACTTGTTAGACGTGGATAGTGAAGGTTTCGATTATATGGATCGCAAATTGTTACTGGCTATTATCGATAAATTTATGGGTGGACCAGTAGGACTAGATAACTTAGCCGCTGCCATCGGCGAAGAGCGTGAAACCATTGAAGATGTGTTAGAACCTTTTTTGATCCAGCAAGGGTTTATCCAACGCACGCCCCGCGGCCGAATTGCAACCGCACGGGCATACCAGCATTTTGAGCTAATCAAACCTGAATAACCATCTGCTTGATAATACCGATAATGAGAGGCGACCTAAGTGGTCGCTTTTTTATGGGTGAGATTTAACTTTGGTTACAATAGGGGTGAGATTTTGGCAAATCGAATAGCGTTTGAAATGGCGTTAAATATAAGACTTTTTAAAACTTGATAGCTATGAGTTTCTCATCATTAAGTTGTATCAGCATTCCAGAACGCCCCGTCTTTTCAAGCTCAGTATTTAGACGATTATAATAGATTTTATACAGAAAACTGTATATTTATAGTTAATTGACGCGAACCTAAATTAATTAACAAATGTATCTATTTAGTTTGTTTGTTGAGCCGAAATATGAACTATCCACCATCAAAATTGATTTTTACTCTGAGATTAACTTAATTTAATAATTTGCCTTAGGTTACTAAATCCTCAACACAAATACTCACTACAGCTATCTTTTGCTAGGGTTTGGTATTCGGAATAATTTGTAGCAATATTGTTTAAATTTCGAAGGTGATTTTATTTGTGTGCATAAATAGCACAACTAATACTGTTTGTATCTTTTGTTATGCACTGATTTAGCTAGGTTATCTCCATGATTATGGCTGCATATAAGTTACTAATGTCCATGGGTATGCAATTAAAGTGGTGGTTAATCAGTACCTCATTCCAGTTTACGGCTCTCGCTTGAATAATTAAATGTGATCCAGATCACACTTTTCGATGCTGGATATGTTTCATAAAAGTAACTCGTTAACAGTGTTAATCACTTATTACTTGCCACCATTAAGATTTAACCTCTAGTAAACTATGATGCTCAAGTTTTATTGAAAATACTCACCATAAATAAAAACAAAGTAATCTAAATTTTTTAACATTGCTTTTCCGTTGGTTAATATTTTGAGTGTTGACGGAGTTAAAGTGAATCCTCAGTATCGAGTGCAACACTAGTACATCAATAGTTGTACAAGCTGTAAGCATAAAAATAATAGTAAGATCTAGGGAGCATTCATACATGATCAAAAGAACCAAAGTCGCGTCAGCTATTAACTTAGCTATCGTTGCATCTATCACTTCAGGTGCATTTGTAACGTCAAGCGCATTTGCTGCGGAAGAAAAAGCAAAAGTTGAACGTATTGAAGTCACGGGTTCACGCATTCAGCGCCAAGATATGGAGACAGCTTCTCCTGTAACCGTTATCGATGCTGCTGCGATTAAAGCAGAAGGTTTCACTTCTGTAGACCAGATGCTACAAGTACAAACTTCAATGGCAGGTGCTGCCGTAGGTTCAACGACAAACAACGGTGCAGACGGTGTTGCACAGGTTGATTTACGTGGTATGGGTTCTCAACGCACCTTGGTGCTACTGAACGGTCGCCGCATGGTGAACTCGGGTTCAGGCGCTGATAGTGCAGTGGATTTAAACTCGATTCCTGTTGCCATGATTGCCCGTGTTGAAATTCTGAAAGATGGCGCTTCTGCGGTTTACGGTTCAGATGCGATTGCCGGTGTAGTAAACATTATCACTAAGAAAGATTTTGAAGGTTTCCAATTAGATTTCAACGGCAGTGGCACTGATAAAGGCGATGGCGAAAGTGGTGATGTCAGTGCGCTATACGGTTTTAACACCGATGGTGGTAATTACACCTTTGGTGCCGCTTTTTCTGACCGACGTGGTGTGATCCAATCTGATCGTGATTGGACTAAACCTGGTGCGAGTGGAATTATACCAACGGGTTCACTAGATGGTATGGTTCAAGATGCTAATGGTAATTGGGTAGCACAAACAGAGACTTATGATTTCACCCAAGATAGCTACTATCAAACACCAAGTGAACGTCGCAGTTTATTTGCTAACATGACTCAAGAGCTGGGTAATGATGTTGTGTTAACTGCAGATGCTATTTATACCAACCGTCGTTCTCATCAGCAAATGGCAGCCCAACCTGCACAGCTATATCTTGATGTCTGTGGTCAACCAGATGCAGATCCATTAAAGTGTTTAACACTTGATAGTGATATGATTGCTGCAGGTATTAAGCCTGATGATCATGGGCAAGTTTTCTATGCTAGACGTATGAATGATGTAGGTCCTCGTATTTATACTCAGGATACTGATACTTGGCGTTTATCAGGTGGTCTAGCGGGTACTTTAGACGTTCATACAGGTATGAACTGGGATGTTACTTATACATTTGGTAAGAACAAAGCAGAAACCGCAGTAGAGAACTCTATCAATGCTAGCGATATGCGTAACGCTATTTATGCTAATCCTGATGCTTGGTTGAGTGGTGCACCACTTACACAAGCGATGAAAGATGCTGTTGGTTATACAGAGGCTGCAAATGGCGGTAATGAACAACAGACATTATCTGCCGGCTTGAATGGTGAGTTGTTTGATTTAAAAGCGGGTGCCGTTGGTTTTGCGATTGGTGCTGAATACCGCCGTGAGAGTGGTTTCTATAATCCCGATCCAATTGTTGTCGCAGGTGAAAGTACTGCAGCACAGCAAGATCCAACCGATGGTAACTACAACGTTATTTCGATTTTTCAAGAAGTAAGTGTGCCTTTCACCGAGAAATTAACGGGTGAATTCGCGCTGCGTTTAGACGATTACTCAACATTCGGTAAAGCGACCACTTGGAAAATTGGTTTAACATACACTGCAACAGATGACTTAATGGTTCGGGGTGTTGCGGCTACAGGCTTCCGTGCGCCAAGTGTTGCTGAATTATATGGTGGTAATTCGGGATCGTTTGATTACCTTACAAATCCTTGGTTGTCAGATGATGAACAGCCAGGACAAATTTTGGTAAACCGTACTTCTGATCCAGATTTGAAGCCTGAAGAGTCAGAGTCTTATACGGCTGGTTTAGTGTATTCGCCAAGCTATCTTGATGGTATGTCTCTGACATTAGACTACTGGCGCTTCAAAGTGGATAACGCTATCGCCCGTTTAGATACTCAGGCTGGCTTAGATGATTGTAAAGATGGCATTACGTCAGCTTGTGAAACGTTTAATATTACCCCAGAAGGTGACTTGCGTAATCTAACGAATGCGTTAACCAACGTAGGTTATCAAGATACTAGCGGTATTGATTTTAACTTAGCCTATAACTTTGAAGGCTTAGGTTTGGATTGGAAAATCAGCAATGACACGACATATTTATTGAACTTTGAGCAGGATAATAAAGATTACACTGATACTATCGACGGTAACTTCGGTGCTTACGCTAAGGTTCGTAATAACTTCAGTCTCTCAGCTGGTCAAGATGATTGGAGTGTTATGTACTTCAACCGTTATATTGGTGAGATGACAGACTTGGCGAAAGGCTATGATGTTGACTCAGTGCTATACCACAATATTTCTGGAACATATCACATCACTGATATGACAACTGTTAGTTTAGGTGTGAAAAACTTCACTGATGAAAAACCATCACGTGTTTCTAACGGTAGTGATGGTGGCACAGTTCCACAAGTATATGACACAATCGGCCGCGTGATTTACGGTGGTGTAACGGTTAAATTCTAAGCTAAGTTCAGACTCTTAGTTTCTAAAAAGCGCCTTAGGGCGCTTTTTTATTGGGAGTTTACGAGATGATTTTAGAGTCGCTAATCATCCGTTGATTGGTTGTTAATATCGTATTTTGTTCACAGTTTTCAACATCACACTTCCTAACGAATGTAATAGGCCTAGAGTCATTTCGATTCGCATGGTAATATAAATGATATAGATTCTCGTTTGGGTTTTAAGGATGAGTAAAATACTCTTAGTCGATGATGATCCCTTGTTTAGTGCTTGGTTGGCCGATGCCTTGGGCACACAAGGGCATGAAGTTGCATGTGCGGAAAATGGTGTCGATGGTCTGGCATGCATTGAAAGTTTTGCTCCCGACATCATAGTGCTTGATTTAGTCATGCCACAAATGAATGGTTTTGAGCTGTTAAAAGCGCGGGAATGCTCAACGCCGGTATTGATGGTCTCTGCACGGGATAATGAAGACGATCGTATCACTGGCTATGAATTAGGTGCCGATGATTTTTTGAGTAAACCATTTAGCATCAAAGAGTTTTTTGTGCGCTTACGCGCCTTAGAACGCCGTCTTTGTATTAGTCAATCTCATCAGCCGCAAATGGCGACTGTGGCGGCGAAAGTGATTAACTTTGATGATATGAGTTATAGGATCACCATTGGCAGCCGTTATGTAGATTTGACTCAAACCGAATTTAAATTATTCAAATATCTGTTTGAAAGGAAAGGTCAAGTCATCACGAAACAAGAGTTACAGCGTTCAGTGTTACAAAAAGATCTGGGCCGATTTGACCGCAATCTTGATATGCACATTAGTAACACGCGCCGTAAATTAGCCAACATCAGCTTGCCGCGTAACTTAATCAATACAGTGCGAGGCCAAGGTTATAGTTTTATGGCTTAACACCATCGTTTACCACCTCGTTAACGGCTAAGTTTGACGGATGTTTGGCGTGAAACTTGGTCAATAAAAGGTCGACTGCAACTGCCTTGACTGATTTTACTGGCTTTCGTTTTCCCCTTGGGATGTTTTGGTTTATCCTATCGGCCATATAATAAAATGTGCCGCGTGCTATCAGTCGCGTGCCATTAACTGCCCTTAGCTTTAACAACCTATTAGGAATCATTATGCGGATCAGTGCCAACTTTGATGGCGGAAATATCCAAGTCGTCAATCTTGATAATAAAGACGATATTCAACTTGCTATTCGTCCCGATGCGGGCGGCGAGTTTTATCAATGGTTCAATTTTCGATTCGAAGGTGAGGTGGGTAACCATTACACCTTAAATATCATCAACGCGGGGACGGCTTCCTATACCAAGGGATGGGAAGACTATCAGGCGGTAGCCAGTTACGACCGTCAACATTGGTTCCGTATTCCGACTCAATATAAAGACGGCAAACTGAGCATTAGCTTAGAGCTAGATTGCGATGCGATTCAAATCGCTTACTTTGCGCCATACAGCTATGAGCGTCACTTAGATTTACTCAGCAGCGCCCAGTTACACCCAGATGTCAATTTAGAGCATTTGGGCCTGACCATAGATGGCCGCGACATTACCCTGATGAAAGTGGGGAATGGCGATCCTTCTAAACGCAATATTTGGATCACCGCCAGACAACATCCGGGCGAAACCATGGCTGAATGGTTAGTAGAAGGTCTAGTGAATCGTTTACTCGATAATGATTGTCCAACAGCGAAAGCGCTGCTCGACAAAGCCAATTTCTATATAGTGCCGAACATGAATCCCGATGGCAGTGTCAGAGGCCATCTGCGCACCAATGCGATTGGGATTAATCTTAACCGCGAGTGGCAAACGCCGAGTTTAGAAAAGAGTCCTGAGGTGTACCACGTTGTCAACAAGATGCAGCAAACCGGTGTCGACTTGTTTTATGATGTCCACGGCGATGAAGGCTTACCTTATGTGTTTCTAGCGGGTTGTGAGGGCGTGCCTGCCTACAATGATAAGCTGGCGCAGCTGCAAGCGGACTTCAGTCAAGCATTAACCTTAGCCAGTGCTGATTTTCAAACTCAGTTTGGCTATGACAAAGACGAGCCAGGCCAAGCGAATCTAACGGTTGCGTCTAATTGGGTCGCTCAGACCTTCGAGTGTTTATCCAATACCCTCGAAATGCCTTTTAAAGACAATAACAATCTGGCCGATCCTTTTGTGGGTTGGTCGCCAGAGCGCAGTATTTATTTAGGTGAAGCATCGCTTATTGCCATGCTCGCCGTTGTTGATAATTTACGTTAGGGCGAGGCTGATATGGCATTAATTGAATGTCCAGTGTGTCGCAAGCGGATGTCGAGTAAGGCGCCTTCATGTCCCCATTGTCAAGCGAGCACCAATGGTGACAATGAGTCCTTAACGCGCATTAGTCATATTCAAAAGTCCAGCAGCTTAATGAACCAGAGTTTTGTTGCTATGACCTTGTTTATTGCAGGCGTGGTGATTTGGTTTTGGGGTGGTGAACCTGCCGAAGGTATGCGGGCGAACATTGCCGGAATATGCTCCGTGTTTGGTTTTGTGGGTTATCTCATCACACGAGTCAGAATCGTGTTACATAAGCGGAAAAGTGTATGACAGATATTAATCAAGTGATCGATCAAATGCCCATTGAAGTCTATGAAAGGCTTCGTAGTGCAGCAGAGCTGGGTAAGTGGGAAGATGGCACTGTGCTAAGTGAAGCGCAGCGTGATTCTACCCTGCAGGTCGTGATGTTGTATCAAGCCCGTAAGCTTGAGCAAACTGAGCATTTCACTATTGCCCCCGACGGTAAAATCAATGAACTGTCTAAAGCTGAGCTGAAAAAGCAATTCCGCGGTGAGTCAATTGCCGAGTTTAAAGTACAAGATTTGTAGCTTACTCATTAGTTTGACGCCGTTTAATCTGAGTTAAAATCAAAAAGCCCATATTTAATGGGCTTTCTTGTTACTAGTGATTGAGCAATAAGGGAAATATTTAAAGACTATGGCGTTAATCTATGCTCAGTTCACCGACTAGATTTTGCAACATGGCCGCTTTTATCTCGGCTGGCTGCAAATTTTTCGATAGTAAATAATGCAGTTTTGCCAAGGCCGCTTCTATGGTCATATCGGCGCCACTGATCACGCCCGCTTTAGCGAGTGCATTGCCCGTTGCGTAGCCGCCCATATTCACCTTACCTTGGAAACACTGGGTAAGATTCACCAGCACTATGCCACGTTCATCCGCTTGCCTTAAGGTTTTGAGTAAGGCAGCATCTTGCGGCGCGTTACCCACACCAAATGTTAGCAGTATGAGGGCTTTAACTGGCTGCTGCAGAATGTTCTCAAAAATCTGTGTCGAGATCCCTGGATACAAGGTCACCACACCCACAGGTTGTGGACTGATATGCGCCACTTCCAATGGGGTATCGTTGGCAACGGTGATCTTGCCTGCGCGCAGATTGATTTTGATCCCAGCCTCAAGCAGTAGCGGGAAGTTAGGTGAAGCAAAAGCATCGAAACCGTCGGCATGGGCCTTAGTCGAGCGATTACCTCGAAAGAGTTTGTTATTGAAGAATAAACACACTTCTGCGACCGGATAATTCGCCGCAATATAGAGTGAGTTTAATAAATTGGTTTGACCGTCTGAGCGCAGCTGGGCAAGGGGAATTTGCGAACCTGTCACTATCACAGGTTTTGACAAGCCTTGAAGCATGAACGACAGCGCCGAAGCCGTGTACGCCATGGTGTCAGTGCCATGGAGGATCACAAAGCCATCGTATTTATCGTAATTAGCTTGTATATCGTCGGCGATCATCTGCCAATCGGTCGGCGCCATATTGGAAGAGTCGATAAGCGGGCAGTATTCGTGGATCACGAATGTCGGCATTTCTTCATGGTAAAACTCAGGCATAGATTGCACGCACTGAGTCAGGAATCCCGCCACAGGGACGAAGCCGTTATCGGTCTTTTGCATACCGATGGTGCCACCTGTATAGGCAACATAAATGGAGCGTTTAGTCATTCTTGTCGTTTTCTTAGCTTCAAGTGGCCGAATTATACGATTTAACTGACATAAACCCAATAAAAAAGCCCGGAGAGCCGGGCTTTGTCTTTGTCATCATCTTGAAGTTGCGAGCTGCAACCTAGGCGCTGGCAGATTTAGTTCATTATGTTGCAAGTATCGCAGTAGATGTAGACGTTATTTGGATCATCAAAAGAGGTTAACGTTTTCAAGCTGCTGGTCCATTGCGCTAGCATTTGCTCTAACATCGATGATTGGCTCAGTGAGGCGGGCAGGTAGCTCGATACTGAGGCAAACATCTGTTGCATAAAGCGTTGCTCGGGTGTCAGCTCTTGTTCGATAACGCGGGTGTCAAATAGTGTCATATCTGCGAGTTTAGCGGCTTTAGCTATCGCCTCATCTAAATCACCCAGTTCATCGACTAAGCCAAGCTCAAGGGCTTTTTTACCACTCCAAACACGGCCTTGGGCAATCTTATCGACTTGTTCTATGGTCATCTTGCGTTCTTTAGCGACCAGCGAGATAAAGTCTAAATAGCCACGTTCAATATGACGTTGGATAATCGCTTCAACTTGCGGTGACAGCGTGCGCGTCACAGACAATCCTGCCCATTCAGAGGTTGATACGCCATCGGTATGTACGCCTATACTGGCCAGAGAATCTTCAAAGGTGGTGATCATGCCGAAGATCCCAATCGAGCCCGTAAGCGTAGTTGGCGTTGCGAAGATGTAGTCGGCACTGGCCGAAATCCAGTAGCCTCCTGAAGCCGCTAAACTGCCCATGCTGACGACGACAGGTTTACCCGCTGCTTTAAGTGCTAGTAATTCTTGACGAATTTGCTCCGAGGCAAAGGCGCTGCCGCCAGGGCTATCGACACGCAGTACTAAGGCTTTAACGTGTTTATCAAAACGCGCTTTACGTAACAGCTCGGCAGTGCTTTCGCCGCCAATTTGGCCCGCAGGTTGAGTACCATTCAGAATCGTGCCACTTGCGACAATAATGCCGACACTGTCTTGCTCAACAAAGCTTGGCAATGGCGTCACTAAGGTTAAATAATCATAAAAACTCACTTGCTTGAAACTGTCACCGCTGCTGGCTTTGCCCACGGTTTCTAACATGGTTTGACGAAAATCTTCCGTGGTCGCTAAGCTATCAACCCATTTCATGTTGATGGCCATTGCCGCAGAGTCACCATTGGCTTTATCGAGCTCGGCCAAATAAGTGGTTGCATCGGGTACCAGTGAGTTAGGCTCAATATTGCGATTGCCTGCGACAGTCTGGGTGTAGCTTTGCCATACATCAGCTAAAAGCGCACTGCTGGCTTCGCGAGCGGCGTCGGACATATCGTCACGCATGTAGGGTTCAACCGCAGATTTAAAAGTCCCTACGCGGAAAATATGCGCTTTAACTTTGAGTTTATCTAAGGCCGATTTGAAGTACTGGTTGTACATACTCAGGCCATCAAGCGACACGCCGCCTTGGGGATTGAGGTAAATAGTGTCGGCAAAGCTGGCGAGGAAATATTGATTTTGCTCGTAGTAATTGCCGATGGCGACCACTTTTTTGCCACTTTCTTTAAAGCGGTTAAGTGCATCACCGATAGACTGCAGCTTGCTGATCCCAGCACGTTTGAGATCGGCTAGATCAAGTACTAGGGTACTAATCCTTTGATCTTGCGCGGCATTATCAATCACATATAGCACATCGGCGAGCAGGATTTCCCCATCGGCATTGCCATTATTGCCTTGCTTGAATGCGGCTTCTAAGGGATCGACCTGTTGCTTCTGATCGACAATCGAACCAGCCAGATTAAGCACCAGTGCTGAATTATCTTCAACTTGAATATCTTCGCTGCTGCCAATGGAGATGATAATGGCGGCTAAGATGCCAAAAAAGATCAGATTGAGTATCAGTTTACGCGTCCCGTTGAGGGTGTGCCAAATAAACAAACATATTCTCTTGAAAAACGATGGGTTAGCGGACATTTGCCACTCCTTTATAAGTCCAATCTGCCCATGCTAACTGAAAATGGCGCTACAGGCTAAACACAATTGTAAAGGATTTTGACTAATGGCCTCGATCCAACGGTTGAGCTTAGATTTGACTCAAGGTATGCTGATTTAAATCACTTGTTTTAAAAGGATGTTTGAATGTCGTTTCCCCATTTATTAGAACCCTTAGATCTGGGATTCACCCAGCTCAAAAACCGCGTGCTTATGGGCTCAATGCACACAGGTTTGGAAGAAGAAAAGGGCGGATTTGAGAAACTGGCAGCGTTCTACAAAGAACGCGCTCTGGGCGGCGTGGGTTTGATTGTAACGGGCGGTATTTCCCCCAATCTTCGCGGTCGCCTTACGCCCCATGCCTGTCAGCTGAGTTTTCCTTGGCAAGTCGGTAAGCATCGCGTGGTCACGCAGGCGGTGCATGAGGCCGGCGGTAAGATCTGCATGCAAATTTTGCATGCGGGCCGCTACGGTTATCATCCTTTTTCCCAAGCTCCGAGTAAAATTAAATCACCCATTACACCTTTTACGCCGTCTGCCATGTCCAGCCGTCAAGTGCGCTCGACCATTAAGGATTACGCCAGCTCAGCCGCTCTTGCCAAGAAAGCCGGTTACGATGGCGTTGAGGTGATGGGATCTGAAGGCTATTTGATCAATCAGTTTGTCAGTGCGCGCACCAACACCCGCACCGATGAATGGGGTGGTGCGTTTGAAAAGCGGGCGCAATTCCCGATTGAGATTGTTAACGCGATACGGGCAAAAGTCGGTAAAGACTTCATCATTATCTTCCGTTTATCTATGCTCGATCTAGTGGATAACGGCTCGACTTGGGATGAAGTGGTGCAGCTCGCCCAGTGGTTAGAGCAAGCTGGCGTGTCTATTTTAAATACTGGTATTGGTTGGCATGAAGCGCGCGTACCGACCATTGCGACAAGTGTGCCCCGCGGCGCCTTTGCGTGGGTGACTGAAAAGCTCAAACAATCAGTTTCTGTGCCCTTAATTGCGACTAACCGCATTAACACCCCTGAAATCGGCGAGCAGATTATTGCTTCTGGTCAAGCTGACATGGTATCGATGGCGCGGCCTTTCCTCGCTGATCCTGAGTTTGTGAATAAAGCCGCGGCGAACACTCCGGAGCTTATCAACACCTGCATTGGCTGTAACCAAGCATGTCTTGACCATACCTTTTCCCTCAAGCGCGCAACCTGCTTAGTGAATCCTCGCGCCTGTTATGAGACTGAAATCAACTTCTTACCCACAGCAAATAAAAAGCGTATTGCGGTGATGGGGGCAGGCCCTGCGGGCATGGCGTTTTCTGTTTATGCCGCCATGCGTGGCCATGATGTTGTCTTGTTTGAAGCGAAATCCGAGGTGGGTGGACAGTTTAATCTCGCCCGTAAAATCCCTGGAAAGGAAGAGTTTAACGAGACTATCCGTTATTTCATCAATCAAATTAAGTTGCATAAGGTGGAGCTGAGATTAAACACTCGCCTCGATGCCAGCGTATTGGCGACCGAAAAATTTGATGAAGTAGTGATAGCGTCAGGCGTTGTGCCGCGTGATTTAGTCTTACCCGGCTTTGATGACCCACGGGTGGTCGATTATCAAAAAGTGCTCTCGGGTGAAGTGACTGTCGGTAATACGGTGGCTTTGATTGGTGCTGGCGGTATCGGATTTGATATGGCGCATTACTTATGTGAGCGCCAATCTAGCACCTTGGACCCAGATAAATGGCTGCAACAGTGGGGCATAGATAAAACTTACCAGCATGCGGGCGGCCTAACAGAACCACATTCCGACAATACCGATCATCGTAAGGTCTATTTACTGCAACGTAAAACGTCGAAGATGGGCAAGGGCTTAGGTAAAACCACCGGCTGGATCCATCGTCTTGTGCTTAAGCAACATGATGTGAAGATGAAAACAGGCGTGAGTTACGATAAGTTTGATGACGCGGGTTTACATATTCGCGTTGGCGAGCAAGCAGAAGTATTGCCAGTGGATAATGTTATCCTCTGCGCTGGCCAAGAATCGAATCGCACTTTGGTGGATGAGATGAAAGCGACAGGCATGCCAGTGCATTTAATTGGCGGTGTCGATGTCGCCGCAGAACTTGATGCTAAACGGGCGATTCGCCAAGGCGCCGAACTGGCGATGCGTTTATAGTCATTTTCAAAAGCCCATATAGCATCTAAAGCCTGAGTCTTAATCAGGCTTTTTTATTGCCTTTTCAACATAGTTGCCGCAAATACGCTAAGGTTTAAATGCTTAAATTAAGCAACATAACTCGCCCATAACCCACGCAGAGGGAACCGCTATGCAGCTTAACACTGTCTTTAACGCTAAGATCACCATCAGCCTTATCACTTGCCTATTATGTGGATTAATGGTGAGTTTTTCGGCCCACAGTACTCCACCGTTTGACGCGCAGCGTGCTAAAAATGCCGGTGCCGATGAATACGGTATGAAGCACTATGTAATGGCTTTTTTAAAGCGGGGCCCTAATCGGGATAGAACACAGGCACAGGCCGAACAATTGCAAAGGGCGCATTTGGACAATATCACCCGCCTTGCCAATGAGGGCAAATTAGTGCTGGCGGGGCCCTTTTTACACGATGGCGAATTACGCGGTATTTATGTCTTTGACGTTAATACGGTTGAAGAGGCAAAAGCCTTAACGGAAACCGATCCTGCAATTCAAGCGGGCAGTCTAGTGCTGGAATTATTACCTTGGTATGGCAGTGCGGCGCTGACAGAGGTCAATGAGCTGCATAGGGTGATGGCGAAAAAAGACATTTAAACCGCTAGGCTCAATTAGCCCCTATCAGACTCAGAGGTCATTTTTCGCACACTTCGATGAATGTTGGCGAGACTTGCTGCTTTGAACCGTGGGATATAGCGCTCTGTGTTGGTGAATGGCCGTTGCGGCCCATGTGTTGTGACCCTTTGGCAGCATAGGTGACTACGGCCGCACCTTCAGGTGACAAGTCGAGCTCTAAATCTTCGGTAGGCACACAGCAGCAGGGCAAACATTCATCATGTTTAAGTTCGGCTAAGGGTTCGTTTAAGTAGCTGACTTTTCCGCTGATGACGCGTGTTTTGCAGGCACCGCAGAAACCGTTGCGACATTCTGAGAAGATTTTGACTTTTTTGGCTTCGAGCGCTTGCAGCAAAGTGCCTTGTTGCTCGGTAAAGAGCAACACAGGTTGACCTTGAAGGCGCACGATCGGCGCCTTCGCAAACAGGTTTTGTGGCCGTTTTTTTGATGTCACTGTTTTAATGCCATTTTGTAACGTCACTTTTAAGCGTCTTATATATCGTTATAGATCGAAGTCGAGGAATTCATCGCCATCAACCGCGGAGTCGATTTGGCCGACAAGGTATGAAGAGACTTCAACTTCCTGTGGTGCAACTTGCACTGCATCGCTTTCTAACCAGTTTTTCATCCAAGGTAATGGATTGGTTATTTCTGGGTATGGTTGCGGTAGATTCACCGACTTCATGCGTTGATTAGTAATAAACTCAACGTATTGGCACAGGATCTGTTCATTCAAACCTATCATAGAGCCGTCTTTGAACAGGTATTTTGCCCATTCTTTTTCTTGCTCTGCGGCTTTGAAGAATAAATCGAAAGCTTCCTGTTGGCATTCTGCAGCAATTTCACCCATTTCTGGATCGTCTTTACCGCCTTGCATGATGCTTAAAATATGCTGAGTGCTGTTTAAGTGTAAGGCTTCATCACGTGCAATAAGGCGAATGATTTTCGCGTTACCTTCCATCAGTTTACGTTCAGCAAAGGCAAATGAGCAGGCAAAGCTAACATAGAAACGAATAGCTTCTAGGGCGTTGACTGACATCATGCATAGGTACAAGGCTTTTTTCAGGGTGCGGGTATTGACTATGACTTCTTTGCCATCGATAACATGGGTTCCTGCACCGAGTAAATGGAATATCTGAGTCAGTTGGATCAAGTGATCGTAATAAGCGGCGATATCGGTCGCACGGCTTAAGATTTCTTTGTTCACGACGATATCGTCGAAGATCACTGAAGGATCGTTAACGATATTGCGAATGATGTGGGTGTATGAGCGCGAGTGAATTGTCTCAGAGAAAGACCAAGTCTCAATCCAAGTTTCTAATTCAGGCAGTGACACCAGCGGTAAAAAGGCCACATTGGGCGAGCGACCTTGAATCGAGTCGAGTAGGGTTTGGTATTTCAGATTCGAAATAAAGATGTGTTTTTCATGATCAGGCAATGCACCGTAGTCAATCTTATCACGACTGACGTCTACTTCTTCCGGGCGCCAAAAGAAAGATAACTGCTTTTCTATCAGTTTTTCGAACACTTCATATTTTTGTTGATCGTAACGAGCCACGTTGACAGATTGACCTAAAAACATAGGTTCACGGGTGGCATCGTTGGGTGTTTGACAGAAGGTAGAGTAGGCCATGGTGCTATTTTTCCAATGGATAGGGATCCACTAAATAGGGATCCCTATAAAACCGTTAACGTTAAAGTTAAAGACTAGATTTTACATGCGCCGCCGGCGCAACCGTCATCTTCTTTCTCTAAATTGGTGATGTCATCGTGTGAATCCGATGCACCATCGCGAGTGTTATGGTAGTAAAGCGTTTTCACACCTAACTTGTAAGCATTGAGCAAATCTTTCAGCAGAGTTTGCATCGGTACTTTACGGCCTTCAAAACGTGAAGGGTCGTAGTTAGTGTTAGCCGAAATCGCTTGGTCAACGAACTTCTGCATGATGCCCACCAGCTGTAAGTAACCATCATTACTTGGCATTTTCCATAGTAATTCATAGCTATCTTTCAGCGTATCGAAATCAGGTACCACTTGTTTTAGCTGACCGTCTTTGCTCGATTTCACGCTGATAAGGCCACGCGGTGGTTCGATACCATTGGTCGCATTGGAGATTTGCGACGAGGTTTCTGATGGCATTAATGCCGACAGCGTCGAGTTACGCAGGCCATATTGCTTGATATCGCTACGCAGTGATTCCCAGTCTAAGTGCAATGGTTCGGCACAAATTTTATCTAGGTCACGTTTATAAGTATCGATTGGCAAAATACCTTGAGCGTACGTGGTCTCGTGGAATAACGGACACGCACCTTGCTCTTTGGCCAAGTTCATCGAGGCTTTCAGTAAATAAAACTGAATGGCTTCGAAGGTTCTGTGGGTCAGATCGTTCGCGCTGCCATCGGAATACTTCATGCCATTTTTCGCTAAGTAGTTAGCGAAGTTAATTACGCCTATACCTAAGGTACGGCGATTCATCGAGGCAAGTTGTGCTGCCTTGATAGGATAATCTTGATAATCCAGCAGATTATCCAGTGCGCGTACCGCGAGGTCGGCTAATGGTTCAATATCAGATAATTCTTTGATTGAACCTAAGTTGAGTGCTGACAACGTACAAAGCGCGATTTCACCATTAGGATCATCGATGTTGTTCAATGGTTTTGTCGGCAGGGCGATTTCAAGACACAGGTTAGATTGTCTGATCGGCGCGACTTTAGAATCGAACGGGCTATGGGTGTTGCAGTGATCCACGTTCTGAATGTAGATACGGCCGGTTGAGGCGCGCTCTTGCATCATCAGTGAAAACAGCTCAACTGCCTTTATGGTTTTCTTACGAATACTGCTGTCTTGCTCGTATTGCACATATAAACGTTCGAATTCGTTTTGATCTTCAAAGAACGCATCGTACAAACCAGGTACATCTGATGGGCTAAACAGGCTGATATTTTCGCCCTTGATCAGACGTTGATACATGACTTTGTTCAACTGCACACCGTAGTCTAAGTGACGGATACGGTTATCTTCAACGCCGCGGTTATTTTTCAATACCAGCAGAGATTCGACTTCTAAGTGCCAAATCGGGTAGAAGAGGGTCGCAGCACCACCACGCACGCCGCCTTGAGAACAAGACTTAACTGCGGTTTGGAAATACTTATAGAAAGGTAAACAACCGGTGTGGAAGGCTTCACCACCACGGATTGGGCTACCTAAGGCGCGAATACGACCGGCGTTAATACCGATACCCGCACGTTGACTGACGTATTTCACTATCGACGAAGCTGTCGCGTTGATTGAATCTAAGCTGTCACCACATTCGATCAGTACGCAAGAGCTGAACTGACGTGTTGGCGTGCGCACACCGGCCATGATTGGCGTTGGTAGCGAAATCTTAAAGGTCGATACCGCGTCATAGAAATCTTTAACGTATTTCAGGCGCGTTTCTTTTGGATAGCGGGCAAACAAACAGGCCGCGACCAAAATGTAGAGGAACTGGGCGCTCTCATAGATTTCGTGCGTCACACGGTTTTGAACTAAATATTTGCCTTCAAGCTGTTTTACCGCAGCGTAAGAAAAGTCCATATCGCGCCAATGGTCGATATAGGTATCCATCACGTCGAGTTCTTCGCGGCTGTAATCCTGCAGAATGTGCATGTCATACTTGCCAAGCTCAACTAACTTAGTCACGTGGGTATACAGTGCTGGCGGCTCGAACTGACCGAAGGCCTTCTTACGCAAATGAAACACCGCTAAACGGGCGGCGAGGAACTGATAGTCCGGTGATTCTGGAGAAATTAAATCCGCAGCCGCTTTGATAATGGTTTCATGGATAGCTTCGGTTGGGATGCCATCGAAAAACTGTAGGTGCGAGCGCAGTTCAACTTCAGAAACAGAAACGTTTTTTAATCCCTTGGCTGCCCAAGTAATTACGCGGTGTATTTTTTCGAGATCGATATTTTCACGATCGCCACAGCGTTTTGTGACTGTCATAGTGCTATTCATTTGGAGATAGGCCTTGGTTCTTATATCTATTTAGGTGAGCAAGTTCACCGTACGTATCCTTGTAAAACAATCAATAACCGTCCCTTAAATACAGCTGACTGGTGGAAAACAAGTCAATTAAGCGGCGAACTTCTAGTGTGTCTGATTGCTACCTATACACAAGATATGGTGTTTTAAATTATCTGGGATACAAGATAGTGAGGTTTGCCCCTATTTGCAAGTCTGAATTCAGGGGACATCTTGTGGATAAGTTGAGGATAAGCCTTAGCGTTAGTAACGACTAACCTTGAAGCTCAATTTCAGGTTAGCGTGTCGCACTCATGGGGGATTTTTAGGCGATCTTTTCTTTAGATCGCGATCGCGCACAAGTGCCGATCTTTTATCCGCCGACCTTTCGCAGCCTGATTTTATTCGCAGGTAAAAAATCAAGCAAACACACATATGTGCGTCTGCATAGTCACTTTAGTAAAAGGTGTATCTTCGAGTGCAAAAGTGAAGTTTGTTAACCATTTTATGGGCGAGTTTTCAGGCGAATGCGTCGGCTAATGCCTGATGTAACTCAGTAGGGCTGGCAAAGTGCGCGTAGGCAGGCCACTGCGATGGCTTGTCGTTGACCCCCAGATAACCCCATAGGGCAACGCCGCCTAACATGCCAGCCGCCTTAGCTGCTAACAAATCTCGCTCAGCATCCCCAAGATACAAAATGTGCTCTGGAGCGCAGTTCAGTTGCTGAGCCCCTAATAACATAGGTGCTGTGTGGGGTTTTGGGTGTTTGGTTGAATCGCCACTGATGATAACGGGCATACGTAAGTGTAAATTCAGTTTTCGCAATAAGGGACGGGTAAAGCGGGCAGGCTTGTTGGTGATCACCCCAAATGGCAGCTGCATTAACTCGAGCCAGTCGAGTAATGCTGCAATGCCTGTGAATAGCGCACAGTGATCGCCATTAATGCGCTGATAGTGGGCGAGCAGCCCTTGCTGAACTTGAGTGCGAAGATCATCCGCTGCATTGGGTATCGCCGCATCGACTAAGGCAAAACTGCCGTGGGATGCGGCGTAGCGCATGGCCGCTAACGGCTGCGCGGCGATGCCGACGTCTTGAAGACTTAAAT
Organism: Shewanella sp. SP1S2-4; assembly: GCF_031932075.1. Lineage (NCBI taxonomy): Bacteria > Pseudomonadati > Pseudomonadota > Gammaproteobacteria > Alteromonadales > Shewanellaceae > Shewanella > Shewanella sp. SP1S2-4. The sequence continues at coordinate 124,205 of NZ_JAUOET010000003.1, forward strand.
TAAGGGCCTGCACCAGATCCGGCGCGGTATCGGCTAAGGTGCCGTCGAGATCGAACAGTACGCCTTGGATCTGTGCCAGACTCATATTAATCAACCTTACGCGTCGCTATCATGTAATTCACATCAACTTTAGGCGTGTATTTAAAAATGCCCGTCAGCGGGTTGTAGCTGATGCCTAATGCATCGGTACAGATCAGATCGGTATTGTCCACAAGCTCCATCAGTTCCGAAGGCTTAATGAATTTTTTATGCTCATGGGTGCCAACTGGCAGCATCTTCAGCAAATATTCTGCGCCGAGAATCGTGTGAACGTAGGATTTAATGTTGCGGTTGATGGTGGAGAAAAACACAAAGCCACCGGGTTTGACCATGTCGCAGCAAGCCTTGATCACCGATTGTGGATCGGGCACATGCTCCAGCATTTCCATACAGGTCACCACATCGTAATAGGCTTGATGATCTTGGCTGTGGGTCTCGGCGGTATTTTTTACATAATTAATGCTTACGCCCGTTTCGAGGGCATGCAAGCGCGCAACTTCTAAGGGCTCATCACCCATGTCAAGACCATCAACCTCGGCACCTATGCGGGCCATGCTTTCAGATAAAATCCCGCCGCCGCAACCAACGTCGAGCACTTTCTTACCGAAAATGCCGCCAGCAGTTTGATCGATATAATTTAAGCGCAGCGGGTTTAATAGATGCAGCGGCTTAAATTCACCGTTGAGATCCCACCACGTTTCGGCCATACGTTCAAACTTTGCGATTTCCTGTGGGTCCACATTGGTATTCTGATGCATGCTATTACCTGAAGTAGCTGTATTGTGCGGCTATTATAACGACTATGTTTGATAAACAAAGTGTTCGACTGAGCTAAGCCCTTGTGGTTGAGTGAATTTTCAGCAGTTTTCTGCTTTTATGTTAATTGTTGTGCTCCGTATCGACCTTTTACTTCATCCCTTTGACGATTTTTTCTTATCCTAAGCCACGAATTTCAACGCTGGTTTATCGCTCAAACGACCAAATTGACAGTGTTTTCATCTATTAAGCCACCAGACTCTCAATTCGATAAGGATAGGTCTGGCGACATTAAATAACTGTGTTAGAATGCCAAATCACGTTTTTGGGCTAGGCAATGATACGGATTATACGTTGTCGGCTATTTTTCAGGGGAACGAGCAGTTTATGACTGATCTGGCATCATCTATTTCGCCAATTAATATCGAAGACGAACTAAAGAATTCGTACCTTGATTACGCCATGAGCGTTATCGTGGGACGTGCATTACCAGACGTGCGCGACGGCTTAAAGCCGGTTCATCGCCGTGTTCTGTTTGCCATGAGTGAATTGAAGAACGATTGGAACAAGCCTTACAAAAAATCTGCCCGTGTGGTCGGTGACGTCATCGGTAAATATCATCCCCATGGTGATTCTGCTGTTTATGACACTATCGTCCGTATGGCCCAGCCATTCTCACTGCGTTACACCTTAGTAGACGGCCAAGGTAACTTCGGTTCGGTCGACGGTGACTCAGCGGCGGCAATGCGTTATACCGAAATCCGTATGGATAAGTTAGCGCATCAATTACTCGCCGATCTTGAAAAAGAGACAGTGGATTTCGTCCCTAACTACGACGGCACTGAACAAATTCCCGCCGTACTACCCACACGCGTACCTAACCTGTTAATTAACGGTTCATCGGGTATTGCGGTCGGTATGGCAACCAACATCCCACCACACAACCTAACGGAAGTCGTGAAAGGCTGTTTGGCACTGATTGAAGAACCTTCACTGTCAATTGAACAGTTGATGGAATACATTCCTGGTCCGGATTTCCCAACTGCGGCAATTATCAATGGCCGTAAAGGCATTATTGATGCCTATAAAACTGGCCGTGGCCGCGCGATCATGCGTGCACTGGCGGATGTGGAAACCGAAGATAATGGCCGTGAACGCATTATCGTGACTGAAATCCCTTATCAAGTGAACAAAGCCCGTTTAATCGAGAAGATTGCCGAGCTGGTCAAAGATAAAAAGCTTGAAGGGATCAGCGGTCTACGCGACGAGTCCGATAAAGACGGTATGCGTATCGTTATCGAAATTAAGCGCGGTGAAGTGGGCGAGGTGGTATTAAACAACCTGTATGCTCAAACGCAAATGCAGTGTTCTTTCGGAATTAACATGGTGGCCCTGACCAATGGTCAGCCTAAACTGTTTAATCTTAAAGAAATGCTCGAATGCTTTATTCTGCATCGCCGTGAAGTCGTGACGCGTCGTACCGTATTTGAACTGCGTAAAGCCCGTGAGCGTGCCCATATTTTGGAAGCGCTGGCGGTTGCTCTGGCTAACATCGACCCGATTATTGCGCTGATCAAAGCCTCGCCAACGCCTGCGGATGCCAAAGTTAAATTGGTTGAGCAAGGTTGGGAATTAGGCCACGTTCAAGGCATGCTGGAAAAAGCAGGCGATGACGCCGCGCGTCCTGAGTGGTTAGAGCCACAATACGGTATCCGTGACGGTCAATATTTCCTGACTGAGCAACAAGCTCAGGCGATTCTGGAACTGCGTTTACACCGTTTAACCGGTCTTGAACACGATAAGATCATCGCCGAATACGAAGAGCTGCTCGAATTTATCGCGGGTCTGCTGTTTATTCTGCGCAGTCCTGAGCGTTTGATGGAAGTCATCAAGGAAGAGTTAGAACTCATTCTTGAAGAATACGGTGATGCTCGTCGTACCGTGATCAATGCAAACGAAGTCGATATGAGTCTTGAAGACTTGATCAACGAAGAAGACGTTGTGGTGACACTGTCGCACTTAGGTTATGCCAAGTATCAACCCTTGACCGATTACCAAGCCCAGCGCCGTGGTGGTAAAGGTAAAGCCGCAACTAAAGTAAAAGACGAAGATTTCGTTGAAAAACTGTTAGTTGCCAATACCCATGACACTATTTTGTGCTTCTCTGACTTTGGTAAAATGTACTGGCTTAAAGTGTATCAATTGCCATTAGCGAGCCGTACGGCACGTGGTCGTCCAATTGTTAACTTGCTACCTTTGGCTGAAGGTGAACGCATTACGGCGATTCTGCCAGTACGTGAATACGCCGCTGATAAATACATCATCATGGCGACTTCACACGGTACTGTGAAGAAAACCGCACTGACTGCTTATAGCAACCCACGTGCAAACGGTATTATCGCCGTTAACCTCAAAGACGGTGACCAACTGATCGGTGTCGATATCACGAACGGTGATGACGAAATCATGTTGTTCTCGAACGAAGGTAAAGTGGTTCGCTTTGGTGAGAAAGTCCGTGATTCTGAAACAGGCGAAGTGAAACTCGATCCAGAAACCGGTGAAGAAGTCTTGTCCTTACGTCCTATGGGCCGTACTGCAACGGGCGTTCGTGGTATCCGTTTAGAAGAAGGTCAAAAAGTCGTGTCGCTTATCGTACCTAAAGGTGATGGCGCGATTCTGACTGTGACTGAAAACGGTTACGGTAAACGGACGCAACTGTCTGAATACCCTGCGAAGAGCCGTGCGACTAAAGGTGTGGTTTCAATCAAGGTGAGCGAGCGTAACGGCGCTGTTGTTGGCGCAGTACAAGTGGGTCTGAATGACGAACTGATGCTCATCAGTGATAAAGGCACCTTAGTGCGTACACCAGCGGGCGGCGTGTCTATCATTGGCCGTAACACCCAAGGCGTGACCATTATCCGCACCGCGGGCGACGAGAAAGTGGTTGGCCTGCAACGTATCGACGAAATCCAAACTGATGAAGATGAAGTCGAGCTGGATGAAAACGGTTTACCGATTGTTCCTGTCATTGTCGAAGGCGAATTAGCCGACGAGGCGCTTGATGAAGCGCTGGATGACGAAGAAGAGTTGGACGAAGATGAAGACGAGCTTGCTGATGATGAGCAAGACGAAGAGTAATTAAGTGTCATATTAGCGAGCGTCCAATTGGACGCTCGTTTTTTTAATGGCGTTGTTAGTTGGTTGCATTGTTCGTTTTAAACATTGTTCGTTTTAAACATTGTTCGTTTGAAAATAGTGCCATTTTAAAATAGTGTCGTTTTATCAATACCTACATCATGGTTGGGATTAAGGAGAGTGTCAGTGAGCGCGATTTATAATTTCTGTGCTGGACCTGCAATGTTACCCGCAGCGGTAATGAAAAAAGCACAACAGGAATTACTTGATTGGAATGGCCAAGGCGTTTCCGTGATGGAAATCAGCCACCGAAGTAAAGAGTTCATCGCGCTGACCGAGCAAGCCGAGTCCGATTTACGTGAACTGATGCAGATCCCTGCAAATTACCATGTGCTATTTATGCACGGCGGTGGTCGTGGGCAGTTCTCTGCTGTCGTGAATAATTTTCTCGGTGATCAGGGAAAAGCCCTGTATTTAGTCAGTGGCCAATGGTCATCTGCCGCGTTAGCAGAAGCGCAGAAACTGGCGGGTGAAGCACAGATTGATAGTCTGAATATTGTTGAAAAACACAATGGAATCAATGCGGTTGTCTTACCTGACTTGCATAAAATCGATGCCGATTATCGCTATGTTCATTACTGTCCTAACGAGACAGTGGATGGTATCGAAATTTTTGATGAATTAGACTCACCATGGCCGATTGTTGCCGATTTATCATCAACAATCATGTCCCGTGAGATTGACGTTAGCCGCTACGGCTTGATTTATGCCGGTGCGCAAAAGAACATAGGTCCATCGGGTCTGTCGATAGTGATAGTACGCGATGACATGTTAACACTGCCGAGTTTACCGCAGTCGTCCATCATGGACTATCGTCTAGCCGTCGAGCATGATTCTATGTTCAACACGCCACCAACCTTTGCTTGGTACCTCGCCGCTGAAGTCTTTGCTTGGCTTAAGTCCATTGGCGGCATTGCGAGTATTGCGAAAATTAATCAACAAAAAGCGCAGATGTTGTATCAATGCATTGATGGTAATGCTTTTTACCGTAATGGTGTTGTTGCAGCGAACCGCTCACAAATGAACGTGACTTTCCAATTAGTCAACGAAGCGCTCGATAGTGAGTTCTTAAAGCAAGCACAAATTGCCGGACTCGTGGCACTTAAAGGTCATCGTATCGTCGGTGGCATGCGTGCGAGCCTTTACAATGCGATGCCACTCGATGGTGTGATAGCCTTAGTCAAGTTTATGAACGAGTTTGCGGCTAAACACAGCTAACATTAACAGTATTGCGTTACTCGCTTGCGGCGCTTAGGCTTCGCAGCTTACACATACAGGTTTTACTGATTGAATGTTTATCAGCAGTTAGCTATCCAAAGTTAGATATCCCAAAAGCGAATGCTCAAATGCATTCGCTTTTTTGTTGGCTGTAATTTATCGATTATTGGCGTTTGGCGTTAAGCAAGATGACCTTCGGAAGAACCTTAGATTAAAGATAATTTGGATTAAAAACGGTTTGGATTAAAGATAACTTGGATTAGACATGACTTGAATTAGAGAGAGCAGTGAGCAAGCCTGTGAGCTGACGCGCATTACTGGGGAATATTCTCAGCAATATGTTTGGTTGGTTGCATGCTATTGTTTATCATGCTTAAAAGTACGCATTTGAGTGTGCATAGAAGATAAATCAATAGGATGTCACAGATGGATTTGGCCAAGCTTTCGCGCATTAGTATGAAGCACTTGATCACTTTGCATGTGATGCTCGATACTCTGAGCGTAACCGCCAGCGCCGAACGCTTATGCCTTAGCCCCTCATCCGTCAGTAAAACCTTAAGCCAGCTCAGGGACAGTTTGAACGATGAACTGTTCTACCGTAACGGCAACTCACTGGTTGCCACACCTTTGGCAAGACGATTGGGCCCAAGCGTGCAGCAAATGATCAATGATATGAATCAGATTATGAGTCAAGATGCGTTTAATCCAGCACATTTTGAGGGGCGTTTTTCACTTGCGATGCGCGAAAGCACCTTTGAACTGCTGGCCGCCAAATTAAGTGCCCATATTCTGAGCTTGGCTCCTAATATCCATCTCGATATTTATAGCAAAGACAATATTGGTTTCGATGGTCTTATTAAAGGCTCGTTAGATTTTGTGCTGTTACCCCACGATCTGAGTCAACCTAATCCTCTTCAAGACGATCTGGTGTGGGAAACCTTGTTCAGCGATGAAATGGTCTGCCTGATGAATTCATCCCATCCCTTGGCTAAACAGCCGCAGATCAGCTTCGATAATTACCTAAGTTACCGCCATATTGGCATTACCGATACGGATCTGAGTACGCCATTTTTTGATATTTTGCTTGCCCAGCAATCTAAAAAACGCGCCGTCCCCATTTCGGTCCCTGACTTTGGCAGTGCGGCGTTAATGTGCCATCACAGTGAGTTGCTCTTTACCTGCTCACGCCGCTGGGCATCAATCGCCAGCCAAGCTCAAGGCTTAACGATTAAATCTTTACCCATAGAATATGGCAAAGTGGCTTACAGCCTAGTTTGGCATAGTCAAAGCATGAAAGATCCCGCACTGCGCTGGCTTTATGAGCAAATTTTGCTTTGCAGTCGTTAAAGGTATATGGAAGGTAACACGAGATTGGTTACGCCTCGCTTTGCAAGCATTGCGGCTAAGCGTTCAATATCGGCTTGTTTACAGCTTGGCCAATTGAGTGCGTCATCGACAACACCATAATGGTGAAAGGCATTTAACTTAACTCGCGTATCTAGGCCTAGCAGAAGTAAATAGGTCGCTAGTGCGTCTATTTCGTCCTCGTAATCCGTGATGCTCGGAATGTGCAGCAATCTCACCTCATACAGTTTTTGCTGTTTAGCCAATAACTGGATTGATTTGAACACTGCATGGTTATCACGACCAGTAATGTATCTATGGGTATCTTGCTGCCACGCTTTGAGATCCACCATAGCGCCATCTAAAAACGGCAGCAGTTTATGCCAACCGGTTAGACTCAAACTGCCATTGGTGTCGAGCATGCACGTTAAGTGTGATAACGGCTTTGAGGCCTTAATCGCTTGAAACAGCGCAATAATAAATGGCAGTTGCAGACTCGCTTCGCCGCCACTCACGGTAATACCATTAATAAAGTGACGCTGATGGTGAAGAATCGTCAGTATCTCTTCAACAGTGTATTGGGTGACTTTAGGATTGGCTTGTTTCGGGCACACATTAAGACAAGTATCGCATTGGCTACAACGCCCATTATCCCAGTGAATGCGAGGCTTATCATTGAGGTTTATTAATGTCAGCGCATTGTCAGGGCAGGTGGCGACACAATCGCCACAGGCATCGCATAAACCTATGGTATGTGGGTTATGGCAGTTTTTGCATTGATAGTTACAGCCCTGCAGGAATAACACTAGCCTGCTGCCAGGCCCGTCGACGCAAGAAAATGGCAACAGCTGACTGACTATTGCCTGTTTATTTATGGCCGGTTCATTTAACAACACAGGGGGGAGTGCTCATGGGCGATAACGCGTGCTTGTCGTTGCAATATTCCCGTATTGACCGCAGCTTCTGCGGCTAAGCCTGTGGTATTGAGACGCGAGCCGCACTGTTTAAACGCTTCAATATCTAAGCGTTTTACCATATAGCCAGTCACGCGCATTAAATCGTTAGAGGCGACATTGGCGGTAAACTCCCTAAAACCTAACTCAAGCGCGGCTTTACACAGTTGCAAAATGGCTTGAGGATTGGATTTTACGGTTTCATCGATAGTCAAAATATCGCTAATTCCCGCCGTATAATATTGATGATGTTGTGCTAGGGCTTGAATATGGGCGATGGGATTGGGCTCAGTTCCATAGGGAATGCGAACACCTGGGGTCACGTCTTTGTCGATACTGATGCCGCCCTGTGAATGCAGCAGTGCTCGCCCATGGTAACCATACGCGACTGGTGTGGATTTCACTATGGCATCGAGCGTGGCAGAAATACGATAGCCCAGCTGATTTGCATCCGTTTCATGGCCATATCTCGCGTGTTTAGCTGACTTAACTTCTCCACTGGCTGTTAATCCCTGCAGAATGTTCACTGCTTCTGCCATGCCGTAAATGCCAAACATAGGTGCAAAGCGCGATTCATCAATCAATTGTTCTTTAACTAAAAAGCTATCAAAGAAGTGCGATTCGTGATGTAAAAATGCCGAGCGTGCCTCGATAAGTTCAAAAGTGAGTGAGCAGTAATTTGGCAATACAGTATCAAAAAAATCGTTTATAGAATTGGCCTTTAACGCAACTTCTTTAAGATTGAGCCGCACTAAGGTATTGGCGCCGCCCGCTAACGGCAAGGCATTGTAGCAACTGACAATCCCAAAACCGTGCTCATCAAACGCACTGGCATGCAGAGGATAATTGGCGATATGCGGCTTACTGCAGTGACAAATATTAGTGGTCGCAAGCAGCAACAAATCATCCGGCGTGACGGCGGGGTCGTACATAAAGGTCAAATTGGGGGCAACTTGTTTTAATTCGGCATCAATGCGCAGTAGGGTGCGACAAACAATGTTGTCTGTCGGGCCAATATTGACGTGCATAAAGGCGTCGGGCAGGGTTCTGTCGAGCATGATCCAGAACAGTTTTAATTTTCGATAAAGGACTTCCGCATCCATTCCTTCAACGAAAGGCATCAAAATGTCATCCAGCTGGCCTAAATATACAGGGATATTGGTCACAGAAGGCACGTGGTGATAAAGGATGGTCAAGGCATTGATGGCTTCATCTAAATCCTGCGCCGGTGAAAGCTCTAAATATTCTGAACCTTGCTTTAGATAGCGAGCATAATCTGGCAACACATAGCGTGGTTTAAAAGGCGCATGGCCTTCAAACATATCGCAGATAATGCCGTCATTCATCGCGGCTTTTACCTCAGTCGATATCGGCATGTAGGGCAAGCTCGCCTCTGCCTCCAACGCTAAATAGTTGGATTTTTGCTTAGGTGAAAGCTGCGGGTTGGTGACGATTTGCACTAATTTATCTTGTAATAACATGGCGGAATATCCACAAGTTCTATGATGACCACTAATCTACTGGGCGGATCTGGCTTTAAAAAGTGAAAATAGCCGCAGCCCTGATTGATGAAATGGAAATCCGCCGACCGAGATCACAACTTGCGATTTATTGCATTAAACGACTGTTTTTTTAAACGCGAGAAAGTAGTTTTTACCATTGAAAATAAAAGCTTGAACAGTGAGACCTAGCGTTGCTTGATAAGGCTTGGGGATTTAGAACCAAAGGGAGGTTTGTTAGCTCTGATGCAGTGGCATGATTGAAAAGTTTAACGCTTGTAAGGGGGAAATAAACTCTGCTGCATCCTGAATCGTAGCAATACAGCAGAGTAAGCTGTGCAGATAAACTCTGTCGTGCTTAAAGCACTTTGGCGATCGATTGGGCTAAGTAATCGACGTTATCTTCACTGATCCCAGCAATACTGATGCGGCTTGAACCCACCATATAAATGCTGAATTCTTTTTGCAGGCGCGCCACTTGCTCTGGAGCTACCCCTAGGAAGGAGAACATACCTTTTTGGCGGGCGATAAAGCTAAAGTCACGGTCTACGCCATTGGCTTTAAGTTTATCCACTAAAATGGCGCGGTTGCCGTTAATGCGATCACGCATCACTTTCAGCTCATCAAGCCATTCTTGTTTTAACTCCGCCGATCCTAAAATTGTCTCAACAATCGCGGCGCCGTGGGCAGGCGGCATAGAGTAGAGGCAGCGAACCACATAAAGCAGCACAGATTGCGCGACATTGGCGGTATGGGCATCTTTGGCAATCACAGAACACGAACCGATACGCTCACGGTACAGACCGAAGTTTTTCGAGCATGAGCTGCAAAGGATCATATTATCGACCGCTGCCGCCATTTGACGCACGCCATAGGCATCAATATCAACGCCATCACCAAAACCTTGGTAGGCCATGTCAATCAGTGGCGTAAAGCCTTGCTCTTTTGTCAGGGCAACCACTTTATCCCATTGTTCTGTAGTTAAATCCATTCCGCTTGGGTTATGGCAACAGGCGTGGAATAACACCACATCATCAGGGCTGACTTGCGATAATGCAGCAAGCATCTCATCAAATTTCAATGATTTACTATCGTAGTCATAATACGGATAGGTTTTAACGGTAATGCCAGCCGCTTCGAATAAACCGATGTGGTTTGCCCACGTTGGGTCGCTTACCCATAACACCGCATTCGGGTTGCAGCGTTTGATAAAATCTCCAGCCACGCGCAGTGCGCCAGTACCACCGGGTGTTGAAACAGTGCGGATACGGTTAGCGATAATGGCACTGTGGTCAGCACCGAAGGCTAATTCTGTCATTAAAGTGTTGAATTGTGGCGAGCCTGTTGGGCCGATATACACTTTGGTGGTTTCGGTATCGAGACGGAATTTCTCGGCTTTTTTCACGCAGCTGAGGATCGGGGTCACGCCTGTAGGGTCTTTATAAACGCCCACACCTAAATCCACTTTTTGTGGGTGGGTGTCTTCGCGGTACTGAGTCAACAAGCCAAGGATCGGATCTGCTGGCATTGCGATGAGTGAGTTAAACATAGCTCCATCTACCTTTCTGGTTATAGTGCAAACGTGATTGTTTGTATCAGATATGCGTTATTTATCGTTTGGAGCTTAGAATAGCGCGGAAAGGTAACGTATTTAAAGTGAAAACTGTGATAACACGCCAGTTAACTTGGCAAAAAAGCCTGCCAAAAATACGGCCAAATCATAAATTAACCGCTTAAATTTTGCGTTTTTGTTATTTTTACACTCTTCTCAGTAAATAATCCGACCAAAAAGCCATTTTTCTCGAAAAAACGGTTGAATCCTTAGCGACAATCGGTAATTTTATAACGACGAAGCACCAACAAGGCCCCAATCTCCTTTTATTTGTAATCTTAACTTGACGCTGTGTAGCGTGAAGTTGCCATTTTGCGTATTCAGTCCGCGTGATCGTGATGATGACGCCCTATAGAGAAAGAAGATTTATTCATGAAGCAATTACGTCTTGAACCTGTTGTGCAAGTCCGCGGTGAGATCAATATTCCGGGCTCAAAAAGTATTTCAAATCGTGCCTTACTATTGGCCACCTTAGCCCAAGGCACGACCACGCTCACCAATCTGCTCGACTCAGATGATATTCGCCACATGCTGGCCTCCCTCAAGCAGTTAGGGGTGAACTACCGTTTATCGCAAAACAATACTGTGTGTGAACTCGATGGCTTAGGCGGTGTGATCTCCTCTGAATCTGCGCAGGAATTATTTTTAGGTAATGCAGGCACCGCAATGCGCCCCTTATGCGCCGCCTTAACCTTAGGCCAAGGTGAATTTACTCTCACGGGCGAACCACGTATGGAAGAGCGTCCGATTGGCGATTTAGTCGATGCCTTAAGGCAACTCGGTGCCAATGTCGTTTACCTTAAAAATGACGGTTTCCCCCCGCTGACGATTAATGCGACGGGTCTTAATGGCGGCGATGTTGAGATTGCGGGTGACTTATCAAGCCAATTTTTAACCGCCCTATTGATGGTGGCGCCGCTTGCAAAGGGCAGCGTGAATATCCATGTCAAAGGCGAGTTAGTTTCTAAGCCGTATATTGATATTACACTGGCCCTGATGGCTCAATTTGGCGTAACTGTCATCAACCATGACTATGCCCGATTTGAGATCCTTGCCGGTCAGCAGTACGTGTCGCCGGGTAAAGTGCTGGTCGAAGGTGATGCGTCATCGGCATCGTATTTCCTCGCCGCAGGAGCGATTAAGGGCGGTGAAGTCAAAGTCACAGGTGTGGGACGTTTGAGTATTCAAGGCGATGTGAAATTTGCCGATGTGCTTGAAAAAATGGGCGCAGATATCGAGTGGGGCGATGACTATATTATCGCGCGAGGATCTCAATTAACGGCCGTTGATTTAGACATGAACCACATTCCCGATGCGGCCATGACCATTGCAACCGCAGCCTTATTTGCTAAAGGCACAACGGTTATTCGCAATATCTATAACTGGCGTATTAAAGAAACCGACCGTTTAGCGGCTATGGCGACGGAATTACGTAAAGTCGGCGCCGAGGTGGAAGAGGGGAACGATTACATTAAAATCACCCCACCTGCTGTGATTAACACCGCCGAAATTGATACCTACAATGATCACCGCATGGCTATGTGCTTTTCGATGCTGGCCTTTGCTGATTGCGGTATTACCATCAATGACCCTGATTGCACTTCTAAAACATTCCCAGACTACTTTAAGCAGTTTGCGAGTCTGCAAGGCTAAGCCAATCTGCTTCGTTATTATAACAACAAGCGATGTCAAGAATAGTCAGCCGTATTTGCGCGGCTGCTAATCTTCATAAAAAATCCACGGATTTTGTTTGTCTTTTGTTGTACAATGCTGCGCGCTCATTTTCGGGGGCTCACTTGATGAACTCACGGATGATGGTTATTTTTTGCGGAGGAATGTATGTCTGAACGGGCTCCTGTAGTCACAATCGACGGCCCAAGTGGTGCTGGCAAAGGTACAATTAGTCAATTATTGGCTCAGCATCTAGGTTGGCAACTACTTGATAGTGGTGCTATTTACCGAGTTCTTGCGCTCGCAGCAATTCATCATAACGTTGAACTGGAAAATGAAGAATCGATCACGCTGTTAGCGGCACATCTCGATGTGAAGTTTTTAACAGGCAATGATACCGATCCGGTTCAAGTGATATTGGAAGGTGAAGACGTCACCACCGACATTCGCACTCAAGAGTGCTCGAATGCCGCTTCGAAAGTCGCCGCGTTTCCACGGGTGAGAGAAGCCTTATTACGTCGTCAACGGGCCTTTAAAACGGCGCCAGGATTAATTGCCGATGGTCGCGACATGGGAACCGTGGTTTTCCCAAGTGCGCCGGCAAAATTATATTTAACCGCCTCAGCTGAAGAGCGTGCCCAAAGACGCTATAATCAGTTGCAGGACAAGGGCTTCGATGTTAATATCGAGCGCCTTTTAAGTGAAATTATCGAACGTGATGACCGCGATATGAATCGTCCGGTGGCTCCTTTAGTCCCCGCCGAGGACGCGCTCATTATCGATACAAGCGGAAAGGGTATTGATGAAGTGTTAGCGCTTGCGCTTAACTTTATCAATCAAAAATTATCCGACACTAACTAAGTTAGCCCACCGGATAGGTATTCGTATTAAGGATGATACGGATAATTTGACTGACTCCACGTCTAGGACGGACAGTGGTTTAATAAAGAAAGTAACCTAAACATGACTGAATCTTTTGCTGATCTATTTGAACAATCCCTTCAAACTCTGGAATTCCGTCCAGGTTCTATCGTTCGTGGTACTGTTGTATCAATCAAAAACGGTATGGTACTGGTTGACGCGGGTCTGAAGTCTGAAAGCCCAATCCCAGCTGAACAATTCAAAAACGCTCAAGGTGTTTTAGAAATCGCTGTTGGTGATGAAGTTGACGTAGCTCTTGACTCTGTTGAAGACGGCTTCGGTGAGACTCAACTGTCTCGCGAAAAAGCAAAACGTCATGAAGCTTGGATCGTTCTGGAAAAAGCTTATGAAGATGCTGAAACTGTAATCGGTATCATCAATGGTAAAGTTAAAGGCGGTTTCACTGTTGAATTAAACGGTATCCGTGCCTTCTTACCAGGTTCTCTAGTTGACGTGCGCCCAGTTCGCGACACCGCTCACTTAGAGTACAAAGAATTAGAATTCAAAGTTATCAAGCTAGACCAGAAGCGTAACAACGTTGTTGTTTCTCGTCGTGCAGTTATCGAATCAGAAAGCAGCGCTGAGCGTGATGCACTGTTAGAAAACTTGCAAGAAGGTCAAGCAGTTAAGGGTATCGTTAAGAACCTGACTGACTACGGTGCATTCGTAGATTTAGGTGGTGTTGACGGTCTGCTACATATCACAGATATGGCGTGGAAACGTGTTAAACATCCATCAGAAATCGTCAATGTTGGCGATGAAATCAACGTTAAAGTACTGAAGTACGATCGTGAGCGCACTCGTGTGTCTCTAGGTCTGAAACAACTTGGCGAAGATCCATGGTTAGAAATCAGCAAACGCTACCCAGAAAACACACGTTTAACTGGTCGCGTTACTAACCTAACTGACTACGGTTGCTTCGTAGAAATCGAAGAAGGCGTTGAAGGTCTGGTTCACGTTTCTGAAATGGATTGGACTAACAAGAACATTCACCCATCTAAAGTTGTTAACTTAGGTGATGAAGTTGAAGTTCTGGTTCTGGACATCGATGAAGAGCGTCGTCGTATTTCTCTTGGTCTGAAACAATGTAAGACCAATCCATGGGATGACTTCGCAACTCGTTACAACAAAGGCGACAAGGTTTCTGGTAAGATCAAGTCAATCACTGACTTCGGTATCTTTATCGGTCTTGACGGCGGTATCGATGGTCTAGTTCACCTGTCTGACATTTCTTGGAACGGTACTGGCGAAGACGCAGTTTCTGAATACAAGAAAGGCGATGAAATCCATGCAGTGGTTCTGTCTGTAGATCCAGAGCGTGAGCGCATCAGCTTAGGTGTTAAGCAAACTGAAGATGATCCATTCAACGCATACTTGGCTGACAAGAAGAAAGGTACTATCGTAAACGGTACTGTTTCTGCTGTTGATGCTAAAGGTGTGACTGTTGAACTGGCTGACACTGTTGAAGGTTACATCCGTGTAGCTGACATTTCACGTGAGCGTATCGAAGATGCATCTACTGTCTATAATGTAGGTGATGCAATCGAAGCTAAGTTCATGGGTGTTGACCGTAAGAACCGCTCTATCAGCCTGTCAATCAAAGCGAAAGACGAAGCTGAAGAGAAAGAAGTAATGGCGACTCTGAACAAACAAGATGACGCTGTTATTAGCAATGCAATGGCTGAAGCGTTTAAAGCAGCTCGTAAATAATCGCCTGTTGTTTGGGGAGACTTCTCTCCCCATTAGGCGACTGTGTTTGGCTTGATAATAGGGGATAGCTAGGATGACGAAATCTGAACTTATCGAAAAACTCGCCACCAGGCAGTCGCAGCTGTCGGCGAAAGAGGTTGAAGGCGCAATCAAAGAAATGTTGGAGCAAATGGCAACAACATTAGAAAGCGGTGATCGTATTGAGATCCGTGGCTTTGGTAGTTTCTCGCTTCACTATCGTGCACCGCGGACTGGCCGTAATCCAAAGACTGGTTCATCAGTTGATTTGGAAGGTAAATACGTCCCGCACTTTAAGCCAGGCAAAGAACTGCGCGAGCGTGTTGACGCCGTTAATGTGTGATTGACCGCATAGTAAAAAGCCTCCGTTAGGAGGCTTTTTTGTATCTATTGCAAGGCAATGCTGGTCAGCTCAGTGAATTTCTTGGATAATCATTAAATTGAAACGCGTTTAGGGAGTGCAGCGTGAAATCATTTGTAGCAACTGTGCTTGTGGCACTGTTATTTATTCTGGCGTTGATCTTTGGCGCGCGTAACGAACAAGTGGTGACCATCAGCTATTTTGTCGCACAGGGTGAATATCGTTTACCTGTTGTGCTAGCGATCGTCTTTTTTGCTGGTTTCATCTTGAGCTGGTTAGTTGCAAGCTACTATATCGTGCGCTTGAAATTGAGCTTAGCGACAACGAGAAAGAAACTAAACCAAGTGATGGCTAAAGCCCCTCAGGATGTAGACGCCTAATATGCTTGAGATACTCTTTCTGTTGCTTCCCATTGCTGCCGCCTACGGTTGGTATATGGGGCGACGGAGCATAAGGCAGAATCAAAGCAATCAACGTAAACAATTGAGCCGGGATTATTTTACTGGCCTCAATTTCTTACTGTCGAACGAATCGGATAAAGCCGTTGATTTGTTTATCAGTATGCTAGATGTTGACGATGAAACCATAGATACCCATCTGTCACTCGGTTCGCTTTTTCGTAAGCGAGGCGAGGTCGACCGCTCCATTCGTATCCATCAGAATTTAATTGCCCGTCCAAACTTAGCCAATGAACAACGTGACATCGCTATGATGGAGCTGGGTAAAGATTATCTGGCCGCGGGTTTTTACGATAGGGCCGAAGAAATCTTTATCAACTTGGTTAGCCAAGACGATCACAGTGAAGAGTCAGAAACTCAGCTCATTGCTATCTATCAAGTGATTAAAGAGTGGCAAAAAGCCATTGATATCACTAAGCGTTTGAGTCGTAAACGTCAGCAAGTCTTAAAGCCGTTAACGGCGCATTTCTATTGCCAGTTAGCCGATGAAGCCAGCGACGATGCACAGAAGATTAAACTGCTGCAACAGGCGCTAAAGCAAGATCCCCAATGCGGTCGTGCGTTATTGACCTTAGCGAAAAAATTCCTCGATATTCAAGATTATGCTCAGTGCAAGCAAATGCTGCTGCAACTGAAAAAAGCCGATATCGAGCTTTTTGCCGATGCAATCCCCACGGCCAAACAAGTTTATCGCGACACGCAAGATAAAGAAGGCTTCCAAGAGTTACTCGCAGGGGCTATGGCCGATGGCGCGGGTGCTTCTGTGGTGGTTGCCTTAGCGCAGCACATGATAAGTCTGGATGAGATTAAAGCGGCAGAGACCATGGTGCTCGATGCCCTATACCGCCATCCGACGATGAAAGGTTTTCAGCACTTGATGCAAATGCATTTGCGTCAAGCAGAAGAAGGGCAAGCCAAGCAGAGTTTAACTATGCTAGAGCAGCTCGTTGAGCAACAAATTAAATTCCGACCGAGCTACCGTTGTAAAGAGTGTGGTTTCCCTTCACATGCGCTTTACTGGCATTGTCCTTCTTGCAAAAATTGGGGCAGTATCAAGCGGATCAGAGGCTTAGACGGCGAGTAAATAAGATAATATCTATAGTTAGTGTAACTCTGTTGGAGAGATGATGACGACTAAACCTATCCTCGTAGCGCTTGATTACGATAATAAAAACCACGCTTTACAACTGATAGACAAACTCGATCCCAACATGTGTCGCCTTAAAGTCGGCAAAGAAATGTTTACCCTGTTTGGCCCGCAATTGGTGAAAGATATCCATGATCGTGGCTTTGATTTATTCCTCGATTTAAAATTTCACGATATTCCCAACACGGTCGCTAAAGCTGTGGCCGCAGCCGCAGAGCTTGGCGTTTGGATGACAAACGTGCATGCCAGTGGTGGTTTAGCCATGATGGAGGCGGCGAAAAAGGCCTTACTGCCCTATGGCGACAAAGCGCCTATGTTGATCGCGGTAACGGTATTAACCTCAATGAGTGATGACGATCTTAAATTACTCGGTATCAATGTGCCTGCATTTGAACATGTTCAGCGTTTAGCTAAGCTGACCCAGCAAGCAGGACTCGACGGCGTGGTGTGTTCCGCCCAAGAAGCAACAGCATTAAAATCGCTGTTAGGTCAGGATTTCAAGCTCGTGACGCCGGGGATCCGCCCAGTTGGTAGCGATGCTGGCGATCAACACCGGGTGATGACGCCACCTCAAGCGATAGCAGCGGGTTCAGATTACCTAGTGATTGGCCGTCCCATCACCAAAGCCGTCGATCCGTTAGCGGCATTGCAAGCGATTCACCAATCATTGGCATAAAATAATTAATCACACCCTGAGTGCATATCTCACAGTTCACGGAGAACGCCCATGTTTAATGCTACGATGTTTAACTATCAAGGTAAGAATGTTGTCGTTGTTGGTGGTACCAGTGGGATAAATCTCGCCATTGCAGTGGCGTTCGCACAGGCTGGCGCCAATGTCGCAGTAGCGAGTCGCAGCCAAGATAAAGTTGATGCTGCGGTATTGCAGCTGCAGCAGGCCAATCCTGACGGTATTCATTTAGGTGTGAGTTTTGATGTGCGCGATCTTAGCGCCCTTGAAGTCGGTTTTGATAAAGTCGCTTCTGAGTTTGGTTTTATCGATGTGCTGGTAAGCGGCGCGGCGGGGAATTTCCCTGCCAGCGCCGCAAAGCTTTCGGCTAATGGTTTTAAGTCGGTAATGGACATTGATTTGCTCGGCAGTTTTCAAGTGCTAAAGCAGGCTTATCCTTTGCTGCGTCGCCCCAATGGCAATATTATCCAGATTTCGGCGCCGCAGGCTTCGATCGCTATGCCCATGCAAGTGCATGTGTGTGCGGCAAAAGCTGGCGTGGATATGCTGACGCGAACCTTAGCGTTAGAGTGGGGGTGTGAAGGGCTGAGAATTAATTCGATTATGCCAGGCCCTATAGCAAACACTGAAGGTTTTAATCGCCTTGCACCCAGCGCCGCATTACAGCAGAAGGTTGCTCAATCCGTTCCATTAAAACGTAACGGCGCAGGCCAGGATATTGCTAATGCTGCGTTATTCTTAGGCTCTGAATTGGCGTCCTATATTACGGGAGTTGTGCTGCCGGTTGATGGCGGTTGGTCACTTGGCGGCGCCAGTATTGCGATGACAGAGCTTGGCGAACTGGCCGCGAAAATGTAGTTTGGTTTTAGATGTTTGATATTCAAAATCGAGAACTTTGATTTTATAGAAATTAAGTAGGTAATGATCCATGGCTAATGCATTACAAGAGCAGCTACTCAAAGCAGGGCTTGCCAGTAAACAAAAGGTTCGCGACGTTAAGACCCAAAAACGCCGTGACAAAAAATCACGAGTTGATGATGGCTCAAGTGCTTTTAAGCAAGAAGTGGCCGAGCAAAAACGGCTGCAGGCGGAAAAAGATAAAGCGCTAAATGAGCAACGTTTTGCAGAGGCATCAGAGCGTGGGCAGGTGCGTGGTTTAATCACTGAGTTCACTAAGTTTGCGATTAAGATCCCAACTTATGCCGAAGTGAAGTTTAACTATACCCTTGATAATAAAATCTATTCTTTATACATAGATGAAAAACTACAGGCAGAATTGCTCAAAGGGCAATTAGGCATAGTGCGTTACGAAGATAAGAGTTACTTGGTACCACATAAGTTAGCCGAGCGAGTGAAACTACTGGTGCCCCAGTGGTGTGGTTATCTGTGGCAACAGGATGAATCTAAAGCAGTGGTGGTTGAAGATGATCCCTATGCGGATTATGCGATCCCAGATGATTTAATGTGGTAATTGCCATAAACCTGTGAGCTAACGCTGCGACAATCCTGTAGTAAAGCTTATAAAATAGAGACCCTTAAGTTCAAGCTTAAGGGTTTTTTTATGGGTTGAATTTATACTTTGCTCACGTACCTCCATATTATTCGCGGCTGTATTTGTAATGAGATTGTTTTCTACAGTGAACTGGTATAAATTAAAACAACTGTTTTAATCCTACGTTTAAGAGTCTACCAATGAACCCTTATCAAGCCCCGTTAACGGATATGCGTTTCCTACTGGAACAGGTATTTGATGCCTCTAACACTTGGGCACAATTGCCTGAGATTGCTGAAATGGTCGATATTGACACGGCCAATGCCATTCTTGAAGAAGCAGCCAAGATCAGCAGTCAGTTGATCCATCCGTTGAACCGGACGGGCGATGAGCAGGGCGTGTTACATCAAGATAATCAAGTGATTACCCCTGATGGCTACAAAGCCGTTTATGAACAGTATTCGCAGGGCGGTTGGATTGGTTTGTGTGGCGATCCGGAATTTGGTGGGATGGGTATGCCAAAGATGCTGGGGATCTTAGTCGACGAAATGGCTTACAGTGCCTGTAATGCGTTTACGCTTTATGGCTCGTTAACTGCGGGGGCGGCTTTATGTATCAATGCCCACGGCAGCGAAGAATTGAAACAAGCTTATTTGCCTAAGTTATATTCCGGCGAATGGGCGGGTGCTATGGATATGACAGAGCCGCAAGCGGGGTCTGATCTACGTAATATTCGCACCCGCGCCTTGCCGCAGGATGATGGTAGTTATGCCATCACGGGCAGCAAGATTTTTATCACGGGTGGCGATCATGATTTAACCGAAAACGTCATCCACTTAGTGCTTGCTAAGCTACCGGATAGCAAAGGGATTTCACTCTTCCTAGTGCCTAAAATATCGGTGAATGCCGATGGCAGCTTAGCTAATGCGAATGGTGTATCTGTGGGTTCTATCGAGCACAAGATGGGCCTTAAAGGTTCAGCAACCTGTGTGATGAACTTTGATAATGCCCAAGGTTTCTTGATTGGTGAACCTAATCGCGGTCTCGTGTGCATGTTCACTATGATGAACTACGAGCGTTTAGCGATTGGTATTCAAGGGCTGGGCAGTGCTCAGGCGGCGTATCAGATGGCAGCCGATTATGCTAAAGAGCGTAATCAAGGTGTTGCCGCTGGCGGCTCGCCGACGGGCAGTGAATCAGATCCTATTATCGTCCACGGCGATGTGCGCCGTATGTTGTTGACCATTCGAGCGATGACAGAAGCAGGCCGTGCTTTGTCTGTGTTTACTGGGCAACAGCTAGATTTGGCCAAATATGCCCAAGATGAAGTTAAAGCCAAAGCGGCGCGTTATGTGGGTTTATTAACGCCAGTCGCTAAAGCCTTTTTAACCGATCGCGGTCTTGATGCGACGATCATGGCGCAGCAAGTTTTTGGTGGACATGGTTATATTCGTGAAACGGGTATTGAGCAATTAGTCCGTGATACCCGTATCGCACAGATTTATGAAGGCACCAATGGCATTCAAGCCATCGATTTCCTCGGCCGTAAAGTCACGGGCGATAATCTTGCCGCATTAAATGAATTTGTCGCTGACTTGAAAGCACAAATGCGCGCATTTACTCACGTGGATGCGGTGAAAGTGGCCGCAGTATGCGCACGTTTAGATGCATTAGTCATAGTCGCTGAGTCGATTAATGAGCACAAAGTCGCTCAACCTGCGCTTATCAATGCTTGCGCGGTCGACTTTTTAGATGCCTTTGGTTATACCCTGTATGGTTTCTACTGGTTGGCTATGGTCGATAAGGTCACGGACCATGAAGATAAAGCGTTCGCCGAGCAGAAAGCCTATTTAGCTAAGTTCTATTTTGATAAGTTACTGCCTAAAGCGGATTACCATATAGCTCAAGTCAGAGCCGGTGATGCGACCACTATGGCGATGCCTGCAGAGTTGTTTTAACAAGACTTTGATAGATTCGTTTAAATAGAAACGACATAAAAATGAGAAAAGCACTGATGACACAGTGCTTTTTTGTTTTATATCATGCTATTTCTATTTGGCAGTATTTAATCTTGGACCGAGTGAGCTGCGGTACTAAGCGCTGCTGTGGTGGGGGATGGCACTTGCAGCACTGAAATCAATTGCTTGAGAAACTCGGCATTAAACGATGGTTTATGCTGATGTTTAAGCTCGGGACTCATGCCATTCTCAAGCACCACAAACAGGGTGTCACTGTGTTCAGGCAAACGGATAAAGCCCGCTAAGTTTGACACGCCTTGCATCGAGCCTGTTTTAGCAAAAATTTGCTGTTTAAGTGGCGGCTTGTTATAGCCCATGCGATACCTTAAGGTACCGCTTATTCCTGCTTGCGGCAGACTGGTGATTAACGGGCTAAAGCGACTGTCCTTATGGATGAGTGCCAATACCGCTGCTAACTGCTGGGCATTGAGTAAGTTATAGCGTGACAGCCCAGAACCATCGACAATGTTAGCGTTACTCAGATCGACACCTAACTCCGTTAAAATCCGCTGCATGGCTGCCGCGCCATTAGTAAAGCTACCTTGGGCATTGAAATAACTTTTGCCAAGCTGTTTAAACAGGCTATCAGCAATCAAATTATCCGACTTGAGCAGCATAGTATCGAGCAGTTCAGGCAGTGGCGCCGAGCTATGGCTGGCAATCAGTTTCGCCTTTTTGGGCAAGCTAGTGCCGAGCTTAACTTTACCCGCCAGTGACATCTCACCTTTGAGCAGCGAGGTGAGGTTATCTTGGGCAAATTTGAACGGATCGCTGACCGCAATCGCTAGTCCAATCGCTTCACCGCCCGGATAACAGCCACGCAGATGATAGTTGTTTTGGCCTAGTCGCACCAAATCAAGCTGGCAAAATTCGCGACTCGCCTTGGGATCAAATACCGCATCGCTGCTGACTTTTACCCCATAACTCCCCGTGCGCAGGCTCACCTGTGAAGGCTTATTCGCCGTGCTGGGGTTGAACTGACCATAAACGCAGTTTTGATTGATAATGTAACTCGACACAGGCGCGGCAAAACAAATGCCTAAGTCATCCCACACCCAACCAGGGGCTTGCATTTGCTCTTGTTTATCGCCGAGCAAATACAGATGTCCATCAATACGATTAATGCCTTGTTTCACGAGACTGGCAAAAATGGCCTTGAGATCGGCTTGAGTGAACGTCGGATCGCCACTAAAACGCAGATAAGCGCTGCCGGCGATATGGCCCTTGCGTATTGGTGCGTCCGTCCATAATTCAGTGACATAACTAAAATCAGGCCCAAGCTGAGCCATGGCGCTCACAGCAGTGAGTAGCTTTTGCGTGCTGGCGGGAATAAACAGGGTCTCAGCCTGTTGACTAAAGATCACTTGATTGCTCGACATGTCCATCGCCAGTAGCGCAATTTGCGAGTGCCGAGGGCTGATTTTGCTGACCGCTTGGCTGAGCGAAATGGTTTGGGACTGTATCGCTCCAGCGTCGATGTGTTCAGCGCGGGCGAGATTGTGGCTCGCCGCTAGGAGAAGGCTGGCATACAGAGTGGTTTTCAGTAACGTTTCCATGTTAGCGATTGGCCATTTTTATTAAGAACATCATGGGCCTTCAGGATAAAGTTGAACAATGCAGGGCTAATCTTCACTGCTGCCGTCATCCTTTTCCATCAAGCGATATAAACGTAGGGTAACAAACAATACCAGTCCGATAAACAGTGGCAGGATCAGTAATCCCAATTGGGCTTTAAAATGGAAAATACCCCAAGCAAACAGCAGTGTCAGCGCTAACGTCAGCAGAATTTTTTTGTTCATGGTTTTGGTCTTTTATCGTGTTGATTCAATCGCAAATAGGCGTTTTAGTTTACGCTAAATCATTGGGTTCGGGGTAAACGAAATAGGTTTGAAGATTATTTTGTGATTTGACCGACATTTTTGCAGATATTCAGTAAAGCCAGCGACGGTTTGTATAGGCAGCTTGCGTTAAACATCATTTAATTCAGGGACTGTCAGGTTTATAGAAGCGATAATATTCACACTTTTGCATTGCCCTTAACATGATAGTTGTACCAAAAAATCAGCCCTTAAATGTGGTTGTAATCCTTGCCCAAAAGACATGATTTCTAGCTAAATAGTGGCGCTACGGCAGGATTACATCGCGTGAGGTCAAATTACCAGCAAAACCGCGAGCTTTAACAGAGCTTTTGGGAGAAAAGTCTTGCCGAGACGAGGTGAAGTCGGTAATTTCTACCCCTTACGATTTTAGGTTCTTAGGTAACAACTAAACCATGCCACATATTAGTATGCGCGGCTTACCACAAGCGGTCGTTGCAGCGTTCAGCCAAACATTACTGCAGTCATTGGCGGATATATGTAAAGGTAATGCAGAGAGTTTCACGTTAGATTGGATCCCAAGCATCAGTTTTAGAAATGGAAAAATTGATCAACGCTTCGTCCAAGTTGAGTTACTCTGGTTCCCTAAGGACCCTGATATCCATCTTAAAGTAGAAAAAACGATCAGGCAGGCAGTGACAGAGGCCTATCCAGAGTTAACACATATTGCTGTGATGTTTTTATCACTGAACCCCAGTGCTTCCTATCGGGGTGGTCAGCATGATTAAAGGAGGATGCCTTGCTAGATAAGCTTGGTGGAATAGCCGTTCAACCCGAGGCTTTAACGTGGTTGCTCACGCCATGCCGTTTCAAGGCAGAATTACTCGCTCGTATCGCGAGCGCCAAGCACAGTATTTATATTGCGGCGCTGTATTTAGAAGATGACGAAGCTGGCCGTGAAGTATTACAAGCCCTGATGGATGCCAAAGCGGCAAATCCAGCGCTTGATGTCAAAGTATTAGTGGATTTTCACCGCGCAAGACGCGGCTTGATTGGCCATAAAGGCGATAGCGGTAACTATTTAATGTACCGCAAAGTGATGGCTGAAGCCGAACATCCTATCGATATCTTAGGTGTACCCGTCAAATCCCGTGAATTTATGGGCGTGCTGCATCTTAAGGGCTTTATTATCGATGATGCGGTGATCTATAGCGGTGCCAGTCTCAATAATATCTATTTACAACAAAATGATAAGTATCGTTTCGACCGTTATCACTTGATTGAGTCGGCCGAATTAGCCCGCAGTATGCGTGTGATGATCCAGAAAAATATCATTGCCGATCCTGCCGTGTGTTCGTTAACGCAAGATGCTGAGCAAGAAGTACTGCCACCTAAGACTGACATGCGCAGCTTTAAGCTGAGATTGTCTGACGCTGAGTACCAGTTTAAGGAAACCCGTGATGGCAACCGCATCACGCCGTTACTTGGGCTAGGGCGCAAGAAAAACTTACTCAATAAAGTGGTTGTCGCCTTGGTGGAAGAGTCAAAGGACTCGCTGTTTATCTGCACGCCCTATTTTAATCCGCCGTATATTTTGGTGCGTGCTTTAGCTAAGCATTTACGCAATGGCAAACGCATCGACATCGTGGTGGGCGACAAGACGGCTAACGATTTTTATATTCCGCCTGAGCAGGATTTCTCCACTATAGGTGCCTTGCCCTATATGTATGAGCAATCATTGCGTAAGTTTGCTAAACGCCAACAGTGGGCGATTGATAATGGCCAGCTGAATATCCATCTGTGGAAACACGGCATCAACAGTTATCACCTCAAGGGCATCAGTGCCGACGGCAATAAGCATTTGATCACAGGCTCTAACCTGAATCCAAGAGCTTGGGCGCTGGATCTTGAGAATGGTTTGTTGATCCAAGATGAAATTGGTTGCTGGAAAGCTCAGTTTGAAGCCGAGCAGGCGCATATTCTTGAGCACACACAGCGGTTATATCACTACAGCCAAGTGGATACCTTGCAGAGTTATCCTGCACCTGTGAAGAAGATCATGACCCGAATTCGTCGCCTTAAAGCCGACTTTTTACTGCGCCGCATTCTGTAACGCTGGGTTCTATAGCACAACGTATTTGCCAATATTTCTGTTTAAGTACAGTTTGTTACCGATTAAAAAAGCCCACATCAATGTGGGTTTTTTTGTTAAATTACGATAATAGATTTTGCTTAAGCTAAGAACGCTATGACTTCAATTTTTCGGCATTAAATCTATGGTTTTAAATCTATAGTTTTAAATCTAGGATCTTAAATTTAGGACATTAAATCTGTGGCATCAAATTGTGGTGAGTGTCATTTTGATCTCTGGCGTAATACAAAGACAAAATCACTAACACCACCATGACAGCGCTTAATAAACCTATGCTCAACTGGCCGCCCATAGGCACTAAAGACATAGTCAATGCGGCAAGTCCGGCACCAAAGTTTTGTAATCCTCCCAGTAATGCCCCCGCAATTCCTGCTTGACGTGGAAATGGCTCTAATGCCGCCGAGGTCAGGGTAGGGAACAGCATACCAGCGCCACTGAAGAATAAAATCGATCCAACCAGTAAACTCCAACCGACGACCAAATTGAAAAGCCCCGGGATCAACATGAATAAGGCGCCAGCGCCAAGCAGCGCAACACCTTGATAGATAACTCTTTGCGGCTTATTTTGTCGACCAGCAATCAGCGCGCCCAATAAATAGCCTGGAATCGGCGCCACAAAATAACAACTGACCATGAAAGGCGTCAGCCCAAGATATTGGCCATAGAGAACGCCGGCAATGGCTTCAAACGCCGCAATACCCGCAAAGGTCGCGATCAAAGAAAACAAGTAAGCTCGAAACGCTCTATGGCGCAGGACATGCCGATAGGATGCGATAACGGCTTGATGTTCCCGCTGCGCCTTAGGTAATGACTCTTTAAAGGCGAATATCAATAACAGCCAGACCACGGCACCGAATCCTGCTAACACCCAGTACACGGCTTGCCAGCCGAAGTAGGCCGCACTGGCGCTACCGATAAATGGTGCCAGTAAAGGTAAAAACACTACGGCCATAGAAACATAACTATTAAATTTAACCAGTCGGTCGCCAAAGTAATGATCGCGGGGAATGCTCCGGCATAAAGCGCCCGCGCTGGCTGTGCCTAATCCTTGGATAAGGCTCGCCATAATCAGTTGGTTAAAGCTTGTGGCCTGAGCCGCAAACACTGCTCCTATGATGAAAATAGCGATACCCACGACGAGTGGCATTTTACGACCAACGCGATCTGACACTGGGCCATACACAAATTGAAACATCCCGTAGGAGAGTAAGTAACAGGCCATCACTGCTTGTAGCTGACTGGCGTCCACATGGAGCCCGAGTGCAATTTGCGGAAGGGCAGGCACAAAAATCGTTTGCGCCATTTGGCCACAGGCGACCATAAAGACAATCATTAACAGTAAACTAGACTGACTCGCCGTTGGAGCGACATCGTGATGAATAGGAGAGTGAGGCGTGCCTGACATGATATTTCCGAAAAAGGTCACTTAAGGTATTTGCGCGCATCTTACTCCCTAAAAGCGTAACTTCAAGTGTCAATCATATTGATTTGATGAAATAATTTTTAATGCGACTCATAAGTTTTTCTCTTCATTTTTAGCTGTAAAGCTAAACTTACGTAGGGTTATTTATCTGTTAACCAGGTCGAATAATTGCAAATGAATTAATACTCAGATTAACCCTTCACTGCCTATTTTCTTACATGGGAGTTTGCTTAAAAATATTGGCTATTAAGAGATTGGAGGTAAGCAAGTGGATAAGATGTCTAATACAAGCCACCCTAAAAAAATCACGCTAAAAATATAGATAAGGAACAAATAAAAAAGGAGATAGCGAATCGGGCTATCCCCTTATTTCCCTTAATGCTAGATAGTCGCTACCAGCAAGATGCTATTTTTGTAATTTCTCTATGCCAGTTAAAATCTGATAGCCCACAGTCACCCGTGGCGGAACGGGATAATTTTTATTGCTTAACAATACTATGCCAAGCTTTTGCGCAGGAATAAATGCTGCATAAGCGGCAAAACCGCCGGTTGAGCCGGTTTTATTAATCCACACATTTTGCTGCGGCGCGAGGGGCGGCACTATAGGTTTAACTGGCGTACTGCCAAACACCACTTCCTGAGTATGACCCTCAAGTATTTTATCAAGATCAATAGGATAGGAGTAATGCTCCCAAATCATATCTTGGGTCATCATGCCGACATCAAAGTATCCCGTATGGGTCTCATCGAGTGCCGTTTGCAGTGGCTTAGCTAGCGGGTGCATTTGCATATTGGCCTCCACAAAATGTAGCAGATCCGTGGCTGTGGTTTTAACGCCATAGGCTTCATCGGCTAATACACCGGGATTGACCCGCACTGGCATGTCTTGCTTATTGTAGCCTTGGGCATAATCAGCCATTTTGCTGCTCGGAACCTGAATATAGCTGCTAGCCATACCCAATTGTGGAAATAGCGTTTGCTCAAGAGCTTGATGAAACGTTTTATCTAAACTCTGTGCGGCAATCATGCCGAGCAGGCCAATGCTTGGATTGGCGTAATTCCTGTGCGTCCCTGCGGCAAATGACGGTTGCCAATGCTTAAGATAATCCATTAATTCTGCGTTATTCGTGACCTTGTCGGGCACTTGCATCGGCAGATCTCCCGCAGTGTGAGTCGCTAGATTGATGAGACTAATCTTATCAAAATGGCTGCCTTTTAATGCAGGAACATAATCACTGGTCATATCCGTGAGTGATAATTTGCCTTCGATTTGTGCATAGTTCGCCAGTGTCGCGGTAAAGGTTTTACTGATTGAGCCAATCTCGAACAGGGTATGTTCTGTCACACTTTGCCCTGTGGTTTTAGAACTGACGCCATATTGGTAAAAATACTGTTTACCCTCAATGGTGATGCCAATCACAGCACCGGGAATGCCGTATTCGGCCATCAGAGGTTTGACGGCAGAATCAACAAGTGACTGGATGTCTTTGGTATTAAGCGTTTGGGCCGTAGTGACATTAGAAAAAAGCGTTGCAGTGAGCAGCACACCGCTTAATAACGGCATGGTAGCGAGCAGGGTATGTCGTTGCATAATTGACCTTTTATCGAAATTGCATTTATAGAGTAGAGATTACACACGATATTACGGTAATTCCCCATTAAGTTAAGTCCTTACTGATATTTAGCGTCAATATCCCCTCTGTAAGTAACTGAAAGGTTGGCCTCGCTAATCGAGTGTTAAATACTGCGTGATGACATGAACTTCAGTATTACAGTTGTTGCGCTATTCTAAGAGATTTCCTTAATCATAATGCAAAGTTGAGTCAGCAGTTTATACCCTCAAGCACCGACACTTATGCCTTTTATCCCGATAATGCATTGCGCAGATTGCGCCATTTACGGCCAAGGGATAAACTGCGCCACCGCGAGAGGAAAGTGCTGAATAATTTAGCCGCAACCCCTAATAAGTTTGAAAGAGAATTGGTTCTTATGGCTTTAGCCCCACATGCAGTGCACCATTTATATCAGTACCGTAAGTCTATTTCGACTAAGCCCTTTGGTGCCCGTGGTAAAAAACTGATCCGCTGTCCATTATGCTTATTAGGTGAGCAGTTCTGTACCTGTGCGCTGCGTCGTCAGTTACAGACTCAAGCCAGTTTCCTGCTGATCATGTACAACGATGAAGTGCTAAAACCAACTAATAGCGGGCGCTTGATTGCGGATCTTATCCCAGATACGCACGCCTATATTTGGTCGCGCACAGAACCCGAAGCGGCATTACTTGCCTTGCTCGATTCGCCGCAATATCAACCTTATTTAGTGTTTCCAGCCCAATATGCGGAGCAAGGACAAACGGTACTAAACCAAGTGCCTATGTCGACATTAGCCGAAGGCAAACGGCCGTTGTTAATCATGCTCGATGGCAGTTGGCGTGAAGCGATTAAAATGTTCCGTAAGAGTCCATACTTGCATTCTTTGCCACTGCTTTCCTTTGACCCAGATACGCTGGCAACCTATGCATTGCGTAAAGGCAGCCATGACTTTCAACTTGGCACCGCCGAGGTGGCATCCTTAGCATTAGGGGCGATAGGCGAAGCGGCTAATGGCAAAGTCTTAAGTACGTGGTTTGATTTATTTGTTGAATCATCATTACTGGGCCGTAATCGACGTTGCCGTGAAGATCTTCTGCCAATCACAGATTTTACCAATGCCTTTGAACTTGCCTTCGAACAAGCCAATAACGACAAGCGTTAATTAATCTTCGAAATGAATGGGTAATATAAAAATTTAAGTTAGTGACTATCTTAAATAAAAACTCCCCTCACTTGAGGGGAGTTTTATATAGGCTAAAGTTTGCTCTGGCAAGAAAGCTTTATTTGCGCTTTAACTAAAGCAAATATATTCCTTAAATAACGTCTTAAACTGCAACTTCTTTACCATCTGATTTTCGAATAACCACAGTGGCGGCGCGAGGCCGTAATGTGACTCCAGTTGGCGTTTGTTCTGCGGCATTGGACGAATAAGGCCAGTTACCGGGATGCTGAATGTTAGCAAATACCGAAGTGTAATCAGGGCTAATGGCAAAACCTGTCACTTCACAGTCGTTGGGGCCGACGAAGAAACGCTTTAACTCCATTTGATTATCGGCCGTTACGCCTACTTGTTTCTCTTGGCCATCCACCAGTGTTGAAGGCACGATCGCGAGCATTTGATCGTTGGTTTCTTCGGCAACTTCCTTTGCGCCATTGTCGGTTTGAACCCACAAGATACCGCGTTTATCAAAGGCTAACCCATCAGGGCTGGCAAATTGATTGAGATCGGTTAAGCCTGACAAGTTGGTCTCAGCATTGGCATCGCTGGGTGAGCCAAACACAAAAATATCCCATGTAAATTCAGTCGCTTTGTCGCCTTCATCCCAACGAATAATATGGCCGAAGTAGTTTTTTAATCTTGGGTTGGCAGGATTCGCTTCGGTACGTTTTGAGTTGTTGGTCAGGGTCAAATAAGCAGAACCCGTGAACGGATCGACCGCGCACCATTCAGGTCGGTCCATAGGTGTTGCGCCGACTAGGTCCGCTGCGCCCGCTGTGTTTAAAATAATGTCGGCCAAAGTTGTGAAGCTATCGCCTAGGGTTTTGCCGTCAGTGGTTTGGCTATCTAACGTCAAAGGTAACCAAATACCGCCACCATTTTCATTGAATTTAGCCGCGTATAAAGTACCTTCATTCATGTACTTATCGCCTGTTTGCAGGCGGTTGCTGCTGTCAGCATCCTTTGCATCCCAGGCCGCATTTGAAACAAATTTATAGAGGTATTCGAATTGCGAATCGTGGCCAGAATAGAACACCACGGGCTTGCCTTCTGTCAATTTACCAAAGGTACAACCTTCATGGCGGAAACGACCAAGGGCAGTACGTTTTACCGCGCGAGAGGTGGCGTTGTACGGGTCGATTTCCACAATGAAACCGTGGCCGTTTGCTTCGTTACGGTAGTCATCCTGAGCACTTGCGCCCTTTGGCGTGACATCGAAACGCGCAAATTCATCGAGACGTTCTTCATCATGACCGGCAAGATCGTCCCAGCCATAACGTGTACTGGTTTTACTGATCCCGATGCGACTCTGATCGGCGGTTAAGCTGCCACGATTGGCAAAATAGCCTGGCCAATTTTCTTCACAGGTCAGGTAAGTGCCCCAAGGCGTGTAGCCATTACCACAGTTATTTAAGGTGCCGCGCAGCTTGGCTGCCATCGGGAGAATAGCGGGTTTCGAGTAGCGAAGAGTAGGCCAGAGGACCGCTGATATCCATCACAGTCGCGCCAGTAAATCGACGGTTATGACCATCATTACTGACAACTTCCCATTGATTATTCATCAGTTTTATACGTACAACCGACACGCCGTGAGCGTTAATTTCTTTGCGCACTTCATCGATAACAGTGCGAAGACCAGAAGTGGGGTCAAATGTCTGGCCCGTAGGATGCAAGGCATCTTCGTCAATGTATTCGTGGTTAATGCAGAGTAGACCGTCATCACCCGCATCATTTAATGGGAAGAAATGCATGCCATCGTGGTGCATGCCCACTGAGTTGGCTTGGTCATCGGCCGTGTTACTACCATCGTTTTTCCATGGCGCCGCTTTTGCGTTTAATGGCGTGCCCCAAGGTGCTAACACCTGCGCTGTGTAACCTTCTGGCACGACAACCGCATCTAAGCGAGAACCCGCAACCGATGTAAAGTTAAGCTTGGCGCTACTTTTAGTCGGTGGCACTGGCGTGACTGGATCGACAGGTTTAGGAACAGTTTCATTGTCTGAACCACAAGCGGTTAAGCCAACACTGGCAAAAGCTGTCATAGCGCTGAGGCCTAAGCCACTTTTTACGAAATTACGGCGAGATAAATGCTTATCCAACACTTGATTAAAGGGTTCATTATTACTTTTATTATAAAGTGTAGGATCAAAGGTGGCCTTACTCATATTTTACTCCGGCTAGTACGATGAATTAAATTTCGTGCCTAAGGCTAAAGTACCAATATGACAATAAAGCTGATTTTATATTACAGGAATAATTTACATACTAACAAAGCTTATATGTTTTAAGAATTTTAAATTGGATGTGATAAGTATTTTATGTTGGAAAGATATCAATCTTAAAATAACATTAATTAGATTCATTGCTCTAATTTGATGTTTTTAATATAACTTAAATTGTTAATTTATATAATTATCTAATGTGTTTCCATTAATACTTATTAGTTCTGTACATTAATGTCCTTTGAATGAAATCCTTTTCCTTCTTAGAAGAATCAAGTGAAGTCTATTTCTCAGTTTAAAATTCAGGCTAAAACGAGAAGTTAATGCTTGACCTGTGATCGTTAAGTTTCAGTCTTTTGGTTTTAAATAGTGACGAAGTGAGCGCGGATCGGTATGTCCGGTTCTGGCCATGATGTACAAGTGATCTTTATTATTTTCATGCAGTTGTGTTACGCAGCCACTGCGCAAACTGTGGGCACCATAAAATTTGGCGGGCAGTCCTGCTTTAGTACAATATTTTTTAATGATGCGATAAATATCATCGCCGGTAAGGAAACCACTATTTTTATTCAGTAATGAACTGGATCCGGAATGTCGGTCTTTCATTTGATACGGACGTAAATTTTTTCCATCACGGGAAAGTGATCTAAATAAATGTCCGTCTTCAATATTGGCTAACGATAACCAATTTTTCACGGCGTCGAGTGCTGCAAAGGGTTCATGGTCTGGCAGGTCTTTCCATTCCCGTTGGCCTTGCTGATTACTCTTCGAATAGGGCAGGCGCACTTTTAATTTGTTACGCAGAAAACTGACATACTGAACTTTTATATCTGCCAGTTCAGAACGACGAAACCCACCTTGTAATCCTAATTGAATAATCGCTTTGTCCCGCACTCGGGTTAATGGCTGCACTTGTTCATCGATAGCCTGGATCAACATTTCCACTTCATCATACATAATGGGTTGCTGATCATAGTCACTCACATGGCGAGATTGATTTCTGCTCAAGCCACGCATCACTCTGATCACCAGAGGATGTTCGGTAGGCGAGTGGAATCCCGCTTGAATATGATGGTAGCGAATTGCTGCCAACCTTGTGGTTAATGTTTGCTTTGAAAGTTGAACGCCAGTGCTTTCTTGGATCAATTCTTTTTGATGACCAATAAATGAAATTACGCTTCGTGGATCTGCGGGCAGGGCCTGCAGTTGGTGCTCGGCACAATAACGGCTAAATACACTAAAGCTTGTATTATAAACACGGCGAGTGTTCACTGAAATTTCGTATTCAGTTTCTTCGGCGGCGCTTAAATAATCACTTCGAACAGATTGTGGCAGGAAAGACTCTTCAAAAAAACGTGGCTGTTCAGCACGGTTATTATGGTGATGACCTGATACAGTCGCTATTTCATTCGATATATTGGTGTTATTTTGAGCATTACTATTTGTCCGGATCATTTTAGACATGCTGTAGAAGTCACCTGATATCGAATTAAGAAGGCGTAATTATACGCAAATCATAGCTATATCTACCAGTGATAATCGTCATTATCACTGGTAGAGTACTTATTTGTTTAAATAATCCTCTTTTATCAGAGGAGGGGCATTAAATAACATTAAGTTGGATTGTTTAGTTAAAAAAATAACCAAGATAAACCCGTTATTACAATGGTGATTAATTCAGCAGAGTTATAATAAGAGCCAAATTTAGTATGAAATTTGTACTGTTTGTATGAGATAGTTTTGAACTCGGTTAGCCACAGATGTGCAGATTAAAAGAATGGTGTAACCATTTTATTGTCATCCCAAAACCACCGCCTCTGGCGGTGGTGATTGTTCCTTGAGGCTATAGCCTGAATTACGCCCATGCTAAAAGAGACTTCTTATTCACCACAAGTAAGAGGAAACGAAAAGCATGGGCGATTATAGAAGTTCATCACATGTTTATTGGCGTTGCAAATATCATATTGTTTGGACTCCGAAGTACCGTTTTAAAATTTTAAAAGGAAACCTTGGTAAGGAGTTATACAGGTCAATTTATATCCTTTGCAATATGAAGGGTTGTGAGGTTTTAGAATTAAACGTTCAGATAGACCACGTTCACTTGGTAGTCATAATCCCGCCGAAGCTGTCAGTATCAACGCTGATGGGAGTATTGAAAGGAAGAAGTGCGATAAGGCTATTCAATAAATTCCCTCATGTACGTAAAAAGCTATGGGGCAATAGCTTTTGGGCCAGAGGTTATTTTGTAGACACAGTAGGTGTTAATGAAGAATTCATTAGACGATATGTGCGCCATCAAGATAAACAAGATCAGGAACATGAGGCTCAATTGTCGTTGCAGATGATGTAGGTTCTTGGAATAGCCCCTTCCAGGGGCAAGTCAAAGCCGCCTTCTAAGAAGGCGGATTCTTTACTTATCATTCTTGAATAGAAGGCCGTTAAACTAGGTTTGTATGTTGGGTGAAATTTAAGCGAATAACGGCAACCGCTTATCTGGTTATTGAGGTGATATGCATTGAGCTATTTCAGCCTAGGGTAAAATGAAGCATAAGGAATCGATCATTAATCAATAAAATGGTTGAACCATATATTAATACTTGTCGATTTGTACTAGCATGAGTTCCCATTTATTTTATCCGCATTGAACGCATGCTTAACTGAAGAAACGTATTTATGGAACCGCAAGCTTGGATATATCAACAAGACAAACCAACCTCAGGCAGAAAATTATTATTGCTTGAGGAAGCAGAATTGATTTTTGCCTTACCCTTAATTTATCGCCTTATCAATCCTGAAGCCGTCGCATCTAAACCAGATTGGTTTTGTGGCGCTGAGTTACAAACGGTTTTATATACTGAGTTGGTGACGCAATTAAATGAATTAGTCCGATTACGCAAAAAGGCACAGCGACTCGACAACGAGCTCATGAAGGTAAATAAAATGCTCAATCAGTATTTTACTGATTTGGGTTGGCGTATGGTTCGTAAAGAGTTATCACAAATAAAAAAACGTCAGAAAAAGTCTCATATCGAGGTAAGTAGGGATATTATTCTGAGATTAAAGCGTTATATGGAGTCTCAAAAGTTGGACAGTTTTGATCAGGCAATAGATAACTTATTGTCGGAGCATGATGCTGATAACTCACAAAATCATTTACAGCACTCAGATGATATTGTTGACAATATTATTAGCGTCGAGATACGTGATCAATAATCGCTTAAATGAGCAAGTTAGCCGTGACTTATCTGTGCAGACACGTAAAATTGCTGTTAAGTTTAAAGGGATATTTTTAGTTTAGGATTAAGTAACATGGGGCATCAGAAATGAGTGTAAGCATTGCAAATGAAAGGAAAATTGCTGTCCTGTGCCGAATTGAACCTGGCTGTCTCGGACCAGATGGTGTGGATCACATTGAGGCTTTTTGTGCTTTGGCCCAAAAAGCGATGCAACATTTCGACGTCGATGTTGGTACTTGGTTGCTGATCCCAAGATACGATAAAACCTTGGAAGAGATGCAATACAGTGTTGCCAATAAATTACTTTCTCGCGAACAAGCGACTAAGTATCTTGTCTCTATCGGACGTGATATCGATAGTTTTGAAGAAAGATTTCAGGATAAACTCACCTCGCTGATTAATTTATACCTTGCAAGAAAACCGTAAACTGAAGGCTTTGCTTTGCCGAGATTAACCTCAGCTTTAGCCTCGGCGCATACGTTAGCCATAGCTCAAATTTCTAAAGCCATTTTTATTTTCGCATTCAATTTTTTATAAAAATGGCTATTTACTTCTCATAAAATCAATACATTAACCATCATTCTTCATCTGCGGCATCATTGATTCCAATTGATAAACTCAGCGTCAAAACTCAGTTGTCGGTAATTAACTCCGTAAAGTAGCTCAAAATTTGCTAGACTAGTCGACTCACTTAATGCTGAATCTTTTTCTTGCGGTATACCCAATTTTTGGGGTGGTAAGGATGAGTGTAAAGGACGGTTGATGTTTAATTCCATTCCAGAAACTAATCCATACATTAGTTTGTTGCAGCGGGATTTCGGGTTTTCTGAATTTCGTTCTGGCCAAGCGCAAACGATAACCCAACTGTTGGCGGGGAAGTCGAGTTTGGCTATTTTTCCCACGGGTTCTGGTAAATCCCTTTGTTACCAATTTACAGCATTGCAATTACCCCATTTGAGTTTAGTGATTTCACCTTTACTCGCCTTGATGAAAGACCAGCTGGAATTTTTACAATCTAAGGGAATTCATGCGGCCAGCATAGATTCAACCTTAAGTGCTGAGCAAAGTCAGCAAGTGATGGCTGATGCGCGTTCTGGCAAATTGAAAATTTTAATGGTGTCGGTTGAACGTTTCAAAAATGAACGTTTTCGGCAATTTATTCAATCGGTTCCGCTGTCAATGCTGGTCGTTGATGAGGCGCATTGTATTTCAGAATGGGGCCACAATTTTCGGCCCGATTATCTTAAATTGCCCGACTATCGGCGTGAGCTTGAGATCCCATTAGTACTGTTATTGACGGCCACAGCAACACGTAAAGTGAAACTGGATATGGCAAAACGCTTTGATATTGCGCCTGAACACATAGCACAAACGGGATTTTATCGGCCCAATTTAGATTTGACTGTACTGCCTGTATCAACGCAAGAGAAGAATGCCTTACTGGTTCAGCAGATTGCATCATTCTCAGGTGCCGGCATTGTGTATGTGACTTTGCAGCAAACCGCCGAAACGGTCGCACGACTTTTGAGCCAACAAGGTATAGTCGCCAGTGCCTATCATGCTGGATTTGAAGATGAAAAACGTCAACAAATTCAAAATGATTTTATGCAGGATAAGCTGCAAGTGGTAGTGGCAACCATCGCTTTTGGCATGGGAATCGATAAGAGCAATATTCGTTTTGTGATCCACTACGATTTGCCTAAATCCATTGAAAACTACAGCCAAGAAATCGGCAGAGCAGGGCGTGATGGTGCGTTATCCCATTGTGTCACTTTGGCCAATCTTGACGGGCTCAATACCGTTGAGAATTTTGTGTATGGCGATACGCCGGAGCGAGAAGGTATAGCACAAGTCATTGAGGCTATTCGACTTGAACAAGATTCCGGTCAGTGGGAATGTCAGCTCAATGGCGTGTCGACGGCGAGTAATATTCGCCAGTTACCGTTAAAAACGTTACTTGTGCAGCTAGAAATTTTAGGTGTGGTTAAGCCGTTATTCGCTTACTACGCTGACGTTAATTACAAGTTTTTGGTCGACAAACAGACCATTCTGAGCCGATTTAATCCTGAGCG
The DNA here is from genome assembly GCF_031932075.1 of Shewanella sp. SP1S2-4. Classification (NCBI taxonomy): domain Bacteria; kingdom Pseudomonadati; phylum Pseudomonadota; class Gammaproteobacteria; order Alteromonadales; family Shewanellaceae; genus Shewanella; species Shewanella sp. SP1S2-4. The sequence continues at coordinate 161,041 of NZ_JAUOET010000003.1, forward strand.
GCAGGCGTTTTTGACGCAGATTTTTAATCATACGCAGATGAAGAAAATATGGGGCGCGTTAGATTTTGATGCCTTGTACAGTGCGACGGGTCATGAGCGCAGCCGCGTGTTAGCCGCGCTGGAATATTTAGCTGAACATCAGTTGATTGAATTAGAGACTAAACGAATTACCGATGTTTATCGGGTGGATGTTGCCGCATTAGCGCGTCCCGAACTCATCGATGAGCTGTACCATTATTTTATTGATAAAGAGCAGAAAGAAATTGCGCGAATCGCGCAGTTAGTCCGCTTTTTTGAACTTGAGACGTGCTTAAGCCACAATTTATCCCGTTATTTTGATGATAATGAAACACCGGTTGCATGCGGTCATTGCAGTGTCTGCCGCGGTCATTTTGCTAAGTTGAGTTATTCGACCGAACCGACGTGGCCGACAAATCTGCAGATATTGGCTGATTTGCGAGAGTTGAAACATCATTTAACGGCTAAGGGCATTGAGACTTTGTCACTTGATACTTATTGTCGTTGCCTCGCTGGTATGTCGGTGCCCTTGGTGAGTCGGTTCCAAGTGCGTAAGTTAAGTGGCTTCGGCCGCTGTGAAAAATTGAGATATGCTGAAATTAAACAGAAAGTTGAGTCACTGTTGTCGCAACTAGATGATAAAAGAGTTGAACATGAATAAGGCCGTAAAAAAGATGTTAGCCACCCATGAACATTTGGTTCACTCTGAAGGTGTGACTGTGGTTTCGCATATGCAAAGGGAAAAGGCGGAGTGGATACAACATACTGTTATGATTGAAGATTGTGATGTTCCGTTTAAATTCAGACGGGTGAAAAAATATCGTAATCTGCAAGGGCAAAAGATCAATGTCATCTATTACCCAGAAACAGAAACTGTGGCGGGTTTTGAGATAGAAATCATGCAAGTTGTTAGAATTAAACGATTCTAGTTAATGTTCTTCGAGTCTTTGCTTTTATCAATCAGCAAAGACTCGAAGCGCATTCGATTGATGACTCGATCGTTAAAATCGTGCTACTTACTTGGAATATTGATAGGTTGAATCCACTTTCCACGTTCTGAAACGCAGTTCCGCGCCTTCTGGTAGATAAAATACCTTAGGTAAACGACTGTCGTAGCGCATTTTCAGTTCACCCGGAATACGAACAAAAGCTTCTTTCTTCGCCAATTCGAAACAGGCCATCATAGTGCTCGGCCCTTCAGCGATTTCATCCACTTGATAGTAGTTATAACCCCAACCTTGTACAGTCAGTTCCTTCAATTCCCCGTTTAATCCATGCTTATTGCAATCGACCATTTGAGTCTGGCCAATTTGGATTTCGATCATGTAGTCATCTTCGTTTTCTAACTTAGGCAAACTCAAAATGTGCTGCACCATACCAGCCGCCGGAGCAGGGAACATCTTAGTCGCTTCCTGTGCGCTGTAATCTTTTGGGTCAAAACGTTGAATGCTGATCATAGGCGCATCTAATCCTGTTGGGTGTGGCGGGCTGACTGCCGCAGCATTGAATGACAATAATGTAAATGCAAGGGGAACAGCGCTAACGCTAAATAAGGTCTTCAATTTCATCTTGTTTCTCCTAATCGAACTGAATGGATGTCGACAAGTTTGTCGTTGTTCTGCCCCTATAAACGCAGCAGAGGTAAAAAAGGGTTAAATTATTCAATAAAAAATCGATTTTTACCCAAATAATTTTTATCCATCTGAATAATAAGGCTGCAATAAAGCCAATCTTACTCTGCTGAATCAGCTGTTTTCACACATAAATCAAACGCTAATCCATTAAACCTTGCCTGATATCCTTTGCCTAGTCTAGCTGCCTATCTTAATTCACATATCAGCGTCTGACTGATGATAGGAGTACAGATGCATTATGGGGATCCAGATGCACGTTTAAAAGTTTGAAAACGGTATATCTTGATAAATGACTAATTTGAATTTCATATATTTTGATTTTCAAACTATAATTCAGGCAACACGTTTTTTATCATTGATAGCGATGGACATGGAGTAGGAATTACACAATGAAATCAACAGCAGTCGAGCAAGCGACAGGGCATCAAGCTACTGCCCACCGCCAAGGGCACTCACTCGCCCAGTGGCAACACTCCCATGAGTTTTCGAGCCAGAACCGCGATGGCGAAAAGAACACGCGTTATGTACTGTATTTAACTGTGATCACTATGGTGGCTGAAATTGCTGCCGGAACCATTTACGGTTCTATGGCATTGCTCGCCGATGGTTGGCATATGGGAACCCATGCCGCGGCCTTTATGATCACGTTATTCGCCTATTCCTATGCCCGTAAACACGCTAACGATCCTGCCTTTGCTTTCGGTACTGGCAAAGTGAGTGTGCTTGGCGGTTATACCAGCGCAATAGCGCTAGGACTTGTGGCACTGGTGATGTTGATTGAATCGGGAATGCGACTGATTAGTCCCGAGCAAATTCATTTCAACGAAGCTATTTTTGTGGCCGTTATTGGTTTAAGCGTCAATGTGCTGAGTGTATTTTTACTTAAAGATCATCATACCCACGACCATGGGCACGGTCACGGACATAGTCACGCTCATGACCATCAAGATGATCATAAAGACGAACATGCTCACGCGCATCACAACTGCCAAGCACACACCCATGACTCACATGCACACGATGAAAGTCATCATGATCACAGCCATTGCCAACATGAACAGGATCACCAACATGCTGCAGAGCATGAGCACAAGAGCCAGAAGGCCCACGGTGGCCATGATCACAACCTACGTGCGGCCTATTTTCACGTACTGGCCGATGCGTTAACGTCAGTGCTCGCCATCGCTGCTTTGTTGTTTGGTAAATACATGGGACTAACTTGGCTCGACCCGATTATGGGGATTGTCGGCGCTGTGATTATCAGCCGTTGGTCTTGGGGACTCATTCAGCAAACCAGCCCTATTTTGCTGGACGGCGGCGTTAAAGCGTCATTGCAGCGTAAGGTCGTGGAAACTCTTGAGGCCGTACCGGATCATCAAGTGGCCGATTTACATCTTTGGCGAGTGAGCGCCGATCACCATGCTATTATGGTGTCTATCGTGTCCCATTCACCGAAAGATGTCAGTTATTTTAATCAGTTACTGTCACAATTTCCTGAATTGGCCCATATCACCATTGAACTCCATACTTGTCGTCAGCGCGAGTGTATAGCTAAGGAAGCCTAAATGACTGTTGAACATCATTCCTCATCAAACCTGCATGCAAGTGAGGCACATTTGCCTGCTGCACAATCAACAGCTGGACATTCAACGGCCGCGCATTCAACAGATCATGCATTAAATCATGTGATTATTGAATTTTATGAAAAGCTGTCGTCATGGGAACACGCCATTGTGCGCGACAAAGGGTTTAGTCTATCGCAGGTGCACACCATTGAGTTACTTGGCGTGCACGGCGCTATGCGAATGAAGGAATTGGCGGACAAGATTGGTGTCACAACGGGCACATTAACGGTTCAAATCGATAAAATGGTAGAGGCACAGTGGGTTGTGCGACGCCCCCATGAAACCGATCGCCGTTCGATTCTAGTGGAGTTAACCGATAAGGGCCAAGCCTTGTTCCTTGAACATGATGCTTTGCATCTACAACTCACCACAGATCTCACCGCAAAAATGAGCAGTGAGGAACGAATCGTGCTGCTTAATTTGCTGTCACGCATGAATAACGAGTTTTAGTTTACCTTATTTCATCCACTAAAAAGCGTCCCTCGTGGACGCTTTTTTATAGCACGACATCTTTAAAAACGCGATTCATTCTAGATTAATCATCAGCTATTACAGCACCTTACCTTTTGTTACATTCTTGTTGGATTAATAGTTGAACTGGATATTAATTAAGGTAATGTAAGGGCAGATCTCAAGATGGACTTTGTATAAAAGGAATAGAATGAATAATAAATTACTGCCTTGGTGCATTGCAGGAGTGCTCGGAATGAGCGGTCAACTTCACGCAGAAGAAGATAAATATATTTGGTTGGAAGATGTTGAAGGCGCTAAGCCTATGGAATGGGTGAAAACCCAAAATGCCGCATCGGCCTCCGAAATTAAAGCGTTCAAAGGTTTTGATACCTTAGTGGCGAACAGCCTCGCCATCCTGAACGATAAAGAACGCATTCCCTACGCCACTCATATTGGCGACAAGTTATACAACTTTTGGAAGGATGACACCCATGTGCGCGGCATTTACCGTCGCACCACAATGGAAGAATATGCCAAGGCCGATCCTAAATGGGAAACCGTGCTCGATATCGATGCCCTAGGTAAAGCTGAATCCGTCAATTGGGTATTTAAGGATATTAGCTGTCAGTATCCCGAAAATGAACGCTGTTTTGTCTCATTGTCTCGCGGCGGTGCCGATGCGGTGGAAGTGCGTGAATTTAATCTCAACACTAAATCCTTTGTTGCTGCCAAAGATAAGCCATTCTTTTTAAAAGAAGCCAAATCGAGCCTGAGCTGGATAGATAAAGATCACGCCTTTGTCGGTACTGATTTTGGTGATGGGCAAAGCATGACGGACTCGGGTTATCCCCGGGGCGTTAAACTGTGGCAACGCGGCACGCCACTCGACCAAGCTAAGCCTGTTTTCACCGGCGACAAGGCTTCAGTTGCAGTCTCTGGCTGGGTGTTATTCGATGACAAAACCCCACTGAGTTTAGTGACCGAGGCGCATACCTTTTATACCTCCAGCCAATATGTGTACCAAGACGGTAAACTTATTGGATTGCCTTTACCGCAAGATGCTGAGATTAAAGGTTATTTCAAAGGTAAGTTATTCATTGAGTTAAAGAGCGATTTAACCAATCAAGAAGGCAACTTTAAGCAAGGCGCGGTCGTCTATGCCGATGTGGCGGATCTTATCGCCCAAAAAGCCAAGTTCAGTTTATTTGTGAGCCCGACTCAAACCGCATCGATTGCGCAGCTCAGTTTTAGCAAGAGTGCAATTTTTGTTAATTGGCTCGATAACGTGAAAAGTAAATTAGTGCGTTATGAGCAAGACGAAAAGGGCGCTTGGCAGAGCACTCACGTACCGTTTGAAGCGAATGGCGCCTTGACTGTAATGGATGTTGAGCAAGACAGTGATGATTTCTTCGTGAATTACACTAGTTTTCTTGAGCCTTCAAGTCTCTACACTGTGAATGCCAAAACCTTAAATCCAAAGAAAATTAAAGGTATGCCGCAACAGTTTGCTGCGGACAAGTTTAAAACTGAGCAATATTTTGCGACGTCTAAAGATGGCACTAAAGTACCGTACTTTGTGGTGATGGCTAAGGAACTTAAGTTAGATGGCACTCATCCCACGCTACTTTACGGTTACGGCGGTTTTGAAGTGTCGCTGCGTCCTTCTTATTCGGCCACCATTGGTAAAAATTGGTTAGAGCAGGGCGGTGTCTATGTGTTATCCAACATTCGTGGCGGTGGTGAATACGGTCCTGCTTGGCATCAAGCGGCGTTAAAGCAGAATCGACATAAAGCCTATGAGGATTTCGAGGCGATCGCTGAAGATTTGATTGCCCGTAAAATCACCTCAAGCAAACATTTAGGCATCCAAGGTGGCAGTAATGGCGGCCTATTAATGGGCGCGGCATTTACCCGTAGACCGGATCTTTATAATGCTGTCGTGTGCCAAGTACCTTTACTTGATATGTTTAGATTCAATAAGTTATTAGCAGGTGCTAGCTGGATGGGCGAATACGGTAACCCTGATATTCCAGAAGAATGGGCGTACATTAAAACCTACTCGCCTTATCATAACCTGCATAAAGACGTGCATTATCCAAAGGTCTTTTTCACCACTTCTACCCGTGACGACAGGGTTCACCCAGGTCACGCCCGTAAGATGGTCGCTAAGATGAAAGACATGGGGATTGATGTGTTGTACTACGAAAATATCGAAGGTGGCCACGCCGGCGCTGCAGATAATAATCAAGCTGCGGAACTTAATTCAATGGCGTTTGCCTACTTATTACAGCAGTTACGATAATCACCGCAGGGTTAACATGAATTGTTAATTCGTTGGTGATAAAAACCGAGCAAGGCCCTAATAGGTTGGGGAGCAAAAAACGGTCGAACTCATTGAGGTTCGGCCGTTTTTTTAAGTTTGTTTTTAAAATGTGAGCATTAACCACAGATAATTTGAGCCATTACCAAGAGCTTGCTACTATGGCAAAAAATTTGACTGTTACAGCCTAAGATTACCTTAAGAAAATTAAGTTAGTCTCGACAAACAACTAATTTGAGTGAGAGCTATCAGTGCTAGCAAGATTTAAGACTCTATCGGTGAATCGATTCACTTTTATCACAGCGTTATTTTACGTTTGTATCTTCAATATCCCACTATTCGGCATCATTAAAAAAGGCATCGAAAAACAACCGGATGTCGATCCTATTTTCATCGCCACTATGCCGTTGTTTTTAGCCTTTGCCCTCAGTTTTGTGTTTTCCTTATTTACGGTGAAGTACCTCGTTAAGCCATTTTTTATCATATTGACCTTATTGTCATCGAGTGTGTTTTTCGCCGCCTATCAATACAATGTCGTCTTCGATTACGGCATGATAGAAAACACCTTTCAGACCAATCATGCTGAAGCGCTGATGTATGTGAATTTCGCATCAATAATCAATATGTTACTCACAGGGATTTTACCCGCGTATCTTATCTATAAGGCCGATATTCAATACCAGCCATTCTTCAAAGAGTTACTGCATAAAGTACTGTTTATGCTGACGATGTTGGCGGGACTGGCTATTATTGCTTTCTTTTATTTCCAAGATTATGCCGCCTTTGGCCGCAACAACGACGAGCTAAAACGTTATATCGTGCCGACGTACTTTATTGGCGCTGCGTCTAAGTACATTAATGTGCATTATTTGCAAACGCCGATTGAATATCAGCAACTGGGTCTCGATGCTAAAAATGTCAGTGCTAACCCTAATGGTAAACCTAACTTATTAGTGCTTGTGGTCGGTGAAACCGCGCGGTCTATGAATTATCAGTATTATGGTTATGACAAGCCAACCAACGCCCATACCCAAGATCAAGGCTTGATTGTCTTTAAAGATACCAGTTCATGTGGCACGGCAACGGCTGTTTCTCTTCCTTGTATGTTCTCGCGCATGGGACGGGAAGATTACGATTCTCGCCGCGCCTATGCTCAAGATACTGCGGTAGATGTGTTGAATCATGGCGGGATTAAAGTGCAATGGTTTGATAACGACTCTGGCTGTAAAGGCGTGTGCGATCAAGTTGAAAACATTACGATTGATTTGAACAGCGATCCTGAGTTGTGTACTGGCCAATATTGTTTCGACCAAGTGTTACTCAACAAATTAGATGAAACCTTGGCCACTGCAGAACGTAAAGATACCGTGATTGTGTTGCATGTGATTGGTAGCCATGGACCAACGTATTTCTTACGTTATCCACCGGAGCACCGTAAGTTCACACCGGATTGTCAGCGTAGCGATATTCAAAACTGTAGCCAAGATGAACTGATTAACACCTACGACAACACCATTTTATATACTGACTACATCATCAGCGAAGTGGTGAAAAAGTTACAAAATCAGCAAGATAAATTTGATCCAGCCATGTTGTATCTCAGCGATCACGGCGAGTCGTTAGGTGAGAAGGGCATGTATTTACATGGCGCTCCTTATAGCATTGCCCCAATCGAACAGACGAGTATTCCTATGCTTGCTTGGGTATCTGAAGATTTTAGTAAAGATAACCACTTAGATATGGCTTGTTTAGCTGAGCACGCGGCGAAGGGCGGTTTCTCCCACGACAATTTATTCGACAGTCTTTTAGGCCTAATGAATGTCAAGACCGAGGTATATCAGCCTAAGTTAGATATCTTTGCCAGTTGCCGAGGTTAATCAACCCATTAACTCATCAATATTGAGTCGCGAGCATTATCGTGCGACTCAATGTTATCTTGTGACTCAATGCTATCTTGTGACTCAATGCTATCTTGTGACTCAATGCTATCTTGCGACTAAGTCTGATCGACTGACCCCAAGTTATTGAGTGATACCTCGTTAGTTTGGTGTCGTCAATTCAAGTTCTAACTTAAAAGGGGATGGCAACATCCTCTTTTCTTTTGTCGCCTATCATAATAATTGATTTCCCCCATATCCAAATCGAAGCACTTGAGTTAACTTAATGCATACAAAAACATAACAAGTCTATGGTTCGCGATTTATGCCTTCTACTGCAGAAAATAAAGAGCTTGATTCTGCCGCGCAAATTTTGCGTTTGGCCGTACCGCAAATGTCTGCCCTCGATATCCCAGTCACACCTGAAAACTACACTGTTTGGTATGAATATTTTGCAGGGACAAATCTCGATTTAAACCGTGCGATTGATGGCTTTCTGGCAAATTCAGTTTCTTTTACCAAGGAGGTCAATACCAGTCTGTATAAGAACTTTATTCAAGAACAGTCACCTGAAGTGATTGAAAATGTGCAGATAGAGACACAAATTCTGATCAATAGTTTGTTAAGTAAAATTAGCCAACTGAGTCAAGGTACCGCAGCGTTTTCAGGTTCATTAGCTGAGTTTGGTTTGCGCCTACAGACAAATCCCGACATTAATACTTTAAATGAGCTGGTTGATGGTGTAGTCGATGAAATGCAGATGCTGCTCATCAACAACCGTGAGATGGAGCAAAGCCTGTGCACCATGGGCCAAGAAGTGCAAAATCTTAAATCGGAAATGGAAAACCTGAGCCTAGCGGCGATGACTGACCAATTAACCTCGCTGCACAATCGCCGTGCCTATGAACTGAGTATTCAAGATCAAATCTACCTCTCCCAAGATCATCAAACCCGTTGCAGTCTTTTGCTGATCGATATCGATAATTTTAAAGCCTTTAACGACACCTATGGCCATTTAACCGGCGATAAAGTGTTGGCCTATGTCGCATTAGCCTTAAAACAATGTGTGCGAGGGGATGACTTTGTGGCGCGTTATGGCGGCGAAGAATTTGTGGTGGTGTTGCCTAACACTCATTTTCACGATGCATTACAAGTGGCTGAAAATCTTCGGGAACGTATCTCTGAGCGCCGCTTAACCATAGGAAAAGACAAAAAACTTTCCCTTGGCGCCATTACTGTTTCGATTGGTCTGGCTTCATTGCAGCAAGGCGACGATGCCGAAACTCTATTTAGTCGCGCCGATAAGGCCCTGTATCAAGCCAAGTCCGAAGGCCGTAACTGCGTCAGGGGATAAAATAGATAGGGTATAAATAGATAGGTGATTTTCGGCTGAGTTTTGCTGGTTCAGTTACCATAAACAGCTTTATTTTGCGGCGTTTATTCAGCCAGCGGTGCACAGCCTTGGCTCATTACCAATACACTTCTCAAGCATGTGACATTTTAAGTGATTAATCGATAAGAGTCAGTTGCATAAAAATTGAACTTTGTGGTTGTACTGTGGATTCCTGCAGCTGTGATAATAAAACGCCGCAAATCATTGCGGCGTTTTTGTTCGTCAGGATAAGGCTATTTATTAGTGGGCGGCTTTAAATCCATATGCATTTTGATCAAATGCTCCTCCATATCGAAGGTCACCTTAAAACCAAGACTCTTGGCAAGGCTAGCCATATTACGATTCTCGAACATGGTAAAGCCGGTGAGCACAGGCGTATCATTGGCTTGATAATACTTAATCAGTTTTTCGAGCAACAATTTACCTAAACCTATACCTTGATGATCGCCGCGCACAGCCATGGCAAATTCGGCCTCAGTATTGTCGGGGTCGATGGACGCACGCACGGCACCTAAGGTGATGTCATCGCCATCAGGACCTTTGGCGGTGGCGATAAAAGCCATCTCACGGGCGTAATCGATTTGGGTTAATACCGCCATTTCTTCATGGGTCATTTTAGAGCGCACCCCGAAATAGCGTTTGTATCTGTCTTCATCGGAGAGCGAATTATCAAAAGCCAAATGCTTGGGTTCATCTTCGGGCAGAATCGGCCTTAGCATTACCTTAAGGCCATTTTTAAGCTCGGCGAATTCTTCTAATTCCTTCGGATACGGCATGATGGCCATGCGCGATGAACTGTCGGCATTGGCGTCGTGCAAACGGATATTCACATCGAGCAGCGTAATGTTTTCACCCGCGGCTAATACTGGGTTTAAATCCAAAGAGGCGATTTCGGGGCAATCGATAATGATGTGGGATATTTGCGTTAGCATCACGCACAGGGCATTCATGTCTAAACCTAGCGGTAAATGCCTGTCCTTCAACTTATGGGTCTTTAACGCTTGGATCACCATATACCGCGCCAGTGCCATATTCAGTGGTGGCAGGGCAACGGCGGCGTCATTGGTGGGATCCCATTCTGAGCCACCTTCACCCAAACAAATCGCTGGACCAAAGACGGGATCGCTTATCACGGCCACGCGGATTTCCTGAGCGCCAGCGGTCAATGCCATTTTTTGCACTATCATACCTTCGATAATGGCTTCAGGATTGGCCTGATGCACCCTTTGGGTAATGGCACTCGCGGCGTGGCGGATATCTTCGGCAGAGGTTAGATTGAGCATCACTCCGTGCACATCGGACTTATGCAAGATATTCGGAGACTGCACTTTTAAGGCTAAGGGATAGCCCGCTTCATTAGCGATGGCGACCGTTTCATCGGCATCTTTCACAAACCAAGTATCTATAGTGTTCAGTCCATAGGCGCGCAAAATAGGACTTGCCTCGTGGGTTTCGAGTACCGATTTACCTTTCGCTTGAGCCGCTTGCAGTAATGTGCGCGCCGTGTGGCTATCGGTAGGAATATTGTCGGGGATCGATTGCGGTACTTCTTGTAGCAGTTTTTGGTTACGGCGGTATTCAACCATGTGCATAAAAGCACCCACGGCGCCTTCGGGTGTACGATAGGTAGATATGCCGCCCTTAGTGAAGCGTTTTCGCGCCTGATAGGCAGAGTCTTCGCCGCTCCAGTTGGTCAAAATATTAAGGCGATTCTTTTTCGGATGCGCGTGGATCACGCTAATCAAGGCATCGGCGATTTCAACGCTTTCACCGAGCGCTGAAGGCGAGTGCAGTACCAAAATGGCATCCAGCTCATTGGAATCCATCAAGATAGTCAAGGCTTTAGCATATCGTGATGCGTTCGCATCACCAATAATATCGATGGGATTTTGCCTTGACCAAGTATTAGGTAACACGGCCTCTAATTTGGCTATGGTGTCATCTGACAATTCAGCCAGTTTACCGCCGCGCATAATGAGTTCATCCACCGCTAACACCGCGGGGCCGCCACCATTACTGATAATGCCTAAGCGTTCACCTTGCAGCGGATTGGAATGCGCAAGGCTTTCAACCGCGGCAAACAGTTCAATTAAGTCGTTAACCCGCAGCATACCCGCACGGCGAAATGCGGCTTCATATACGGCATCGTTACCGCCAACACCGCCCGTATGTAATTTTGCGGCGCGGGCCCCTTCGGCGCTGCGGCCAGATTTGATCACTAAAATCGGTTTATTGCGTGAAGCGGCTCGAGCGGCTGAGAGAAAATGGCGTTTCTCATTCACAGAATCGATATAAAGCATGATGGCACTGGTGCGACTGTCGCGGCCAAGGTAATCGAGCAGTTCGTCAAAGTTAATGTCGGTGGCATCACCTAGCGAGATAAAGGATGAAAAACCAATGCCTTTGTTATTGGCCCAATCGAGTACCGTTGTACAAATGGCGGCCGATTGAGACACAAAGGCAATTTTACCGGGTAGGGCGCTGGCGTGGGCTAAACTGGCGTTTAATCCTAATGGCGGCAGCAACATCCCTAAGCTGTTTGGCCCCAGAATGCGCATCCCATAACGTTTGGCATTTTGCATGGTCAGGTCGAGCAGGCTCACGCCGTCTTCGTTAACTTCCTGCGCCATACCTGACGCCATAATAATCGTCACTTTACAGCCAAATTGCGCCAGAGTTTCAACAATCGCGGGTACACGGCAAGCGCGGGTACAAATAACCGCTAAATCGGGTTTGATGGGAAGAGCTTCGATATTGGGATAGGCAAGCACGCCCATTACTGCCCGATATTTTGGGGTGACGGGCATGATAGGACCCGAAAAACCACTGGAGAGCAGGTTTTTCATCAGCACATTACCCGCACGCTTTTCGGTATTCGAAGCGCCGATAATGGCTACGGAAGTCGGTTTAAATAAGGAGTGTAATGTACGTTGACTCATAAGCGATTCCATCCCAATCAATGACGCTTCCAGTGTAACCTAGGGTATGAGTACTGCCCAGTTTAAGTTTCGGGTTCGATTAAGGTAAGTTTATTAGCAAATCATGAATTTACAGCCATTTACTGAGAATCTGAGCCCAATTCTGTGGATTTATCCTGTGATAACTGCATTTTCCGCATTGCGACACGTAACAATGTGAAAAATTTCACTTTCATGTTTGAAAATTGCTTAGTACCAAACTACTTTTTAATCACTGTACAATTATTGTGAAATCCATATGACATACAAGGATGGGGTCGTTGCGTTACTTGCGGCAGGCGTTGGATATTTACTGGGTTTAATCACTTTATTGGCTATCGGGCCGATTATATCCGTGTTGATTATGTTGCTTTGGCAATTTTATCAGCACAAACAAAAGCTATCAGTTCAACAGCACGATGATAAGTCCTCAAACAGCCAACTGGCCGCCGATTGGCAAGCCCACGTCAATCTGTATCAAGAAACGATCACCACACTTAACAGTTGTGAGTCTAACATTGATAGCGTGCTGACAGTGCAGGGCGATGCGGTCAATTTGCTAAGCGAATCGTTCGATGGCTTAGGGCGATTAATGACGGAGCAAACAGGCTTCATTTCAGCGCTTGTCCAAAGCACTGATGATGCAGAGCTATTCCATTCAGATCAAATGAAACAATTCGCCAATAATACCTCTCTGACCTTAGAGCGCTTTATTCAAACCACAGTAGATATGTCAGCATCTACTATGGAGTTGTTGGAAAAAGTGAATCTTATCTACGAGGCCATGCCCCAAGCAATGAAAGCCTTACAGGATATAGACCAAATCTCTTCCCAGACCAATTTACTCGCCTTAAATGCGGCAATTGAAGCGGCAAGAGCGGGCGATGCGGGCAGGGGATTTGCGGTTGTTGCCGATGAAGTGCGGGCTTTATCTACTCGAAGCTCAGGCTTTAGTGAAGGTATACAAAAACAGCTTAGATCGATTCAAACTCAGATTGAACAATTAACCGTACACGTGAGTAAAGTTGCCGCTCAAGATATGACTTATATCATAGATGCAAAGAAGGATATTGATACTGCACTTAAACATATTATTGTCAAAGCAGAGAAGGATTCTCATGTGATAGCACGCATAGATTCATCGGCACATGAACTCGAACAAGCTATCTCAGATACGATTCGAGGCTTGCAGTTCAGCGATATCACTTCCCAAAGTCTGATTTACACCAACCAATCCTTAAGTCATTTAAAAGAGTCCCTCAATCGCGTCGCCAACATGTCGCAACAGGAGTTTGGTATTGACGGCGATGATATCACGACACAAATGAGTCGCCGGCGTCAGGAGACGCACAATCCCGTATCAAGGGATCAAATTACCTGTGGTGAAATTGAACTCTTTTAAATAGGGATATCATAATGTCGAATATTCAAACGATTCCATTGCCAGAACGCTTTGATTTCTATTATCACAAAACATTTACGTACAGTTATCAAAGCATCATAAAACTGGAAGGTATTAATCATATTATTCTCGATTTTAGCCGAGTGCTTTATTTGGATAGTTCTGCTTTAGGTATGATGGTATTACTACATCGTAAGGCACAGGAGCTACATATTTCGACCTCTATTAAAGGTGCACATGGTCAAGCCGAGGAAATACTCAATATTGCTAACATGCAGAAACTCTACATTATAGAGAATTGCTAGTCATGAAATCATTAATAGCAAAGAAGAACTATATATTAGTCATCGATGACGATGTCATAATGAGCCAGACAATTAGTGACTTTATTCATGAGAAAGGTTACCACGTCATTGTCTGTAATAATCTTGAGGAAGCATTCTCAGAATTGTCACAATATAAGATTGACCTTGTACTGATTAACTTTTGGCAGCCAGATGGTACAGCTCTAATTTTACTTGAACATTTAAATGAAGAAAAAATAACAACTCCAGTCATAGTGATCAGCAATACTAAGGAACATCAATCCGTATTAGAATGTTTTCGAATGGGCGTATTAGATTTTGTTGTTAAGCCGATTAACCTTGAGATATTTTGGTATAAAGTCGAGTGCTTATTAACTCGGGTTAAGTTACAGCATGAAGTTAAGTTACAAAGAATTGAACTTGAAAAAATGCTGTATGAGAAAGCCAGAGAAGAAAAAATGGCTAGGAACTTATTCGAGCACTTAGTCAATATTGATAATACCCAATTCGAGTTTGTTCGTACTTTCTGCCAGGCAAGTGCCAATTTTAGTGGTGACATAATCCTTAAAGGGTTAGCTCCTAATGGCAATTTTTTCCTTATGCTTGCAGATTCAACGGGTCACGGATTAAGTGCAGCAATGCCAATTATGCGTGTTGCTAGTACATTTAGAGCCATGGTTTCAAAGGGGTTTTCATTAGCAACGCTAATATATGAACTGAACTCAAAAGTACATAGAGAAAACCCTGATGATCGCTTTGTTGCTTGTATTGTTTTAGAAGTCGATTTTTTTCGAAAAAAAATACATATTTGGAACGGCGGCATGCCACCCGTATATATCAAAAACCATCTTGAAACTGAAACAGTCTCAGACCATTATCCTGTAAAAAATGTCATAAAATTCAAATCAACAAACATGGCACTTGGCATTTTGCCTCCCCAAACCTTCGTGGCGGATATTGCTACGGTTGATTTACCCGTTGTCGGTCATGCCTGTTTATTTAGTGATGGATTAATTGAACAATACACTAATGAAAACAAACCATTCGGCATTGAAACTTTAAACTCATTATTTATTCAACACGCGAGTGAGCTTATCCCATACTTAACAGAAAACTTTAAAAACGTTTTCGATGGTAAGCCTATAACGGATGATATTACAGTATGCACATTAGACTTTGAACGATTGAGTGAGTGGCATCAACAGTATGATATCTGCCTTGTTCGGTCAAATATGGATGGCGAATTTGATTGGGAGGTCAAACTCGCTGGGCCAATGTTGTTAAGTGCTGAATATTTAAATTCTTTAAATCAATTCTTAGGTATGTTTGGATTCGCGACAAGTTTTTGCCAAAGGGTTTTCACTGTGGTTGCCGAACTATTTAGCAATGCTATCGATCATGGTGTACTAAAATTAGATTCTCGGCTAAAAAGTGATCCGGATGGTTTCGAATTGTACCATAGTATTAGGGACAGTTCTTCAGCACGACTCACAATGAATGATTGGGTGAAAGTGAGCTTGGTTTGGTGTTCCATAACGAATGAGTTGCATATATGTGTAGCAGATAGTGGTCAAGGATTTAAGGGATATAAAAATACTGTTGTAGATATCCCTCAGCTTTCTGGACGAGGGCTCTCACTGGTGAAAACATTATCTAAGACCTACGAATTAGTATCACCAGGAAATATAACGAAAGTCATAATGGAATAGCGCATGAGTAAAAAAATATTAGTGGTTGATGATTCCGCTGCGATTCGACAAATGGTCGAAGCGACCCTTAAATCGGCTAGTTACCAAGTGGTACTGGCCAAAGATGGCCGTGAAGCCCTCGATCTTTGTAATGGGCAAAGATTTGATTTTATCCTGACGGATCAGAATATGCCGCGAATGGATGGACTGACCTTAATTAAATCCTTACGTGCTATGTCGGCATTTATGCGCACTCCGATCATTATGCTTACGACCGAAGCGGGCGATGACATGAAGGCGCAAGGAAAAGCGGCAGGTGCGACGGGATGGATGGTAAAACCCTTTGATCCTCAAAAGCTGTTAGCGATTACGGCTAAAGTGCTGGGTTAACTGCAACGGGGTGCGCTATGTCCATCAATATGGCCGAGTTCCATCAGGTCTTTTTTGAAGAAAGTCATGAACATCTTGAAAATATGGAACAATTGCTATTGGCATTGGACCTTGCTTCTCCCGATCCTGAAGAACTGAACACGATTTTCCGTGCCGCCCACTCGATTAAAGGTGGCAGCGGTATTTTTGGTTTTACCGCACTGACCAGTGTCACCCATGTGATGGAAAACCTGCTGGACATGACCCGCAAGGGCAACTTCCAACTCACCTCATCGATTATCGATTTACTGCTGAGTACCGTTGATACGCTATCCCATATATTGAGCCTGTACCGCGAAGAAGAACAAATTGATTGGCAGGAGGTGGAGTACAGTAAAAGCCAATTGGTGGCAGCGTTAAATGGTGAATCCTTTAGCTCATCGGTTGCAGTACGAAATGGCACTGATATCGCTAACACTCCTGTGACTCCAACTCTCAATGCAGAGCCTTCTGCACTAGTGGAAACCGAGGATGAGCTGGGTTTTGGATTTTTCGAAGATGAAATGGAGCGCGATATTGTTATCGAAGGTGAAGACTTTGGATTTTTTGAAGAGGCTTATCAAGCTGAAGATATTAGCGTTGAGAGTTTAACATCTGAGGTTAGTGTCAGTGTCAATAGTACCGCAGAGCAGTTAGTTACTGCCTCTGATGATGAATTGGGATTTGGTTTTTTTGAGGCATTAACCCCTGAATCCTTTGCCAATGAAATCGAATTACTGAGCTCAAAACCTGTGGAACCTGCGGCAGCTAAACCTGCCACTAATCGGGCGAATCAAGTTAAGTTGACCGCTAATACTCAAGCAAAACGTAGCATATTTAAAGAGAAGGAAACAGAGCCCAAAGCACCGCCAGCTACCAGCGTGTCAGCAAGTACAAAGGTAACTCCAAGCTCAACTGCAGCACTCAATCCAGCCGTTACGCCAAAAAATACTCAAGCTGAGGTGAAAACGGCGACTAAAAAAACCGCCGCGTCAGCTCCGGATGCCACTTTAAGGGTCGAAACCTCCAAAATCGATACTCTGGTCAATCTGGCGGGCGAATTGGTCATAACTCAGTCTATGTTGACTCTAATCGGGAATGAGTTGACTGGCGAGATAGGCGAGCGCCTTAAGACTGCACTCAATGAATTGGAACGTAATACCCGTGAGATGCAAGAGGCCGTGATGTCGGTGCGTATGCTGCCGGTATCTTTTGTGTTTAACCGTTTCAATCGATTGGTGAGGGATCTTTCTGAGCAGCTGGGTAAAAACGTCAATCTCGTGATTGAAGGCGGCAACACAGAAATTGATAAGGGCATGATTGAAAAGCTTGTCGATCCGCTGACCCACTTAGTGCGCAATAGCTTAGATCATGGCATCGAAAAACCCGACATTCGTTTGGCAGCAGGCAAAGCAGAAATTGGGCAACTTTCTCTCAGAGCGAGTCAACGTGGCGGCAGCATAGTCATTGCAGTGTACGATGATGGCGCAGGTTTATGTCGTGAGCGTATTCTCCAAAAGGCGAAGGAGAATGGTATTGCTATCGCGGAGAATGCAAGCGACAAGCAAGTCTGGCAATTGATTTTTGCCGCAGGTTTTTCAACCGCGCAGGAAGTGACAGACGTGTCTGGTCGAGGTGTCGGTATGGACGTGGTGCGCCGAAATATTGAAGCCCTAGGAGGGAGAATCGATATTGACTCAGTGCAGGGTAAAGGCGCGACCTTTGAGATCCAATTGCCGCTCACCCTTGCGATTGTCGATGGTATGAGTGTGTCTGTTGGCAATCAGATCTACATTTTGCCCTTAGTACACATTATTGAATCCATTCAGCCGCAGGCAGAGCAACTCAAATTCTTGGCCAAAGAACGGCTATTAAAAGTACGTGAAGAATATTTACCGCTGCTTAATCTATATCAACTGATGGAAATTACCCCGAAAGCTCACAGCCCAGAAGAGGGCATAGTGGTATTGCTCGAAAGCAACCACAAGCGCTTTGGCCTGTGCGTTGATGCCTTAGTTGGCCAGCAGCAAGTCGTGATCAAGAGTCTTGAAAAACATTACCGCAGGATCCCCGGAGTTTCCGGCGCCACCATCATGGGTGATGGTAGCGTTGCTTTGATCCTCGATGTCGAATCGCTTGCATTGCACATCAAAAATTAAGGAACAGCAAATGGAGAGTCGATCAACCATGGCCGCCAAAGTGGAATACAGTTCCCAAGATGAAGTCGAGTTTTTGAGCTTTGTATTGGGTGATGAGCACTATGCCCTCGATATTATGTCCGTGAAAGAAATTCGCGGTTATGAGCCAGTCACTAAAATCGCCAACGCCCCCAGCTTTATTAAAGGTGTGTTAAATCTGCGCGGTGACATAGTGCCCATAGTCGATTTACGGATGAAGTTTGCTGTTGGAGCAGCCACTTATAACGAGTTCACTATCGTTATTATGCTCAACGTGTTCGAGCGTATTGTTGGCATAGTGGTCGATGCCGTATCCGATGTAATTAAGCTGTCGACGGAGGAAATCTTACCCGCACCAGAATTTGGTGTGGCATTCGATAGTCGCTACCTCAAAGGTTTAGCCACGGTTGAAGATAAGATGGTAATTCTGGTAAATATTCAGGCTCTGATCAGCAGTGATGAGCTGGGTCTAATTGATGCAAATAGTCTGACTGATCAGGAGCAATGATAATGGGTATCTTTAATATATTTGGAAATGCTGAAGCAAGCCTAGAAAAGGATGAAGAACGTCAGCGCTATTTTCAGCTACTCGATAATAGTGGCAACAGTTTCATGATTGCTGACAGTCAGCGCAATATCATCTATGCGAATAAAGCCGTCGTCCGTTTGCTGCAAGAGGCCGAGGACGATATTCGTAAAGAATTACCTCAATTCTCGGTTGCCAAACTGATCGGCAGTAATATCGATATTTTCCATAAAAATCCAGCGCATCAACGCAATCTGTTAGAGCGCTTGACTCAGTCCCATACTGCACAAATCACCATTGGCAAACGTACCTTTAGGTTGATTTTGACGCCAATTATCACGGCTGAAAATAAACATTTAGGTACAGGTGTCGAGTGGATAGATCGCACCGAAAGTATTGAAGCCGAGCGAGCAACCCAGCGCATTATGGAAGCGCTCAATAATACCAGTACCAACGTCATGATCGCCGATGCTAACCGTACCATTATTTATATGAATCGCTCGGTCGAAGCCATGTTACGTCAGTCTGAGCATGAAATTAGGCAGGCTTTACCGCATTTTTCTGTGGATAAAATCCTCGGCAGCTCGATGGACATTTTCCACCGCAATCCTGCCCACCAAGCGAGTCTACTCGATAAATTAGACCGCAAATATGAATCGCTGATTAAGGTGGCCAGCTGCCATTTCCGTTTAACGGCCAGCCCAATAGTGTCTAAAGAAGGCGAGCGTTTAGGGACAGTGGTTGAATGGCTCGACCGCACCATTGAAGTGCAAACCGAGCAAGAGATTTCCCGCATAGTGACCGCAGCAGCAGCGGGTGATTTCTCCCAAAGGGCGGACACCGAAGGCAAGCAAGGTTTCTTCCTGATGCTGGCGAACAACTTGAATTCGTTAATTGAAACCTCAGACCGTGGACTGCAAGATGTGGCCCGCGTGCTGATGGCGCTGGCGGATGGCGATCTGACTACCCGCATTTATAACGACTATGAAGGCACCTTCAATGATTTGAAAAACTACTCAAATCAAACCGCTGAAAAGCTATCATTCATGATCCAAGATATCCAACGTGCGGCGGATACCATCAATACCGCCTCGGCAGAAATAGCCCAAGGCAACGCCGATTTATCCAGCCGCACCGAAGAACAAGCCTCCAGCCTAGAGCAAACCTCGGCCAGCATGGAGGAACTCACAGGTACAGTGAAACTCAATGCGGATAACGCCAGCCAAGCCAATGCCTTAGCATCTAAAGCCGCTGAAGTGGCGGTGGACGGTGGTGAGCTTATCCAGCAAGTTGTCCAGACCATGGCATCGATTAATGAATCGGCGCGTAAGATTGCCGACATCATTGGTGTTATTGATGGTATTGCATTCCAAACCAATATCTTAGCGCTTAATGCCGCCGTTGAAGCCGCGCGGGCGGGTGAGCAAGGACGCGGCTTTGCAGTAGTCGCATCAGAAGTACGCAGCTTAGCCCAACGCTCGGCCAATGCCGCTAAAGATATCAAGGCATTGATCTCGGATTCTGTCACTAAGATCGAAAGCGGCAACAGTCTCGTCGGTAAGTCCGGCGATACCATGAAAGAAATCGTCATCGCCATTAAACGGGTGAACGACATCATGGCGGAGATTGCCTCAGCGTCCAATGAACAAGCACTTGGTATTGATGAGATCAGCAAAGCTGTGGTGCAAATGGATGAAATGACCCAGCAAAATGCGGCATTGGTAGAAGAAGCGGCCGCCGCTGCTGAAAGTATGCAATCTCAAGCGCAACAATTATCAGACAGTGTTGCCAGCTTCCGCGTAGATGACGATGAACAGCCGCATGTTGTTCAACCCACAAAGAAGAAAAAGCTTACGGCAAACACCACCTCGCTGACGGTTGCTCGTATGCCCGTTAAAGCAAAAATGCCCATGCCAAAATTGAAAAAAGTGGATCAAGATGAATGGGAAGAATTTTAATTGAGCGAGCTTAAATCGTTGGAGCGGGAGTTTGCCTATACCACAGCGCACTTTAATACCGCGCGGACGACGCTGTATCGGTTTTCAGGTATTAAACTTGCCGATAGCAAGGATGCTATGGTGTACAGCCGTTTAGTGCGGCGGATCCGGACACTGAAATTGTCCGGTTTTTCAGCGTACTTTGACTATCTGCTCGCACAGGAAAGTGAACACCAAGAATTTATTAACGCATTAACCACCAATCAGACGGCATTTTTTAGGGAGCCACATCATTTCGAGATTCTCAGGAAGTACTTATTGGAACATCCTGATACAAAAAGAATTTGGTGCGCAGCCAGTAGTACAGGTGAAGAGCCTTATTCGATAGCTATGGTAGTGGCAGAACACTTTGGCAACTTTAATACCCCCATTGAGATCATTGCCTCCGATATCGATAGTGGCGTACTGCATAAAGCCGAACAAGGTATTTATCCCCTGGAAAGAATTGAAGCGATCAGTGAGATACGTAAAAAACGATTCTTCCATCGAGGAAAAGGAGCTCAGTTTGGTAATGCCAGAGTTGTGCCAGAGCTAAGGCAGATGATCCAGTTTACCCGCATCAATTTACTCGACTCATTTTGGCCGTTAAAAACGCCAATCGATGTGATTTTTTGCCGAAATGTGATGATTTATTTTGATAAAGAAACCCAGGAAGTCATTTTAAAGCACATGATGAACTCCCTGAGTGAGGATGGACTTTATATTGCGGGACATTCGGAAAATTTTAATATGTTTCCGCAGATTATAACGGCGGTTGGACAGACCACTTATCGAGCAGCGAAAGGGAGTTCGAGTGCTAAAACCTAATATCGAATATGCCGTTACAGAACCGAATCGCTACCATGATAGTCATTTTGGTTGCGATGCGGTGAAGATCTTACCTGGCGAATATTTTGCCACCCGTGAAAATACCATGATAGTGACTGTGCTTGGCTCCTGCGTGTCAGTGTGCTTGTATGATCCTAAGCTCAAAATCGGCGGGATGAATCACTTTTTATTACCAAGCGATAACAGTAATAGCACTGGGGTGCTCGCCGACTCTGCCCGCTACGGTGTGTATGCAATGGAACTGTTATTAAATGACTTACTAAAACTCGGTGCACGTCGAAGCGCAATTGAGGCAAAGGTATTTGGTGGCGGCAACATGTTGCAAGGTTTTACACTGCATAACATTGGTGAGCGCAATGCTGAGTTTGTAATTGAATATCTTAATACGGAAAATATCCCGATTATTGCCGCCGATTTACTCGATGTGTATCCGCGCAAAGTGTATTTTTTCCCCCATACGGGCAAAGTGAAAGTTCGCAAAATTAAAAGTTTGCACAACAGCACGATCCTTGACCGAGAAAGCGAGTACCGCTTACGGGTTCGTAATCTCCCCACGGGCGGCGACGTTGAACTATTTGGTGATTAAGTTATGACGATCAAAGTGCTCGTTGTTGACGATTCCGCGCTGATGCGCAGCTTGCTCGGTAAAATGATTGAGGCTGATCCTGAGTTGTCTCTGGTTGGGCAAGCTGCCGATGCCTATGAGGCCAAGGATATGGTGAATCAATTTCGCCCCGATGTGATTACTTTAGATATCGAAATGCCCAAAGTGGATGGCTTAACCTTTCTGGACCGCTTGATGAAAGCCAGACCCACAGCGGTAGTGATGATTTCTTCGTTAACCGAGCAGGGCGCGGATGCGACCTTTAATGCCTTGGCCTTAGGCGCGGTGGATTTTATCCCTAAACCAAAATTAGATTCTCCCCAAGGTATCCATGATTATCAGGATTTGATTTTAGATAAGATCAAATCCGCCGCGAAAGCCAACATCATCAAGCCGCAGAAATTTGTTGAGCCAGTTCGGCCAGTGTCGAGTAAGCGGCCGGTATTAGCCAATACAACCCTGACACAGCATTTAGTTGCAATAGGTGCCTCCACAGGCGGCACCGAAGCCATTTTGTATGTGTTACAGCACTTACCTGCGGCTATGCCGCCGATAGTGATCACCCAACATATGCCCGCGGGGTTTACCCGCACTTTTGCCGAACGTTTAAACCGACAGTCACGGATCACTGTCAAAGAAGCCGAGCATGGGGAACGACTCTTACCCAGTTATGCCTATGTTGCCCCTGGCGATCATCACCTTGAGATCATCAAAGTGGGTGGTAGTTATAAAGTCAAATTAACCCAAGATGAAAAGGTCAGCGGCCACAGGCCGTCGGTCGATGTGATGTTTAATGCCTTGGCCCAATGCGCCGCGCCTAATATCAGCGCAATGATATTAACCGGCATGGGCAAAGATGGCGCCGAAGGTATGGTGGTGCTGCATCAAAAAGGCGTCACCACCTTTGCCCAAGATGAACAAAGTTGTGTGGTATTTGGTATGCCAAGGGAAGCGATAAAGTGCCGCGCGGTGGATTATGTGGTGGAGTTATCACTAATGCCGAACAAACTTATCAACCACTTAAGCTCACTGTGATGGCGACATTGAATGGTCTTCAACATTAACCATCAATCTGGCGGTGAGCCAGATAATAAGACATGACTACTTGACTGATACTGTGGCTGGGTTAATTGAGTCAATCCTGCTCACTTGGTGAAACCACTAACTGATTTCGGCCTAAACGTTTCGCTTCGTAAAGGTTTTTATCTGCCAGTAATAGACAATCTTGAAACTCCTCACATTCGTCCGAGAACACTAAACCGCCGCTGAGCGTCACCTTAAACTCGACGCCATCTTCGACAAAGACGATATGGCTAAAGCTCTCGCGGATCGCATTTAACTTAGCTATCGCCAATGGTTTTTGCATATCTGGCAGCACTAACATAAATTCCTCGCCGCCGTAGCGACCGGTAAAGTCAGTTTGCCGTAAGGATTGTTGTAAAAGATGGGCAAAGGCTAGCAACACCTTATCACCACCGGCATGGCCATAGGTATCGTTCACTTTTTTGAAGTGATCTAAATCGAACATGCCGATACAAACCTGAGAGTTAATTCGCCTTGCCACGTTATAGCAGCGCCTCGCGGCAACCAGAATTTGGGTATGGTTCAACAGCCCAGTTAAGCTGTCGCGGCTTGCCGAACTGCGAATATCATGGCCACGTTGGGCGCGGGATATCACTTGCGCGACAAATAAGCTCGGCGCGGTTTGCTTCGAAATTAGGTCATCCGATCCCGCTTGTATGATGCTGACTTTATTCTGCATAGTATCGTCAGAGCTCAACACTAGAATTGGGCTAGAGGTGTATTTATCCAATTGGCGTATCATCTTTGCCAGTTCAAGCCCGTTTACCTCAGGCATGTATAAATCGAAGATAAACAGATCGGGTTCAAACTGCTCAAGGGCAGGCAAGACTTGCTCGGCGCTCGATAACCCTTTCACCATTAAACCGTGACTGCGTAACAGGCTTGAAAAATAATCCACCATAGATTGCTGATCATCCACCAGTAACACCTTCAAGGGCTGCTTCTCTGACATCTTGAGAGATTGATGGATTTTGCGCACCAATAAAGTGGTTTCCGCAGGTTTGACAAAATATTCGCTAACGTTGGCACGAATGGCCAGCAACCGCATGTCAAAATCCCCCCGCGAGGATAAAACAAACACTCGGGTATTGTTCTTTTCAAATTCTGTGGCGGCTTCGAACAAGGCCTCTTCAGTCCAATCGGGCAGAATTAAATCCAATAGAATCAGATCGAAGGGCGTTTCATTTTGCACCACCAGAAAGCTCGTGAAATTCAAAAAATGCTGCACACTAAAACCGAACTCTCGCAGTTGCTTTGTGATCATTGCGCCGACATTACCATCGTCTTCTATGATGGCAATATGATGATCATGCCGCGCCTTAGCCGGTTTATAGGGACTTTGCTGCATTTGCGCCTCCACCACAGGCGGCGACGGTTGACCGCGCATATTGTTTTGCAACAACTGGTGGAAGAGGGTATCTAAGCCTTTGATAGTAGGAAGTTCGGGAGCTGGCGCATTGAGCAACCCTTTAAGCTGCAGCTCAAGTTTATCGACTATTTGTTTGGTATCCGACAATCCAAAGGTCTCGCTCGACCCTTTTAAGTTATGCACCTCGCGATACACAGCCGACAGCATGTGTGCATTCCAATTCTTACGCAACGAAATCCACAAGGTAATGATTTGTTTCTTTTTATCCGGCAGTGCATGTAAAAACTGTCGTTTAAGTTGCTCTAACGAATCTTCAAAACTCATAGGCAATAGATATCCTAAATGATTGAGCCCTAGGCCTTCATCCCGATGTCGTCACAGCCCGAGACGATGAAACCCTTTTACACTGATACTAAAATTGACTCTGTTCTCCACAGAAGGATGCAACAGATTCAATCAATTGCGCGTATTTTCTCTCTGACTAATAGAGTGTAAACCACTGCAAAAAAAACGACGGAGAAATGTAGAGATGTCGCTTCCCTAAATAGACTTCCTTTTTAAATCGCCAATATTTGCGTTGTGACATAAAACGGCAAAACGTAAAATATTTTATGTAAAACAGCAGGATAATGATGACGTGTATTTTGTATCAAAAGCGATTGTGATAAGTTAGCCTCATTAAAAACAATCACTTGTTGCAAAAGGATCCTTGTCAGTGAGCATAGCATTTTATAATGACCACGCCGAAATACTCGCGGCACAGTATTTGTCTAAAACCTTTGAAGAAGTGCATTCAAGTTGGTTACATCATCTTTTACCTTTACTCGCCAAAAATACACTGTCGATATTGGATGTTGGAGCCGGTTCTGGGCGGGATGTGCATTACTTAGCCCAAAGGGCACAGGGCAAAGAGACGCAAATTATAGCAATCGAACCTGCTATTACTTTAGCGAAAATGGGGCAGGTATTAACCCGAGATTTGCCCGTGAGCTGGATTGAGGATGGTTTACCTCAGTTGCAAAAAGTGGTTGGCCTAGCGCAACAGTTTGATCTGATTTTACTCAGCGCTGTGTGGATGCATTTATCACCCTCTGAGCGCCCACTTGCACTGGCAACACTCTCACGTTTACTCAATTTGACGGGACTTTTAGTCATCAGTTTGCGCCATGGTCCAAGCCCCGATGCGCGCGTTATGCACCCCGTTAGTGCTGATGAACTGCTCACATTGGCTGCAGATTGTCAGCTACAACTTTTAGATTCGAGCCAAGATGAGACTGACAAACTCGGTCGCACACAAGTGCATTGGCAGACGCTAGTTTTTACATCCAAACTGATGCCAAGCGTAAATGCACCTGAAGCAAGCGTTATTATTCAGGGTCGTCATCATGCCGATTGATGCGAGAAGACAAGTTGAATTTATTAGCTATTTACAACGTCTGTTGGTTGAAGGGGATTTCGTTGCAACATACAAATTTGCCTTACTGCATGCGATCGCAGATGTCTGCATCGAACGGCCATTAATACTTAATGCCGATCCTGAACAGAGAACCGCCATCAGTATTGATGAGCTGGTAGAAAAGTTTATTGAACTCTATTGGCAACACTCTTTACCTTTTGGTGCCGTTAATGCGCATTTTGTTCTACTTCAAAATAATGGAAAGCAATCAGCCTTAATCAACAGTTTGATTGAGCTACGTAATCAAGGCGTTAACAGTTTATCCCAGTTAAAAGCGCATCTTAGTTATCCAGCTTTATTGCGTAAAACACGCGCTACCTTTAAAGAGGGTCCGTTATGGCGCTTACAAATTTTGTCCCGAAGCGCAGATTGTTTTCTTTATCCCCATGATAAAAAGAAAAATTACATTGAGTTAAATCCGGGCATAGCATTTTGCTTCAGGCGATTTCACGATTTAGTGGTGTCATTGGCTCGTACTCAATGGGTGCAGAAAGTCGCCGAGTTTCCCGCAAATCAGGTCGTTATTGGCAATAAAGGCAATTTAAGCGAGTTTCTATTTGGCAGTGACCGACAGACGATCACTCACGCCAGACCTGTACTACTTGATATCCAAAAAGGCCAATGCTTCTATTGCCATAAGTCATTAAAAGAAACTGGCGAAGTGGATCATTTTATTCCTTGGACACGATATCCTAATGATTTAGGGCATAATTTTGTCCTCGCTCATAGCAGTTGCAATAACAATAAACGCGATCATCTTGCCGCTCAGCACCATAAAGATAACTGGTATGAGCAAAATATTATCCAGCATGGCCAAGCGTTGCACTCTGAACTCAGCCGATATTTCGTCTGTGAGAGTGATCGCTCTGAAGCTATTACGACTTGGGCTTATCAGCTTGCAGGACAAAATCGCTCGCCTCTATGGCTCGATAAAAAGACCTTTGTGCCTTTTAACGCGACAGATAATGACTTATCGAGCACAGCAATTTAGATATTGAGGAAAACGGGCGATGGATAGCCGATTTAAGCGTAGTTTTTTGATGTTGTTCATCATGGCGATTTTAGCGCTACTGATTGATCATTATCATGGTCGTTGGTTTCGTGTTGAGTTTTCCCAAGTATTTGCAGAGCTAGCTCAGCCGTTGCAACAAGTTTGTATAAAACAGAATTGGCAATGGTGTTCAGCGAGCTCTATGCCATTAATGACTCGTGTTAATGATCTGCCTAATATTAAGCAGCAAGTAGATGAATATCACGGTGAAGATCAGTACCTAGGTTGTGATTTGTTGACTGTGCAAGAAGAACGCATTGCACAACAAAAAGTGGGGGGGTTATACTTGGGTTGATGAGAATGGCATAACTCATTTTTCTGATATAAATCATGCATCAGCTGAGAGTAAGTTAACTCAATATACTGAACCTAAATACAATTTCGAATTGAACATTGATTCCTTAGTCAGTACTCCACCGCCATTTTTTAGGGACCGATTGACCAGCACTATCAATCAAATCGATCAAATTTATCGTCAATATCTACCCAAGCGCACCCTACAGCCCATTAAGGTTAACTTGATGCTTGCAGGCAATTTAACTGCCTATAATAAACTTAAAAGACAGTACGCATCCACGGTAGGTGCAAGCCAAGGATTCTATTCAAGTCAGCATAATTTGGCCGCAGTTTGGCACAGAGAAGATGCTCAAGCGTTTCGTACTGCAATTCACGAAAGCGTTCATGTCATTAATACGGGTCAATTTGGTCATACTCCGCGCTGGTTTAATGAAGGCATGGCGGAATATTTTGAATCGCCCGCTTTTCTAGAAACGATTGATACAAATAATCGTTATGATGCCATCATTCAAAACAATTCCAGTCGAGGTCACGCATATCGTGTCGTTGACGAATCTATTTCTTTATCAATGGGATTGAGTGAACTATTAACGGCTTCAGACCATGATTGGCAGGGGCAAAAACAAGCTGCGTTATACCAGCATGCTCACAGTTTTATGGCTTTCCTCTTTAGCACTCGCCAAGGTCGAGTGACCTTAAAGCAGCTTTTGCTGCAATTGAGTGAGCAACGCTGCCAAGCTAAAGTAATCGATGAACTATTTACACGTTATCCTGATGGTATTAAACAACTGGATCATGATTGGAAAACGTGGCGTTGATTCAGTTTAAAAAATCTTAATTATCTATTTTTAAAGGAAAGGTATGACAGAGTTACTAAAGGGATTATTTCACTTTTATTGATAATACATGTCTAGTTTTGGAGGTTCGATGATGAAATCGATTTTCTTACTGGCCATATCTGTGCTTGTGCTGATAGGTTGTACAACGCCTAAATCGCCAAGCGAAGTGTATGACGAGTACAATGCTAAGGTACAGCAGGGGATGAGTTATCAAGAGGACAAGGCTTACTATACCCAACGTAAGCAAGCGGATGTTGAATCTAAGTTCCCACAGTATATGCAGCAGATGAAGCAGTCCCGCGATGAAGTGATCGCATCTTATCTTTCATTTTCAAAAGCGGCTGCCAAGTGCAAAGCACTCACCTTAGTGTCGCAGGTGATAGATGGGGATACGGCCGTCCTTGAATATGCACAAAAAGATCTTTGTGGTAATGCATCGGAGGCGAATGAAAAACAAAGAATTAGTATGATAAATGAAGGTGGTTGGAAAATTGATGAGCTCCAAATTAGTCTCTAAATCACTTGGAATGTCGTATCAATGACAGGATTTTATGAGTTTTTTAGCCTGCCAAACGGAGTTGAGGTTACTTGTCCCCATTGTGCTGGCTGCGCCATTTTTACCTTTGCCCATGTTTTTCGTTTAGAGAAAAAAGATGTGCATTTATTTGAGGGTCGGCAGTTTGAGATCAAGCAGTTTAATCAAAGATTTGCCCATAAATGGCCTGGTGTGCTGTTTTTCCCTCCGCTATTGGATGCTTCTTGGCAGGAAAAATTGCCAGAAAAATACCAAGGTACTTCGACTTGGGAACATAGGGCGAACAGTACTTTTACAGATGGTACAGATCTTGGTCTTATTTGTTGTTATCAGTGTATGGCAAAACAGAAACATCGACTTGAATGGCCCAATGACGCATTTTATTCCCTTGAGTTTAAAGGTCATTCACTTTGGGCATTTAATAAACAGATGATGCTTCAGATCCGTGATTACATTCAGGCTAAAGATCGCAATGCGGTATTCGAGTCAGAGCCGATAGTCATTCGACATTTGCCGACAATTTTTAAACTGGCTAAAAATCGCGAGATATTGGTTAAAAAAATTAATAAGCTAATTTATAGCCCATAGTTTCTACATACCAATTTCAAAGACTTGTGTGGTCAATCTCATCGAGTAGTTGTGTTAAGTTGTCTGTGACTCGGATATTTGCTTTTCTATTAGTTATTACAGTTAGCGGGTCTATTATCATGTCGAAATATCATATTGGCACTACCGAAGATGAATTCGAACCCGGTTCTGGCGGCCATATACTTCGTAACAAACTCGCGATAACCGATGAAGAGGATATGGCAGAGGTAGAGACACAGTTGTTATTGAAGCTTTATGAGTACGTGTTTCAATCTGGTGTTATTGAAAGCGAGCATCTATCGGTTGGTATGCTCTTTGAGTGGCATCGAAAATGGCTCGGTAATGTTTATTACTGGGCTGGTGAGCGGCGTACAGTCAGGTGGTTTCGAATTTACGGCAGCGGCTCAAATACTTAAGTGTCTCACTCAGTTTGAAAAGGAATATTTAAGCAAGTTCAATGGTTTAAATTCATTTTCTAGAGACGAAGTTGTGCGTTACTTGGCTGAAAGTCATGTGGAATTTATCCTAATTCACCCATTTAGAGAGGGAAATGGACGTTTGTCACGTTTGATACTCGATGTGATGGCAGTAAAGGCGGGTTATCTCCCACTTGATTATGGGATTTGGGAACAAAATAGAGATTTTTATTTTAAGTCAATTCAAGCAGGGTTGGGTGGGGATTATCAACATATGGCTCGTTTGGTAAACGATGTGCTCAGCGCTAAAAACGAATGAAGTTTAGGCTAAGGTCAAATGACTGAAACGGCTTTTTTTGGCCTTCAATTTTGCTTCAACTTCAGCCGTAGTTTTACCCGTCTCAATAGCGGTTGAACTGGCCACAGCGCGATAGAGTCGATTTTGAGTCACTTGTGTGTTTTTTGATTTAGTTTTCATAGGATCAACCTCAATTAAGTGCATGAATTATAGCACTCTAGATAACGAATAGACAGCTGTGTATCCAAGGCCCAAAGCAGCAATACTTCATGTTTTACCAATCATATCGCTCTTTAGATATCGATAAAAAGTCGTCAGTAGGTTCTCCAATGACGACTCTTTTAATCAAGCTGACATAGCCGATTAAGGTTTATCAAAGCACAACATTACGCGCTTTTTCTCGCTTCCATTTCAGCTTGGCTTGAAAGGTACTCATCGAAGGTACCTTGGAAGTTAATCACTTTTTTATCTTTAATATCAATGATACGTGTTGCGAGCGACGATACAAACTCACGGTCATGGCTGACGAATATCAAAGTGCCTTCAAAGTCTTTCAACGCATTATTAAGTGCTTCGATGGCTTCCATGTCCATGTGGTTTGTCGGTTCGTCCATGATCAGCACGTTGATGTCTTGCATCATTAACTTACCGAATAACAAGCGGTTTTTCTCTCCGCCTGAACAGTTACGGGCTTTCTTGTTCGCATCATCTTCGGTGAACAGCAGACGGCCCAACATGGCGCGTACCATAAGATCGTTGTGCTTAGGTTGGCGCCATTGTGACATCCAATCCATTAGCGTGTAGTCATTATCAAATTCGTCACTGCTGTCTTGTGGGCAGTAGCCGATGGATGCGTTTTCTGACCACTTGATCACGCCTTTATTGTGTTCTAAATCATTGACTAAGCAACGTAAGAAAGTGGTTTTACCCACGCCGTTCTCGCCGATAATCGCTAATTTTGCACCGGCTTCGAGGATTAAGTCGCCGCCTTCGAATAGCTGCTCACCATCAAACCCGTGGGCCAAATCTTCGAGGATCAGTGCTTGGCGATGCATTTTCTTGCCAGCATCGAAACGAATAGAAGGGTGGATACGGCTAGAGGATTTGACTTCATCGAGCTTGATCTTGTCCATTTTCTTCGCGCGCGAGCTGGCTTGTTTTGCCTTAGATGCGTTGGCACCGAAGCGGTTAACGAAGTCTTGCAGCTCTTCGATTTCAGCACTTTTCTTAGCGTTACCCGACAATAATTGTTCGCGCAGCAATGCCGATTGTGCGAGGAAGTATTCGTAGTTACCTGGGTAAATGCGCAATTCGCCATAATCGATATCCGCCATGTGGGTACAGACGGCATTTAAGAAGTGCCTATCATGGGAAATAATGATCATGGTGCATTTACGTTTGTTCAACTCGGTTTCTAACCAGCTAATGGTATGGATATCCAAGTTGTTGGTTGGTTCGTCGAGCAGCAGAATATCTGGGTTGGCGAACAGCGCTTGGGCTAACAAGACCCGCAATTTCCAGCCCGGTGCCACTTGTTGCATCAGACCGTAATGGAAAGATTCTTCAATACCCGCTTCGAGCAGAATTTCACCGGCGCGACTTTCAGCGCTGTAACCATCCATTTCGGCAAATTCACTTTCAAGATCGCCAACGCGCATGCCATCTTCTTCAGTCATATTCGGATTGGCGTAAATGGCATCGCGTTCCTGTTTGACTTTCCACAGGGCAACATCCCCCATGATCACCGCATCGATAACGCTGTATTGTTCAAACGCGAACTGATCTTGGCTTAGGGTACCGACTTTTAAGCCGGGCGTGATGGACACATTGCCAGAGGTTGGCGCTAACGCTCCGCTGAGGATCTTCATAAAAGTCGATTTGCCACAGCCATTCGCGCCGATCAAACCATAGCGGTGACCATTGCCAAATTTCGCTGAAATGTTTTCAAACAATGGCTCAGGGCCAAACTGCATCGTGATGTTCGCGGTAGAGATCAAAGGAGCTTTCCTAGGTATTTGCTAACGGGGATTGTGACAAACAAGCCTCAAAATGAAACATGCGCTTCACCCA
Source organism: Shewanella sp. SP1S2-4 (assembly GCF_031932075.1). Lineage (NCBI taxonomy): Bacteria > Pseudomonadati > Pseudomonadota > Gammaproteobacteria > Alteromonadales > Shewanellaceae > Shewanella > Shewanella sp. SP1S2-4. The sequence continues at coordinate 193,255 of NZ_JAUOET010000003.1, forward strand.
CTCTAAGCCAAAACATTAAAGTTGGGATAATAAGGTCGCGGAGTATACAGACTAAGGGCTAAAGATGCGAGCAAGTATGTGATGCGCAGCGATAAATCGAGCCGTTTCAGTTGCGTTTATTTGCGGATCGGTGAAGGCGTGAGTTTATAGCTGTTTGCATGATATCGCAGATATGCCGGCTAAACTGCCAGCTTACGGTAATATTTCTTTGTACTAAAGCCAACGCCAAACCTTGCTAGCGCAAATAAAAGAAGGCGTTTAGCGTATTTACCGTTATTATTCCCGCAGTTTTGTCGAGCAGCAGATTTTACGGCTAAAATTTAATGGCTCAGTTTGAAGGCTTTAGGACTGCAAGATCTAAGTGTCGCGAGTTTTGTAGCGAATTAAGTCACTCGTTTAACCACTCAATACCGTAAACTAATACCTTAAAATCAGCCAATTGGGCTGGATTTGGAATTCCCATGATAGAAGAGCAACAGAACAACCCATTACACGGCCTTAAACTCGAGACAATGATCACTGAGTTAGTCGATTTTTATGGTTGGAAAATTTTATACGCGGCATTAAAGCTAGGCTGCTTTAACACTAACCCGACCATTGAGGCCTGTATCATTTTCCTCAAAAAGACCGAATGGGCGCGGGAGAAAGTGGAAAACTTCTACTTATACCGATTCAAGCGTATGCCTAAAGCCGTAGGTGAGCAGTTTGATCTTAAGCCACGTGAACGTGGTTTTGCCTCGGGTATCGTCCCGCGTAAACCGATGGAGCTAACATTAGCCTCTATCGCTGAAATGCAAGCCAAAGCCAGCGCCGAGTACGAAGCGGGTAACCGCCGTCCAAATTCTGGCAAGCGCTTTGGTAATGACGTGGGTAAAGGCGCTGGCAAAAAAACTGCGGGTGGACGGGGAACGGGTTCTGGCTATGGTTCGTCCAATAGCAGCTCACAGCGTCGCAGCGAACCCAGATATGATTCAAGAATGACTGAGCGTTCAGGACCAAGCCCATCGACGGATGATAACGATCCTTGGGGTACTAAGCGCAGTTAATTCGATGTTAGTCGCCCTGAATGAAGTTATTGTTTTAACTGTGTGATAGACGATTTAGGCGGGTGAAAACGAAAGAGGGTAGCCGTAGTTCTCGGCTAACCTCTTTTTTTTGATTAATAATTCAATTTATTGAATGCTGGTTAGCAAATTATCGGGGGGTTATTATTTTGAATTTGCATATTCCCTGCATAAATAGTTAACCCCTTCAATTTTCGTTCGCGTTGCGCTAAGTGCAAATAGCTACCTGCATAACGCATTATTCGCAGTGGCGTTTCAAGCAGCAAATTGGCCCTATTGCATGTCGAGTTGTTTGGCTATGCTGCTCCAAGGTAACCATTTAAACGCTTGGTTGGCATCGGGTAAGTGATTGTGACCATCCTGTACCACCAGCATTCCCTGTTGCCAAACACCATGGCCGACGGGCAAATGCGTGACAGCCAGCCCATCGGTTTCGGCGCTGCCGTCTATGCTGGTTTCGTGGCCATTCTCCATGCCGTTCAAGTTCACGCCAATGCGGAAACGTCCCACTTGTGCGTAAGGCGGCGTACTTTGGTATAAGAGATAGCTGTTATTACCTTGACTGGAGACCACCAGCAAATCTTGTTTTTTACCGTGAATGTTCGCGCCTTGATACAGAGAAATTCCTTCCACATCGGCGACTAAATCACCCTCGGCCTTAATGATCAATTTGCCCTCTGTACTGGCATCTGCTTTGGCATTAAAGCGCCAAATGCCTTTATCCTCTTCACCGATAAACAGTGCATGTTGCGCTTCATCGACCACACAGCCTTCAACTTGGCTTGGGGTATGAATATCTCGCACTAGTGTGATACTGGGGCCATTTTGCTGCCAGTCGACACGATATTGGGCGATGCGGCCAGATTTCTCGTTAGCGAACACGTATAAGGTTTGCTCGTCTTGATACAAACACATGCCGTAAATATCCGTCATGTTAGTTGCTTGATTCGGGTATTCAGTAATCTTGCCTGCCACGTCGATTTCATAAAAGGCCAATTTGTCACCATCGCGCAGCGTGGCAACGGCAATATCACGTGACTTTCCACCAAGTTTGACCCGTTGGCGTAAATCGACATTGTTGATCCGGCCCGATGGCAGCGCTTGAACTTGCTCGCCGCGCATATTAAAACTCAATAAACCCCAACGTTTGTTGGTGCCTAAAATGAGGCTTTTTTCGGGTTCTGTGGGATGGACCCAAATGGCGGGGTCGTCCATGGTATCGCCTGGTCTATCGGATGGCGCGCTCTCAACCCAAGCGGGAATTTCTACAATATTTTCCGCAATTGTTGTTGGCCACGCTTGTGCATCGGCGGCTGTGTTTGCGCTCGGCAACGATGTGGCGAGTAACTTTTGGGGTGACACTTGTGTCAATGCTTGTGGTAAAGCTGGTGACAAGGTTTGCTCAGCAAAAAGATAGCGGTCGTTTTTATCATCATAGATAGCAAACGTCGCAGTTTTTGCTTGGGCTGATGTGTTCGCGTTTACAGCAAGGCTTAAGTGCTGCGCCTTGGTTATCGCTTTTACCTCGTTTTTATCGTTGGTTTTTGTCGATGGCGCGCTAAAACTCAGTATTTGAGTGCCTTTGCCGTCCATCACCTGGCCGCTTTTATCACTGAGCAGCAATTGACCGTTCAGATGGTTTAAGCCGGTGATGTGATTATCGAGCGCGGGGACGATGAGCTTAGCGCTAGTATCGGCAAACGGGCTGGCATCAAACTGCCATACACCGGCTTCGGGCTCACTGACATAAAGCGTGTCGCCGTCGATAGCGCAATCCGTGCTATTAACCGGAATCGATTGGCTGCGCATTAGCTTAGGTGAGAAATGCGCGGCATTACCCAATAGCCACTGCTCGCTCTTACCACTTTCACCGCCAAACCACGCGTAGACATTGCCATCCTGAGTGCGGGGCTGAATACAGATCCAATTGATCTCGAAATGACCCATGGGCAGCAAGGGCAAGATGTTGGTCGTCGGTTTGCCATTGATCTCTTTCAGCATAATAGGTCGCACGCGGTCGGCTTTGCGATCGAGCGTTAATGCATAGGGATCGCTAAAGGCGAGTAATTCAAAGTCACCTTGCACCAGTAAACGCGCAGTAGGCAAGGGCGCTTGTGCGGTCGTTTGCATGCCTTGCTGCGTTTGTGTCATCGAAACGGTTTGTAACATCAGTCCTTGCTGTTCGCTGGCAAAGAGCCAGTGAGACAGAGTGTTATCGCTCTGTTTGTCTTGATTAAAGATGAGTGGCTGTGCTTGGCTGCCCTTATGGCCCGCTATGGTTTGAACAGCGACGCTGATGGTGTTTGCCATGGCAGTCAAGGGCGTATGACTGGCGATAAGGCCGAGCAATACGGCGGATGATAGTAGAGTTTTTTTCATATTTTGATTCGCTAGTATTCTGTTTTATCAGATTTTTATTAAATTTATCATCGACACTTGTCAGCAAACTTCGCAGTACATTTCTCAGCCCATTTTTAGCCAAAAAAGTCTACTCACAAGCTTGTTAATAACCTAAGTGCCGATGAGCGCGTTAATAGTTAGTGTATTGCACGCCTAATTGGAAAGTGCGGCCATAGGCTTCGTACTGGGCGTTATAGGCACTGTTACCGGCGTAGCTGTAATAGGGTTCATCGGTGAGATTCACGCCTTTGAAATACAAGGTCAGGCTGGTGGTAATATGCGCCTTTGCGACAAAATCCCATTGCAAGTGGCTGTCTTCATAGAGATCGAGACGCGAGTCATCGATTTCAGACACTTCTTGCAAGTATTCCGATTTATAGGCTGCCGATAACCACACGCTGGCGTAAGTGTTCTCATAACCTAAGGACAGGTTCGCGGTGATATCCGACTGACTTGGCATCGGAATATCACGGCTGTGCTCTGCGCCGTCATCTAACCAGCTGATGCTGGCGGCGGAATCTGTGTAGGTTAGGTTAGAATTGAGCACGAGCCCGTTAAAGGGCTCAGGCAGAAAGTAGAATTCCTGCACATAACTGAGCTCAATCCCAGAAATGTGGGCACTGTCGCCGTTAATGTAAGTCACTGCGCTATGGGCATCGACATAATCGCCCCGTCCGGCTAAGTCTGCCTTATAGATAAAGTGATCAATGTCCTTGTAGAACAATCCCGCCGACACGAGCCCAATATTGCCAAAGTAGTGTTCGAGGCTTAGATCGAAGTTCATGGATTCCAGCGACTTAAGATGGGGATTACCGAAAGTTAAATCGATATCGCCGTCATCTTCTTCACGCAAATAACCTGGCGCGAGTTGACCAAAGGTCGGGCGCACTAAGGTGTTGGTCCACGCGCCGCGCAGCACAGTATTGTCAGAATAACGGTAGGTGAGATGCAGTGCGGGCAACCAATGATCTTCATCGCTGGTGTTATCAATATCGATAAACTCGCCGCTAACACCATCGAAACCATGGCCCTTAGAATCCCATTGGTTTTGCTCGAACCTTAGCCCTGTGAGTATCCGCAGTTTGCCGATATCTAGGTGACCCATAAGATAGGCGGCGTTAACATCTTCAGTAATATCAAAGTCGTTGATGGTCGATTCGATTTCATCACGGTTACTGTTGGCATCTAAGCTATTCACTAGATCCCACACGGGTGAAGCGTTAATACCCGTGCCAAAGCGGCCGAGACTGTAATCGACTTCATCACCTGAGTATTGGCTCAGTAACAGGGCATCATCGCTAACGCCTTGGTCGGCAAAGTCGCTGTAAATCCACACTTCTTCGCGATTGGTTTTATCGCGGTGGCTGAGTTTTAGCCCCGTTTTCACTTCGGCAGGATAGCCACCTAGGCTCAGTTGGCGGCTGAGGTCGAATTGGGCGCTGTTAATGGTGTCTTTGGCCTTCGACTCGGCTAACTCGATTTCGTCCAGCTCAAAATTATCGGTTTGATAATAGCTTTCGGGCGCGATTATGTGCGGACGTTGGGTATCGTTAAAACCTGTGTCATCGATTTTGGCAACAAAATCCGCGCCGGCAATATCCCGTGGCTTGTCGGCACTTGCCGTACTGTGGCTTGCTTGATAATCGAGGGTCCAGCGCTCAAAACGAGTTTCACCGCCAAGGACATAGGAAGTGATGTTTTGGTTTTCGCTACGGGATTTAAGTGAGCGCGTGGTTTTGCCTTGGCTGAGTTCGCCCGCTTGCCGCGGCGATTTCCACTTCGTCTTGGCGCTGTTGCGGGTTTCGGTGTCGTCAAACTCACTGTAAAGCGTGCGCAGGTATAAATCTGTGTCATCGCTTGGGCGATAATCAAAGTTCACCCCTATGCCTAAACGCTCACGATTGATTTCATAGTCACGATGATCGACTGACTCAAGCGCTGCATTGCCGTAACCTGTGTCATCGGGGAAATCCCAGTTGCCGCCAGTTTCGACGTTATCCGAGCCAAAGTCGCGGTTATACCAACTAGCCCCTATGGCGATACCTAACTTTTCGCCAATGACATCGCTGTAGCTGGCGGCAAGTTTGGGATTAGTATTGTCGGTCAGAGAATCTTGGCTGGCTTCCGCGCTCAGGTTAACGTAAGTATCTTCTCGATCGAACGCTGATAGGCTTTTGACTTCAATCGCGCCGCCCAACGCATCGGCATCCATATCTGGGGTTAGGGTCTTGCTGACTTCAACCGATTGCAATAAATCCGATGGTACAACGTCGAGCGCCACGGCGCGGCGATCACTTTCAGGGGATGGCAGACGGGTGCCGTTCATCGACACAGAGTTATAATCCGGCGCCATTCCGCGCACCCGCACAAAACGGCCTTCGCCTTGGTCGCGTTCAATAGAAAGCCCAGGTACTCGTTGCAGTGATTCGCTGATGTTACTGTCGGGGAAATTACCCAGTACATCCGCGCTCACCACATTGAGCACGTTATCCGCACCGCGTTGACGGTTCATGGATTTGCTCAAGGCGCCTTGCTGGCCGACCACCATAATGTGTTCAACATCTTTGCTGCTGAGGCTAACATCCTGCTGGGTCGTTTGCTTATCGGCAATCTGAACCTTGTGCTCCATCGGCATAGCGCCGAGGTAATTGACGACCAGAGTGTAATCGCCGTCATTAATGCCGACAAAGAAGTAGCGACCATCACGGCCAGCCTGTTGGCTCAGATTAAGCTCTTTGATAGTGACACTCGCGCCAGCTAAGGGTTGCTGGCTAGTTTTGTCACGAACCTGACCTTCGAGTTTGCCCACGGCGAGGACATTAGCGCTGAATCCGGCGGCCACAATGGCAAGGGTGATAGCCGATAACGGCGTGCTAAATTGCATATTAAGTTCCTATTAGTTTGTTGGTACTCGAGTGTTATCTGTGATGCCCATTCGTGACGCCCAGTTACAGATGGCAGTTACCGACGCTCGTTACATGGTGATTGCTTCGCGGCCGTTGCAACATGAGTTGCGATATGGCACCACGGATTTAAAGCTTTCGGTTTAACTCGTTTGGATCATTCAATAGCGGCAACGTTAGGGGAGGTTAATGTCAGATTTGTGACGGGATTTTTTTAACGGGGCAAACTTGCCCTTAAACGCCGATTAACGGCCACTTTTTGCGAGGGCGTGAGCTAAAAAGACGCTTATCACAGTGGGCTTAGCAGCAAAAACACTAGGGAAGGGCTTGTGTATTTAAATGTTCTATTACTGATTTAAATGTTTTAAACCAATTACTTGCATGAGTATTTAGTGTGAGAGTCCGTAAAGGTGAGCAAGCGTTGCCAGTATAATAGCTGACAAATAGCCGTAAAATCCCAAAGTGGCTGAGCTAATTTGCCGCAATCACGCTAAACCGTACGTCACCTTTCTGTCATAAAACTGGGTTAGCTTGCGATGCCAATAGGGTGAATTCCCACTCCGTTCTGCACAACAAAATTAAAAGGTGAAACCTTGCATTATCCCGTGAAATCGCTGCGACTGGCCAGTGTGTATGGCTTAAGTCTGTTGATCATCTTTATCGTGCCGCTACTGCTGTGGCAGAACACGCCTGCGAAAGCCATTCCTCAAGTTGATTGGCTCGATATCGCCACCGAAGGAGCCTTGTTTGTACTGGGCATGTGTTGGTTGATGGTGATTGTCTCGGCTCGTCCATCGGGGCGCGTAACCAACTTACTAGTGGTAGGTCTGGCAAGTTATTGTTTAGGTTGTTATTTAGATTTACTCGATGAAATTTTTATCGTTAAAACGCTGCCCGTGTATAACTGGTTTGAAAAGATGCCAACGCCGATTGGTCTACTCATTCTAACCTGCGGGCTTTGGCTGTGGCGCGACGAGCAAGCCGTCGTCAACCGTCAATTACAAACCCGCGAGCAATTTTATCGCCAACACCATCTGACCGATGGCCTAACCTTATTGAACGATGCGAAAGCCTTCGAGCACCACTTGCTAAAGCAACTGGCGCAGCAGCAACCCTTTGGGCTGATCATGCTTGATATCGATTATTTTCATCAATATAACCAACTTCAAGGTGCAGAAGAGGGCGATAAACTGTTATCCGATGTCGCCCAGTGGTTAAGTTCCCAGCTAAGAAGTCAAGATTTGGTCTGCCGTTATGCTGGCGATCGTTTTATCATTTTGCTCAATGGTGCAATCGCACCTTGGGTCAGTACCATGGCGGAGCAGCTACAGTACGGCATTACAGCACTGGGCTGCGAGGTTTCAGTGGTGTGGGCTTTGCCATCTCCCAAGATGGTTGTGGATAAACTGAGCAGTGAACCAACAAAACGACCGCTTAAGGATGAAGCGCAGGCATTACTCAAATTACTCAATGAAAAAATGTCACAGCAAAAGTTAAACCGTCAGCCATTAAACCCACAGACCACGACAGTCAGCGCGTTTCATGAGCCGCGATAAATGAGAGCCCTAGCCACTTGGCAAGATAAGTGTATCGACAGCCAACTGCTGGTGGCGAGCCTTGTCGGCTTATTTAAGCAAAGGGGACTGGATTGCGACAAATTACTGCGTGGTACGGGGATTTTCAGTGCAGATATCCGCAAACCTGGCCATAGCATTAGCCCGAAACAATTACTCAGACTGGTGGATAATGGTTTATCACTGTGGCCAAGTGGCGACTTAAGCTTTTTACTTGGGCAATTATGGCTACCATCCCAAAGTGGCGCGCTAACTGCGGGGATGTTATGCGTGCGGGATCTCAATGAACTTGGGTTATTTTGGTATCAATTTCATTGGCTCACTCAGCCTTGGTTACAGTGCTGGCGTTGGCAGGGTGACAAAGAATGGCATTTTTTACTGAGTCTCGATTTAGGCACTCAGCGGCATACACAGTTCTTTATTGAGTTAAGCCTGTCGTCATTGGTCGCCAGTTGTAAACAATTGATGGGGCAGGGTTGGCATGGCAGCATGAGCTTTCCCTACGAGACGCCACAGAATATCGCCCAATATTATAAGTACTTCGGCACAGACATTAGTTTCGATGCGCCGCTGTGTCGAGTCTCGATGGCAAAAGCCTTTATGCAGCAACCGCTGTTATATGCGCAGCAGATCGCCAGCGTTGAATCACAAGCCACACGCCATGCTGTGACTCATGCTGTCATTTCGCGCCAAAGTCACTTTCAATCGCCGCGCTACACACTGTTTGCCAGTGAATATAGACTCGGACTGGCGGCGGGCATTCGTTTGTCGCTGATGCGGGATAACTTAAGTTTGCCAGAAATGGCAGAAAAACTAATGATGAGCCCAGCGACCTTAAAGCGTCGCTTGGCCGAGATGGATTTAAGCTTTGGCCAACTCGCCGATGAAACCCGTTTAATCAAAGCGCTTTATTATTTAGCCACACCTTCGCAAGACGCCCACACGATTGCAAACTCACTGTCATTCAGTGACGCCAGTAATTTCAGGCGTTCTTTTAAACGCTGGACAGGCCAATTGCCCACCTATTTTCGCAGCTGGCTGGCTTAAACAAAACGCTATCCTGCTTGTATTCCCAAACGTAATTTTGATCTTTACTTATTCAAAGCATGAATAACTATGCCTAAAAAACGATGTTGGGTGAGAAAATTATCGGCGTTATAGTGTTAGGTTTGAATGTTTAGCGCATAACTAATCAATTTCACCCTTAATGATTATTGCATAAGGCTTATAAGGGGTAAGCTTGCTGAACTGTTATTTCATTGAGTGAGTGATGAGTGATTATGGCAATGATTTTACCGAATGAATGACTAGACACTTTTTTATTGTTGCTATTTTGACTGTGCCATGGTCTCAGATAAACAATGCCATTTATACTCACTTTCCTATTGCAAAATCGTGGTGAACATTAAGCTGAAATGGAGCAACTGAGTGGTGAGTGACGAAAAAATCACTGGACTTTATTTCATCGAAGGACTTAAGCGCATTTGGATTACTTATACATATAGGCATCCAGAGCCAATAGATGACATCGACCATACGACATATATGGAGCTGCTAGATAAAGTAAAAAAAACAGATGGAACGCGATATGATTTGTACACCTATCTCCTATCAAAACAAAACCAGTGCACAGACATTCTCCAATTTCTTAAAACACACCCGCACTGAAAATAGCCTTTCCCAAGAAGATTTATGTGGTTTGCTTAGGCAGAAAAGCTGTCTGTTCGATACCTTAGACTCCATCACGATTAGCCGTTGGGAGCGAGGGGTTAACATCCCATCCCTTGCAAAACAGTCTGAAATTGTTGAAATATTTGGTTCTGAACTCTTTGATATTTATCGGGAGGATAAAAAGTTTATCAACGAAGGCTTAGCCTTGATTAACCTTTTTGAGTCCAACATAGAACGCAGTGATCATCCGTACTACCGCAACACGCCTTATCGAGTCGAATTTATCGAGAGCCACCATCATAACTTCATGGCTTTGCTGCAACTCAGTTTGGTTTATGAAAGTAATCCGCGTTTATCCTTTGTGAGCCGTAAGTTATCTCAACCTTTTTTCCACGGTCTTTCTCTAGTCGTTGCGTTTAGCTTGGGTGAGCAGATTGTCGGACATAGTCTTTTTTGTCGCACTCAGGGCAAAATTGCTCTCGAATTTATGAATGATGAGGTGGACTTATTCGAAGTGATTAATCATAACAGCCAAGCCTTACCAGACACCTTGATGGTGTTCTCCTCCTTTGGTGTGACTCCCTATATTGAAAACTACATGATGTCTGTTTATCTCAATGAATTGGCGACGAGTCGCTCACTCAAGTTTTTAAGTTTTAATATCTGTGATGAGTCATTAAAACGAAAGCTAACGCAATTTAAGTTACCCATTTTCAAAGTGAGAACGATAGAAGGTCGCTCGAAACCGATAAAAAACTATTCGTTTTTCTGCAGTCGCACAGAGGTGATGGCGAATCGCAATCTGCTCAAGCTTTCCGTCATACCTTCATCAAAATCCCAAACGATCGATCCCATTTTTTTCATGCAGTTAGAGACTACGATATGAATATTCTCATCATAGATGATCAGCGCTTTATTCGAGAAACCATGAAAGCCGATATCCATAAGTATTTAGCTGAGGATAATGTGCAGATTTTTGAAGCCTGTAACGGTAATCAAGGTATTGAACTGCTCATCGGCATCGAAGTGGTGCTTGATTTAATCATCATAGATCTCAAGATGGACCAAGGAGATGGGATCGCAGTGATCAATATGTTGGCCTCTGAGCCCCGTTTTGCCGCTATACCGATCGCGGTTATCAGCTCCTCGGATAAGCGGACTCTAGAGCTGGTGGACAATATCATCACAGGCCTCAGACTCAACTTACTGGGGGTATTTGCTAAGCCTATCAATGTGAATGATATTTTAACGCCTTTGTTAGACGTTTCTTCGGATAGACATCATTCACATCAACATCAGTTGGTCGTGCAAAACAGGGCGGCCAATATCAATGTGCGGCAATTGCTTAAAGATGAACAATTAATTCTGTGCTATCAACCTAAGATTAACCTCAGGACCAAGGAAATCATGGGTTTTGAAGTGCTATCGCGGCTTTGCGATCAATCCAATGGCTATATTTATCCCGACGTTTTTTTGCCACTGGTTAATCAACAGGGACTGAATAGCCTGTTCTCGCGGATGGTCATTTCCCAGGCATTACAATGTTGGTCGCGCCAACCTTTACTGACGGCGTTTGCGCTGTCCATTAACATTACCGCGGATGATTTGACTTGCGATGAACTGATTGAATACATCATCGAATGTGGCCATGAGCATAAACATATCCATTTGATTTTGGAGCTCACTGAATCGCAGGAGATCATCAATCAAGATAGAGTGCTTAACTCAATTGCACGGCTGATCATCAACAATATAGATATTTCCCTCGATGATTTCGGAAAAAGTTATTCCACTTATGATCGCCTCGATGCCATTCCCTTTAAAGAAATCAAAATTGATAAAAGTTTTGTCTCCGATATGGATATTAATCATCAACATTATCTCATTGTGGAGTCCACCATTGCACTTGCGCAGAAGATGCACGTAAAGGTGGTTGCCGAAGGCGTTGAGACAAGCGCAATAGAAGCGATTCTTTCTGAACTAGGTTGTGATGTTGCTCAAGGTTATTTATATAGCCCGCCAGTTGAAGGTCGTTATCTTATTGATTGGATTGCGCAATACAATAGGGAATGCCTAACCCATGGATACTAAGTCAATAATCAATAATGAGTTAACACTGGCCTTGTCGGTATTCTTTGAGCAATACAGCCAAGAACAGCAATTGCGGCTGCGCGTAACACTTATCGCAGAATTGCAGCGTATGCGACTTGAGCTAGAACAATGTGAGTCAAATAGCAGTATCGAGGGCTTAACACATCAATTCGTGGGGATTGTTCGCTACCTACAGCTTAGTCACACCTTGTCTAAGACTTATTCTTGTGAGCGAGAACAGCTTAAGCATCAGCTAAATGATTTACTCAATGCCGTAATGGATGACGATAATGAGCGTTAAATACAGTGCTTGCGTCCATATGTTCAGTGGCTTATGGGTCACAATATTAGTGCTGTGGCTTACAGTGTCTCACTCACTTTATGAGTTTGACACTATTTACGATAAAAAAGCGCAGGCGGTTTTTACTTCCTCTCGGGATATGTTTTTACAACATAAGATCATGTTGGATTCGCTTAAATCATTTTTCCACGCATCGAGCGAGGTGACGTCACAGGAGTTTGAGATTTTTGCCAAGGATTTACTTAAAATCAAATCTGCCGTCGCTTTTACGCTGACCCCCAGTCTTGAACTGGCCTATATCTCAGATAAAACGATGGCAACTGAGCTTCAACAGCTTGAGTTAGTCAAGGATCCTAAAGGGGAGCTTAAGGCGAGCCTTGCCAATTACACTTTGGCTGTGGTGGCCATTGATGAGCCAAATATGCCTTATCTCGTTTATGCCGTTTCTCATCAGCGGATACACGCGCGAATCGAACAAGAGCAGGGCGTTTGCATTACCTATCAATTTGAACAGTCATTTGAGCAGTCGTTACTGCAAAACTCATCCTGTAATCTTAAGTTAGCCAGCGGCCTATTTTCATTATTTAATTACTCTGATAGCCAAACCTTAGCGATCCCTGAATATCAAACCCGAGTGAGTTTACAGGTACAATATCAAGTGCCGCAAAAAGAAATTATCGAGCTTATCGTGATCATCCTACTGATTGCAGCCCTTGGCATAGTGTTGTCCTTCCTTTTGTACTTTAAGTCTAAAAATCAGCAGATTGTGGAGCAAATTAAGCTCGATAATCGCGCTAAATTAGCCGTGATTTCGAGTATTAATCATGAGATCCGCACCCCAATCAATGCCATTCTTGGCTATAGTCGCATGCTAAAAAAAAACCTCTCACAACCACAGGAACTGGATAAAATCGTCGATAAAATGGCTTGGTCTGCCAACTTACTCTATTCGGTTGCCGAAAATACCTTAAATTACAGTAAGGCAGAAGCTGGGCAGTTAAAACTGAATTTACATTCGGTGAACTTACACGAGTATGTGGGCAATATTCAGGACTATTATCGTGCATTTAGTGCAACCTCCGGCAAACGTTTACACATTGTAGTAAGTGAGTCTTTGCCGCAGTTTATTGAACTCGATGGGACTAAGTTATTCCAACTCATGACCAACATTATCAATAATGCGTTCAAATACAGTACGGGTAGCGAAGTGCATTGCTATATGGATTTACACCTTAAAGCGAATGCTAAAAATCAGCGCCCTGTGCTTAGGGTGCTGATCCGCGATTTTGGTGATGGTATGTCAAAGGAGGCGCAGCGCGCTTTAGTCGATCCTTTTATGCACGCCGCTAACTCACACATTGCTGCGACATCGGGTATGGGACTCGGCCTCTATACGTGCAATCGATTGCTTGAGCAAATTGGCGGTCGCTTTAGGCTACGCAGTCAAAAGGGCAAAGGCACCACAGTGTTACTGCATTTCCCCTGTCAGCTCAGCGCTGTGAAAGAACGATTAACACTTCAATATGATCAACAAAAGGTGCTGATCATAGATGACAATCTGTTTAATCTTGAAATTTGTCGCGCCATGCTGGAGCACTATCATTTTCAAACCTTCAGTACTGATAATACAGAGCAAGCACTGAAGATGTTGGTTAACCATTTGCCACACATTGTCATTGTGGATTACCGTTTACAAGGAATGAACGGTTTACAATTGGTCAGGCTGATGCAGCAAGTATTACAAAGCCTGGAGAGTAATAGCCCTATTGAACATCAGTGTCGTTTCTTTTTGCTCTCCGCGAATGACTGCGATGATATTCCCGAGTTAGCGTCATTTCCTGAGGTGCATTTCATGCAGAAACCTTTTAGTGCCGAAGTCTTTCTCAGCAAATTAGCGATAAAAGACTAAATCATCAACATATTGAATGTTATATTTAAATACGATTTACTGGCTTCATCTAATTGGTACTGAAATACTGCAAATATCTTTGCAGTTAATGTGTTATCCAAGGTATAAGCGCGGTGAACTGCTTAGAACACTGCTACGCTAAACATATCTAAGTTATTTTTTAAATGTGTCACTGCTAGGAAGGCCGATGGATAAGAAACCCCTTGAATTGGTTTACCCATTTTTAACGGAAGCTTTGCGGCTGAGCGAGAATGGTCTAGCAGTGTTAGACAAACATAATCATTTTATCTTTTATAATAATACCTTTGCGAAAATGTTTGGTTTTGTTGATCAAGACATGGTCGGCAAGCATTTTGACGACATGATGCGCTTTGCCTTTACCCATAAACAGGGACCGAAAATTGAGCATGAAACCATAGAGGAATGGCTCGAGCTTATTCATGCGCATCAACGTAAATCGGCTTTTAGACGTTTTGAAGTGGATCTGGTGGATGGCTGCTGGTTACAACTCTCTGAACAGGTTTATCACAATGGCGATATGGTGATTGTTTGCACGGATATCACCCAGTTAAAACAGGTCGAATTTGCCCTTAGGAATGCGCAGACTGAATTAAATCGCCTCGCGCTCACCGATGAGTTAACGGGGATTGCCAATCGGCGTCACTTTTTTCAGCAGTTAGAACATGAAATCAAACGCTTGAGTCGCTTACAGTTGCCATTATGCCTAGTGATGATGGACATCGATAATTTTAAACTGGTTAATGATCGCTACGGCCATCAAGTCGGTGACAAGATATTGCAACATTTTACCCAATTCATCAGCACTCGAACGCGTCCCTACGATATTTTTGGCCGCCTCGGCGGTGAAGAGTTTGCACTACTACTGCCAGAAACCACGGTTGATACAGCTCAAAAAATCGTAATGCGTATGATGTCATCCCTTGCCAATGAGGACATTTCTGCAATCGTGGCTGATTTTCAATATCAATTTTCAGCAGGGGTCAGCGCCTTAACCCCTGTGATTATTCGCCATAGAATTGATAACAGTACTGATATTGCAGATGTGGAGCAGGTTGCATTGCCCGTGGGAACCGGAAGTCAGTGTCGCTCTGATGCTGAAAAGCTGGTGGCCGAGGCGGATAAAGCGCTCTATCAAGCTAAAACCCTCGGGCGAAATCGCGTGGTGATATGGGATGAGGTGATGTTACCTCGCCACAAGCCCAGCTAAACAAAGCATTCGACATTCAGTGCATTAGTACTCAAGGGAAACTGTGTTAATCAATCAGCAATATACCCGCCATGGACCCGATTATCGATTTGGTGAGCAGGTGACATTTCTTGATGTTAAACAAACCTTTGGTTTTAGTCATGTGCGCGTTGGCCGCTGGGTTACGCGGGATGAATCGCGCCTTGCTGCGGATCTGGTGTTTGATTCGCTCGCCGATCTGGCCTTTATCTTAAAGTTGCCACCTTTGACGTTAGGGCTGCGCGAAACCGTGAGTCTGGCTTTTGGTCATGGCGGTCAAAAAGGCGTTCAGGCCCATTATGCGCCCGCGACTCGGGAATTGGCCTTGGCAAAAAATGCCGGTGCTGGCGCTTTAGCCCATGAGTTTTGGCATGCGTTTGACCACTATATTGCCGCCAAGTCCTTCAAATCTTTGTCTAAGCGGTTTCAATGCGCGAGCGATCTTTGGTTATCGGATCTGCACATCATAGAACATCCACTGAATGCACGATTATCGGAGATCTTCAAGGTGACGTTTTTGAGTGATAATGGCGATGAGCCCCATGATTATGTGCGCCGAGCGATTGCCTTAGACAAAAAACATGGCATGCAGTACTTCGCACGGCCAACTGAAATGATGGCGCGGGCATTTGAAGCCTGTATTGAATCCTATGATGCGATTTCGAATCCGTATTTAGTCTCTGGGACACGCTTTTCAGCAATGGCAAAGGAGGGCGCTTATCCCGATGAAGCCCACAGAAAAGTGATTTTTAACGCTTTGATCAATTACTTCGAGCCACTAGGAATGGCATTGAGTAAACGTCCGTTTGGCTGATTATAATCTTTAGAAAGTACGTCAAAATACGGTAAATGGCAGTGTGATGCGAGTACAAGCTTAGTTGGCAAGTCTAACTGTTAATGATTAGTGGAGGTGTGAGTCAGTCCTTGTCTAAGCCGAATGTGTTTGCCAGCAATAGGCCAAACTGTGGCGGATAGCATCGAGATATTGGGACGCTTGAGTATCCATTAAATACCAGTAGCTGGGTTTTGATTCTGGCATGTGATTAAAAAATAATGCTTCGGCATTGATGACTTGTTTTAAATCCGCATATTTCAGCCAAACGTCGATAGGCGTATGAGCCAGCGTAATCAACCAATCGAGTTGTATGTGTTTTGCGGAATGTGGCATATCTGCTGATGGGGTTGATTCTTGTAAACGCGCAAGTAAATCAAAAGGATTGCCCGTTTTCATCATCATTGAAGTTTGGGAACCACGCGCTTTATTGACTGCCGCTAAGTTTGCTAAACAAACTGCTGGCAAGGTGAACTCCGGCCAGTCAAGTGTGGGCGCGAGCGTCTGCGCAATCCGCCGTTCGCCTAACCAGTTATGCACCATACAAGGTAAGTGGTCTTCAGGCGGTAAATCATTGGGCCTTGCTAAACTCGGAAACAGCGACATCCGCTGCACTTGCACATGCTGAGATAACTGCTGCATCAACACAATTGTGGTTAGGCCAGATGAAGGCCAACAGCCAAGCTGAGGCGTTAATTCAATCGCAACTTGTGTCAAAGCTTGGGTAAGCAAATCACTTTGCGGGTGACCTTGTACCACAAAAGCATATTTTGATTCTGCAAAACCGCCATTAGCGATATTCACTATCTGATTATTTTGGTTACTTTTCTCATGCCATTGAGTGCCGTTAAAGATAAATGTCGTGCCCGTAGTCGCAGGCTGCCAATTGCCAGAAGCATTCCCAATAATGGTCACTTGCTTGAAGGCAAGTTGATGCGCCAACGTGTGAAGATCTACCCGCGAATGTGGCATCTGTAAATGCTGGTGCATATGGGTATGAGACTTAGGCATAGGCTGAACATCTGTTTCACGGGTTTTAAATGGACTTCATTGTAATAGATATCTCCCTGAGCCCAAAGGCTTAATCCGCCAACACAAATCGGCATTAACAACATTTTTAAATTTAAAAAGAAATTTTAAAGATGAAGAGAGACAACTTGCTCAAGAACGGAGAATCATTAGTTTTTAGTAATTATATAGGAATTAGGACAAATGGAGATAAAGCAAGAAATGGTACACCCGAGTGGACTCGAACCACCGACCCCTACCATGTCAAGGTAGTGCTCTAACCAACTGAGCTACGGGTGCACTGTTTGAATTTCACTTTTTAGACTCTGTGAATAGAGTGGTACACCCGAGTGGACTCGAACCACCGACCCCTACCATGTCAAGGTAGTGCTCTAACCAACTGAGCTACGGGTGCATCGTAAATATTAACTTGCTATTCAAAAGCATTGCGCCTTCGAACGAGCGCTATATTAGGGGCATAGTGCAGGGCTGGCAAGCAAAAAAATCAAAATTATCGTCAAATGGTGAATTGCTGTGCAACTTGCCCAGTGTTTCAACAAAGTTGTTGATATAACGGCAAGTTAGACTTACTGAGCACGTCAAACCACTAAGACATAAACAAAACGGCGAGCTTAATGCTCGCCGTTGCTTTAAATCTTGCCTATCCGATTAGTGATGCACACTGTCGCCTTCAATCAGGCTTAAATGCACACCATGTTTTTGGATGTAACGCAGTCGAATGAAAAATAGCAGCGCCGCCGAGGTGAGACCTGCAATCAATCCGGTCCAAAAACCGTGTGCGCCCATGGCAGGAACGATATGATCCGTATAAGCCAAGGTATAGCCGAGTGACATACCTATGCCCCAATAGGAAAACAGCGTGATATAAAAGGCACTGCGGGTATCTTTATAACCACGTAGGGCTCCGGCGGCTACCACTTGGACTGAATCCGATAATTGATACAGTGCCGCCATTAACATCAAGCTGCCGGCTAAAGCGACCACTTCAGGATCACCATTATAAAGCTCTGCAATTTGGAATCTAAATATGACGGTCAAGACTGCAGTTGATAATGCAAGGGATAGCGCTAACCATAAACCCACTTTGGCGACCACTGCAGAAATATCAGCACGATCGCGACCCAAGTAATAGCCAATTCGAATCGATACTGCGATACCAATAGACAACGGCAGCATAAATACAATCGCAGAAAAGTTCAGTGCTATCTGGTGACTTGCCACCACAGTTGCACCTAATGGGGCGAGTAACAACGCAATAATGGCAAATAAACTCACTTCAAAAAACAGCGCCATTGCTATCGGCATACCGAGTTTGGTCATTTTTTTCATCGTTTCAAAGTCAGGACGATGAAATTTACTGAAAGGAGCTAAGGCTGCAAATTTCTTATGTACTTGCATATAAATAGTCATGGCAATCAGCATGGCCCAAAAAACCAAGGCAGTAGCAATACCGCAGCCTGCACCACCCATCGGAGGTACGCCAAAGTGTCCGTAAATAAAGATGTAGTTGGCGGGTATGTTCACCGCTAAGCCGACAAAGCCAATGACCATTGTAGGTAACGTATAAGAAATCCCTTCACTGCAGCCTCGTAGTACTTGGTAAAGCACAAATGCGGGCGCGCCCCATAAAATACCGTCGAGATATCCAATGGTTAAGCGGTATAATTCGGGTTCTAAATCCATATGGCCAAGTACAAAGGGCGCTGATGCGAGGAAAATCATCACGCCAATCCCGCCAATGATGGCAAGATAGGCCCCTTGAAAGGCCAAAGGTTGGATGGCTTTTTGATTATTCGCTCCATTGTAGTGGGCAAATAAAGGTGTAAAAGCCATCAGCAAACCTTGGACGAACAGAATAGCGGGTAACCAAAGACTAGTGCCGACCGCAACAGCGGCCATATCGACCGCACTAACACGACCCGCCATAACGGTATCAATAAAGCCCATCATGGTCTGAGTGACCTGAGCTATTAGCACCGGCAGCGCCAATTGGATTAAACGTTTGGCTTGATAGCCTGAATGATTCATAAATACAGCCTTTAACGATTAAGCGAGCAAAAAATGTTTACAGGTATAGTACAAGCCACCTGCGAGGTGGTCGCAATACATAAGAAAGATGGCCTAAATACCCTTGAGGTAGCATTTGAACCTGATTTGCATGAGGGACTTGCGATTGGTGCAAGTGTGGCAAATAACGGGGTATGTCTTACTGTGACTCAGGTGGTTGATGATAGGGTATTTTTCGACGTAGTGGAAGAGACCTTGCGACTGACGAATCTGGCTAATTTGTCGATAGGTCAAAGCGTTAATGTTGAGCGTTCGTTAACTTTCGGTAGTGAAATTGGTGGGCACATTCTCTCTGGCCATATTCATACCAAGGCCAAAGTCATCAATATTAGCCACACAGAACAGCATTATAATCTGACACTGGGCATTGAGCCTAAATGGATGGATTACATTTTTTATAAAGGTTTTGTTGGCGTTAACGGTTGCAGTTTAACGGTAGGCGAGGTGAGTGACTCCGGCTTTAAGTTACACTTAATTCCCGAAACCCTAAAGCTGACCAATTTAAGTCAGTGTAAAGTGGGTGATGAACTCAACATTGAGATCGATAGCCAAACACAAGTTATCGTCGACACAGTCGAGCGCGTGCTGGCTAGACGTTTTAACGAGCAAGCCTGTTAGGCTCGTTTCATCATCGCCTTTAATACAATCTCATTTAATATATTTGCTCATCGTCTGAATCGATATACAGCTCCACGGTACGTCTCGACTCATCGATATGTAAGCGTAAATGAATGGGATTACAACAAATTCGACAATCATCGTAATAATCTTGATCTCCGCAGCTGGCATCAATACTGATATGTTGGTGGTGCCCGCAGTGGGGACAAGCAATCACTTTGTTCATGACTCTCATAATGCAACTCCTTATACCTAATAGAAGAAAGCCACAATAGAATAGAGCGAATCATTCAGTTCAATCAGCACAGCTAACACTTAGTCGCGTATCGCGCCTATTGTTTAGCGCCTTGATTTTGTTCAATCTTAAGAATTCATTATGTGCATCATCATTCGAGTGGTGTCTATTCGAGCGCCATCTATTTAAGGGCTTCCTATTTGAGTATACAACAGAGTGCTGTGCGCATACTTAGATGAAGTAGGCCTCAAAACGCAGCATGATAGACCTTATGGTTAAATGCTTTGCTTAGTGGATAAATAACCCTTTTAGATTTAGTCCTTAACCGTGACTAACCCTTCCATTTCGCTGCTGTGTAACACGCCATCGCGGGCATTTTGGGTAATATCCAGCGTTAAACGCTGCATCTGTAGCTCAAGCTCATTTTTAATATCAACGAGTAATACTTGAGTATCAATCTGAGGTTCGTTTGTACTTATGTGCTGCGGTTCAGGTAAAGCGGCGACTGTGTTCGTGAGTGCCACAGCCAGTAGAATGCAGTTCAACATATCAACTCCCTTGTCATGTTTTCAGTGATGGCTAATAAACTGGCGCCAGAATAGGGGAGTTAGATGACCGCTAAGTTACCAAGACACTGCAAAATCATGAATTTGCTTTTTGCTTTCAATCCCAATTCTGGCCAATATGCTTGCGCCTTTTAGCTACAATCCCTTAGAATAAACGCCCTGCTACGCAAGGCGGCTAAGACTCCTGTACTGTCTTAACCTAGCGGGCATTTCTCTTACATTAATTAAACCAAGTGGCCCTACGTGTGGGTCACCACTGGAAAGGACATTTCATGCCTGTAATTACACTTCCCGATGGTAGCAAACGTGAGTTTGCCCATGCTGTATCGACCCTCGATGTTGCCGCCGATATTGGCCCAGGTTTAGCGAAAGCTTGTATCGCTGGCCGTGTTAATGGCGAATTAAAAGATGCTTGCGATCCCATTGAAACCGATGCAGAACTATCAATCATTACCGCCAAAGACGAAGAAGGTGTTGAAATTCTTCGCCATTCTTGCGCGCATTTATTAGGTCACGCGATTAAGCAAATGTGGCCAGAAACCAAGATGGCGATTGGTCCTGTTATTGATAACGGCTTCTACTATGATATCGACCTTGAGCATAAGTTGACTCAAGATGACATCGATGCCTTAGAAAAGCGCATGCTTCAACTGGCCAAAACTAACTATGACGTCGTTAAACGTGTGGTTAGTTGGCAAGAGGCGCGCGATACTTTTGCGGCACGCGGCGAAGAATATAAAATTGCCATTCTAGATGAGAACATCAGCAAAGACTCAACGCCTGCGCTGTATCATCACGAAGAATACACTGATATGTGTCGTGGACCGCACGTACCTAACATGCGTTTCTGCCAACATTTCAAATTAATGAGCATTGCTGGCGCTTATTGGCGTGGCAACTCAGAAAACAAGATGTTGCAACGTATCTATGGTACTGCTTGGGCTGACAAAAAAGCCTTGAGCACACACTTAACCCGTCTTGAAGAAGCGGCTAAGCGTGACCACCGTAAAATCGGTAAGCAGCTCGACTTGTATCACATGCAAGAAGAAGCACCGGGTATGGTGTTCTGGCATAACGACGGTTGGAGCATCTTCCTCGAGTTAGAAAGATTCATTCGCCGTAAGTTAAACCAATACACTTACCAAGAAGTGAAAGGCCCATTAATGATGGACCGTGTGTTGTGGGAACGTTCTGGTCACTGGGATAAATACTCAGAAGCCATGTTCACCACCAGCAGTGAAAACCGCGAATATGCTATCAAGCCAATGAACTGCCCAGGCCACGTGCAGATCTTCAACCAAGGGTTGAAATCTTACCGCGACCTGCCATTACGTATGGCTGAGTTTGGTTGCTGTCACCGTAATGAACCTTCTGGTTCGTTACACGGATTAATGCGCGTACGTGGCTTTACCCAAGACGACGCCCATATTTTCTGTACTGACAGCCAAGTTCAAGAGGAAGTGAGTGCTTGTATCCAGATGGTTTACGATACATACGCCACCTTCGGCTTTGAAAATATCGTGGTGAAACTGTCGACTCGCCCAGAAAAACGTATCGGTGACGATGCGATGTGGGACAGAGCGGAAGAAGCGCTTAAGCAAGCTCTGCGTGACAATAATATTGAATTCACCATTTTGTCGGGTGAAGGCGCGTTCTACGGACCAAAAATCGAATTTACTTTACACGATTGTTTGGACCGTGCGTGGCAATGTGGTACTGTGCAGCTCGATTATGCGTTGCCAAGCCGTCTTGGTGCAACTTACGTTGCCGAAGATAATAGCCGTCAGACCCCAGTGATGATCCATCGTGCCATTTTAGGCTCTTTGGAACGATTCTTGGGTATCTTGATAGAAGAATATGCAGGACGTTTCCCAACTTGGTTAGCCCCAATGCAAGTTGTCGTGATGAATATCACCGATAAACAGGCTGATTATGTTGAAGAAGTCGTAAAATTCTTCAAAGAACAAGGTATTCGAGCGTCTTTTGACTTGAGGAATGAGAAAATAGGCTTTAAAATACGCGAGCACACCTTAAGGCGTGTCCCTTATTTGTTGGTCGTTGGCGATCAAGAAATGGAAAATAAGGAAGTAGCGGTGCGTACCCGTGATGGTATCGATTTAGGTAAGATGCGACTTGAAGATTTCGCCACTAAAATCCATCAACAGATTTCGCTCCGTAGTCTCAAATTGTTGGAGGAATAGGTCATAAAGATCAAAAAAACAGCAGGGCGTCAGCCGGCCCCTAATAGAATCAATGAAGAAATCACAGGCGTACCAGAAGTACGTTTAACAGGCATTGATGGTGAAGCTATTGGTGTGGTAAGCATCAGAGATGCTCAGAATTTGGCAGATGAAGCAGGTGTAGACCTAGTAGAAATCAGCCCAAATGCTGAACCTCCAGTATGTCGCATTATGGACTACGGTAAGTTCCTTTTTGATAAGGCTAAGTCAGCCAAGGAACAAAAGAAGAAGCAAAAGCAGGTTCAGGTTAAGGAAATTAAATTCCGTCCTGGAACTGACGAAAACGACTATCAGGTAAAACTACGCAACCTGATACGTTTTCTGGAAGACGGGGACAAAGCGAAGATTACGCTTCGTTTCCGAGGTCGCGAAATGGCACACCAAAACCTAGGTATGGATCTATTGAACCGTATCAAGGCTGATTTGGACGAGTATGCGGTTGTTGAATCTTTCCCGAAAATGGAAGGTCGACAAGCAATTATGGTGCTAGCGCCTAAAAAGAAATAAGTAGGGCAAAACTTAAAGTAGCGAAGGTCTATGGCCTTTGCTCGCCTTGCTTTTTATTAAACATCCCAATGCGGAGTTTTAGAAATGCCTAAAATGAAAACAGACAAGGGTGTAGCGAAGCGTTTTAAGAAAACCGCTAATGGTTTCAAGCGCAAGCAAGCACACTTACGTCACATTTTGACGAAAAAAAGCACTAAACGTAAACGTCATTTACGTGCTAAATGTTTAGTTGCAAAAGCTGACGTTCCAGCAATCGCGCGTCAATTACCTTACGCTTAATTTAGGAGATTAGAAAATGCCAAGAGTTAAGCGTGGTGTAACCGCTCGTGCTCGTCACAAGAAAGTTTTAAAACTGGCTAAAGGTTATTATGGCGCTCGTAGCCGTACTTACCGTGTTGCTGTTCAAGCAGTAACTAAAGCTGGTCAATATGCTTACCGTGACCGTCGTCAGAAAAAACGTCAATTCCGTCAACTTTGGATTGCACGTATTAATGCTGCTGCTCGTCAAAATGGTCTGTCTTACAGCCGTTTCATCAACGGTCTGAAAAAGGCGTCTATCGAAATCGATCGTAAGATTTTGGCTGACATCGCTGTATTCGATAAAGTTGTATTTGCAACTTTAGTTGAAAAAGCAAAAGAAGCGTTAAACTAAGAAATTAGTTTGTTGCTGTAGAGAAGGGACCATTTGGTCCCTTTTTTTATGTGTCATTTTTAGCTAAAAAAATAGCAGGCCAAGCCTGCTATTCGTTGAAAAAAGTTTAGAGTTTAATTACTTTTTAGCGTCTAAATAACGCTCTGCATCGAGTGCGGCCATACAGCCTGTGCCCGCAGAAGTAATCGCTTGACGATAATGTTGGTCCATCACATCACCACAAGCATAAACACCTTCGATACTGGTTTGCGTGGCGTTACCTTGCAAACCGCTTTGTACTTTTAAATAACCGTGGTTCATTTCCAACTGGCCTTCAAAAATACCGGTATTAGGGCTGTGACCAATCGCGACGAACACTCCAGCAACGGCTAAGTCGGTAATTGAGCCATCTTTAGTGCTCTTCATCTTAAGGCCTGTCACACCCATAGCATCACCAACCACTTCATCCATGGTTTGATCTAAATGAAGGATGATGTTGCCATTGGCGACTTTGTCCATCAGACGGTCGATTAAGATTTTTTCTGAGCGGAAGGTGTCACGACGGTGGATCAAATGCACTTCAGCGGCAATATTGCTTAAGTACAATGCTTCTTCAACGGCAGTGTTACCGCCACCGATCACAGCGACTTTTTGATTGCGATAGAAGAAACCATCACAGGTCGCACAGGCTGATACGCCACGGCCCTTGAATGCTTCTTCTGACTCTAATCCTAAGTAACGGGCAGAAGCGCCAGTTGCTATGATCAACGCATCACAGGTGTACTCGCCGTTATCGCCTTTCAAACGGAAAGGGCGCTCAGTTAGAGTCACTTCGTTGATGTGATCGAACAAGATTTCAGTATCGAACTTTTCTGCATGCTTTTGCATACGTTCCATTAACGCTGGACCCGTTAAGTCATCCGCGTCACCTGGCCAGTTTTCAACTTCAGTCGTAGTGGTCAATTGACCACCTTGCTGCATACCTGTGATCATCACAGGTTTTAAATTCGCACGCGCAGCATAAACAGCTGCGGTATATCCTGCTGGGCCTGAACCCAAAATCAATAAGTTACAATGTCTGATCTGGCTCATGTTTATCTCCGTGCCTTTAGCAAATTGCAAGGATTGTAGGGAATTTACCTGTGGGGGTAAAGTGTTGAAGGGTGATTCTTTTAGATTGCGCTAATCGAGTCAGTGCGCTTTGGTATTCAGAGTGTCAGTTTAACTTTACTACGGTGAATTAAATGGCTTAGGCGGGCATGACGAGTGAAAGCACCAGACATGTTGATAAACGGGATGTTATCAATTCGCATGCTTTAATTTCAGTTCAGCCAATAAAAAATCGGCTTCAACAGGGTTGAGGCCGATTTGGATCATTTGCTAGGTAAATCAAACGCAATATTACATCGAAAGCTTAAGCTAATTAAACGCTTATGCCAATAATGCAACTGGAGAGGTGAACGCTAGATTCAGGGCGTGAGCCACTTCCTTACAGACCACTTTACCGTGCATCACGTTTAAGCCATTGAGTAAGTGCTTGTCTTGCAACAGCGCTTCTTTATAGCCTAAGTTAGCTAACTTAAGAATATACGGTAGCGTTGCATTATTTAGTGCGAAAGTTGAAGTGCGAGCAACCGCACCTGGCATGTTTGCCACGCAATAATGCACAACATCGTCAACGATATAAGTCGGATCTTGGTGAGTGGTTGCGTGTGAAGTTTCAACACAGCCGCCTTGATCGATTGCTACGTCAACGATAGCACTGCCCGGCTTCATACGTGAAATCATGCTACGGGTAACCAATTTAGGTGCCGCAGCACCTGGGATCAGTACGCCACCGATCACAAGATCGGCTTCAATAACATGACGTTCAATCGCATCAGCAGTAGAGTAAATGGCTTTTACGGCAGAGCCGAATTGCACATTTAAGCGACGCAGTGCATCAATGCTACGGTCAAGTACAACCACATCTGCACCCATGCCAACCGCCATTTGTGCAGCGTTAGTACCGACCATACCGCCGCCAATGATCACGACTTTAGCAGGTTCAACACCTGGAACGCCGCCCAGTAACATACCGCGACCACCAGAAGATTTCTCTAATGCCATAGCGCCAGCTTGGATTGACATACGGCCAGCAACTTCTGACATTGGGGCAAGTAGGGGCAGGCCACCACGGTCGTCAGTCACAGTTTCGTAAGCGATACATACGGCACCACTTTTAATTAAATCTTCAGTTTGCGGTAAATCTGGCGCAAGATGCAGATAAGTAAATAAAATCTGATCGTGACGCAACATAGCGCGTTCAACTGCTTGAGGCTCTTTTACTTTTACAATCATCTGCGCTTTAGCGAAAACTTCAGCTGCAGTCGCTAAAATTGTGGCGCCAGCATCAATATAATCTTGATCTGAAAAACCGATACCTGTGCCAGCATTTGTTTCTACAAAAACTTCGTGACCTTTGATCGCTAACTCGCGAACGCTAGAAGGAACCATACCGACACGATATTCGTGGTTTTTAATTTCCTTGGGAACACCAATAATCATCTTTGAGCCTCAATTGCCTGAAAACCCACTTTTAATGGGCATAATTGTTATTTTATCGTGACCTGAACGTGATTAATTCAGGGATATCTAGTATAGTATCGGCGACGCAGTTTATGCTGCTGAACTTTCGGCATACGTAGAATAAAATGTTGTTTTAGTGATAAAGCAAGGTTAAATAAATGGCATATAATAAAAAGAGTCCTGTAAAAGACTTGGATCGCATCGATCGCAACATTCTTAACGAATTACAACTTGATGGCCGCATTTCTAATGTGGAATTATCAAAAAGAGTCGGACTTAGTCCAACTCCGTGTTTAGAAAGAGTGAAACGACTCGAAAAGCAAGGTTATATCAATGGCTATACCGCATTGGTCAATCCTCATTTCCTGGGTGCATCCCTACTGGTATTCGTGGAAATCACCTTAAGCCGTGATACTCCCGAAGTGTTTGATAAGTTTAACCGTGCAGTGCAGTTACTCGACGACATTCAAGAATGTCATCTGGTTTCAGGCGATTTTGACTACTTACTGAAAACTCGTGTTTCAGATATGTCGGCTTATCGTCGCTTGTTAGGTGAAACCTTGTTGAAATTACCTTCTGTTTCCGACACGCGGACTTATGTCGTGATGGAAGAGGTTAAACACACCAGTCGCGTAGCGATAAATCATCTACTCTCAGATATCTAAATTACCCTGATTGTTTGGTTTTACAATAAGGGGCTTAGGCCCCTTATTTATTGTTTAAGTCAGCACAACTATCCCGTTTAACACCTACGACGACTAACCTTGTTATAGCCCTTAAGTTCGCCAACTTAGGGGCTTATTTTTGTGGCATTTTTAAGCAGAGTTGTTAACGGAAGTGTTTGTGTAATAACTCATTCCTCTCCAAAAGCACACTTAAACACCCCAATAGGTTAATTTTTGCCAATCATGGCCAATTCTGCACAGAAAAACAGGCTAATGTGCTCCACATTTAGTGGGATTCTGGTATCGTTAGGCCACCTGTTTTCACTTTTTATGGATTACGTCGTTTGTCTCAAGGAAATAGTGTACGCACGCTCACTGGCCTGCAACGTCTGCTGGAAGGCGGACTCATCATTTGTTGTGTCCTCGCCACTTATATTTTGCTTGCATTGACGAGTTTTAGTCCGTCTGATCCTGGTTGGAGTCAGTCGCATTTTCAAGGCGATATTAAAAACTGGACCGGAGCAGTAGGGGCTTGGATAGCCGATATTCTGTTATATTTCTTCGGCGTCACGGCTTACATCATGCCAATCATTGTTGCGTCGACCGGCTGGCTGCTGTTCAAACGCGCCCATCATTTGCTCGAAGTTGATTACTTTTCAGTGGCCCTGAGATTGATTGGATTTTTACTGATCATCCTTGGGTTTTCTGCGCTGGCGAGTATGAACGCCAACAATATCTACGAGTTTTCGGCAGGCGGGGTGGCGGGCGATGTGATCGGCCAAGCCATGCTGCCGTATTTTAATAAACTCGGCACCACCTTATTGCTCCTGTGCTTCTTAGGTTCAGGCTTTACCCTGTTGACGGGGATCAGCTGGCTGACCGTGGTCGAGAAAATCGGCTTAATCTCTATTTGGATTTATAAGAAACTTAAATTATTACCGCAAGCGATGAAACGTGAGCGTGAAACCGAAGATACCCGTGGTTTTATGTCTGTGGTTGATAAGTTTAAACAGCGCCGCGAATCACAATACGTGCTTGAAAAGCCGCCAGTCGTTGCAACGCCAAAGGTGCGTGAACGTCATATTGGCCGCAGAGCCGAAATAACCCCAACCCTGTCTACTGCCGCAGATGAAGGGTTTATTACCGAAAGCATCAATACTGAAGAAGTTGCGCCGCAAAAAACCAAGCTATCGGCCCTTGCAAAAATTTTGAGTTTGAATGGCAGTAAAAGCAAAAATGCACAAAGGGTTGAGCCTCAAATCGATCAAGAGGATTTTGCCGCCCATGGCAATTTTGAAGCGCCACCTTGGTTAGCTGAACCTCAACATGCAAGAAATGATGAGCAAGAAAGAGCCGATTTCAATTCTCATTCATTCGATCACGACGACAATGAGCCAGTGTTTAACAGCCAAACCTTGGCGGAAGATGACGATGAAAGCTTAGGCTTTACCGATGATGACGTCATTGATTTTGATACAAAAGCCTCAACGGGTGCCGTGAATCAAGCCCAGCGTAAGAAGCAAGATCAAAAAGCGAAGATTGTGGATGGCATTGTGGTGTTACCGGGACAAGAAGATAAACCCGCGCCGAAAAAACCAATGGACCCGTTACCCAGCATCAATTTGCTCGATGTGCCAGACCGTAAGAAAAACCCGATCAGCCCAGAAGAGTTAGATCAAGTCGCTCGTCTAGTTGAAGTGAAGTTAGCCGATTTCAACATCATCGCCAATGTGGTGGGGGTGTATCCAGGTCCTGTGATCACTCGCTTCGAATTAGAATTAGCGCCTGGCGTTAAAGCGTCAAAAATCTCTAATCTGTCGAAGGATTTAGCCCGTTCACTGCTGGCTGAAAGTGTGCGCGTGGTTGAAGTTATCCCAGGCAAGGCTTATGTCGGACTCGAACTGCCGAATAAATTCCGTGAAACCGTGTTTATGCGCGATGTGTTAGATTGCGCCGCCTTTACCGACAGTAAATCCAACTTAACTATGGTGTTAGGTCAAGATATTGCCGGCGATCCTGTGGTGGTTGACCTTGGTAAAATGCCGCATTTGTTAGTTGCGGGTACCACAGGTTCTGGTAAGTCTGTGGGCGTAAACGTGATGATCACCAGCTTACTGTATAAGTCTGGCCCAGAAGATGTGCGCTTTATCATGATTGATCCCAAAATGTTGGAATTGTCTGTCTATGAAGGTATTCCGCATTTGCTCTGTGAAGTCGTCACCGACATGAAAGAAGCCGCCAATGCACTGCGCTGGTGTGTGGGCGAGATGGAACGTCGCTACAAGCTAATGTCTATGATGGGCGTGCGTAACATTAAGGGTTATAACGCCAAAATTGCCGAAGCGAAAGCCAATGGCGAAGTGATTTTAGATCCTATGTGGAAGTCATCCGACAGCATGGAGCCTGAAGCGCCTGCGTTAGATAAGCTGCCATCGATTGTTGTCGTGGTCGATGAATTTGCCGACATGATGATGATTGTCGGTAAAAAAGTGGAAGAGTTAATTGCCCGTATCGCGCAAAAGGCCCGTGCGGCAGGGATACATTTGATCCTGGCAACCCAAAGACCGTCAGTGGATGTGATTACTGGCTTGATTAAAGCCAACATTCCGACACGTATGGCGTTCCAAGTGTCATCGCGTATCGATTCGCGCACCATTTTAGATCAACAGGGTGCTGAAACCTTACTCGGTATGGGGGATATGTTGTTCTTGCCACCGGGTACTGCGGTTCCAAACCGTGTCCATGGCGCCTTTGTTGATGACCATGAAGTTCACCGCGTTGTTGCCGATTGGTGCGCCCGTGGTAAACCGCAATATATCGATGAAATTCTCAATGGTGCCAGCGATGGCGAGCAAGTCTTGCTACCGGGTGAAACTGCTGAAACCGATGAAGAATATGATCCACTCTACGATGAAGCCGTCGCCTTTGTGACTGAAACCCGTCGCGGCTCGATTTCAAGCGTACAGCGTAAATTTAAGATTGGTTATAACCGTGCAGCGCGCATTATCGAACAGATGGAAGCCCAAGGTATCGTTTCGGCTCAAGGCCACAACGGTAACCGTGAGGTCTTAGCGCCGCCGGCACCAAAACATTATTAAGCCGCGCTGAGGCGTGGCTTTGATACACCCAAGGGTTTGACAGGGTAAGGAATAAAATGAAAAAACGATTATGCGCTGTGTTGTTAGCTTCACCTTTGCTATTTAGCGCGGCTGTGTTTGCCGATGATGCGCAGCAGTTAAGAGACAAGTTAATTGGTACTGCTTCACTAAAAGCCGATTTCAAACAAACCGTGACTGACGTGAATAAAAAGGTCATTCAGACGGGTTCTGGTATCTTTGCATTGGCCTATCCAAATCAGTTTTATTGGCATTTAACTCAGCCAGATGAATCGCAAATTGTCGCCGATGGTAAAGATTTATGGATCTACAATCCCTTCGCCGAAGAAGTGGTCATCATGGATTTTGCCGAGGCAATCAATGCTTCGCCTATCGCCTTGTTAGTCCACCGCGACGATGCCACTTGGTCACAGTATTCAGTCACTAAGCAACAAGACTGCTATGAGATCAAACCTAAGGCGATTGATTCGGGCATATTGTCCGTCAAGGTGTGTTTCAAAAATGCCCAGTTAGCCAACTTTAATGTTGCCGATGACAAAGGTAACTTGAGCCAGTTTGATTTAAGCAATCAACAAGCGATTACCGATAAAGACAAAGCGCTGTTCAGCTTTGTGCTGCCTGACAATGTCGATGTTGATGATCAACGTCGTAAAACAGCGCACTAGGCGATAGCGTGAGCAGTTTATCCTTTAATTTCGCACCCGACTTTCGTCCCTTGGCCGCACGCATGCGTCCAAGAACGATCGCCGAGTATATAGGCCAAGCCCATTTACTGGGTGAAGGCCAGCCGCTGCGCAAAGCATTGGAAGCGGGGCGTGCCCATTCCATGATGTTGTGGGGGCCGCCGGGCACAGGTAAAACGACCTTAGCCGAATTAATCGCACATTATTCAAATGCGCACGTTGAACGCATCTCTGCGGTCACCTCTGGCGTCAAAGACATTCGCGCGGCGATTGAGCAAGCGAAAGCAGTGGCTGAATCCCGTGGTCAACGCACGTTATTGTTTGTCGATGAAGTCCACCGATTCAATAAAAGCCAGCAGGATGCCTTTCTGCCATTTATTGAAGATGGCACTGTGATTTTTATCGGTGCGACCACTGAAAACCCATCCTTTGAAATCAACAATGCCTTGCTCTCGCGGGCACGGGTTTATCTTATCAAGCGCTTAAGCCATGATGAGATTGCCCATATAGTGACTCAAGCCTTAAGCGATACCGAGCGCGGCTTAGGCCAACGCCAATTTGTGATGCCAACCGATGTGCTCACCACACTGGCGCAACTTTGTGATGGTGATGCCCGTAAAGCTTTAAATCTTATTGAGTTGATGAGCGATATGCTCGCCGATGGCGGCACCTTTACCACTGAGATGTTGATCCAAGTGGCGGGGCACCAAGTTGCCGGATTCGATAAGAACGGCGATCAGTTTTACGATTTAATCTCAGCCGTCCACAAATCAATTCGCGGCTCAGCACCCGATGCGGCGCTGTATTGGTTTTGTCGAATATTAGAAGGCGGTGGCGATCCGCTGTATGTCGCAAGGCGCTTACTGGCAATTGCCTCTGAAGATGTCGGCAATGCCGATCCTGCGGCGATGACCATCGCACTTAATGCCTGGGATTGTTTTCACCGTGTTGGACCAGCCGAAGGTGAGCGAGCAATAGCACAAGCCATCGTTTATCTTGCCAGCGCGCCTAAGAGTAACGCTGTATATACCGCATTTAAGGCCGCGCGTGAGTTAGCTCGCGATACTGGGCAAGTCGAAGTGCCGCACCATTTACGCAATGCACCGACTCAGTTAATGAAAGACATTGGCATGGGAGCAGGGTATCGATATGCCCACGATGAAGCCAATGCCTATGCCAGTGGTGAAAATTATTTCCCCGAATCCCTGCAAACAGCGCAGTTTTATTTTCCGACTGAGCGAGGGTTCGAGAAGCGAATCAAAGATAAGTTGGCGCAATTAGCCCAGTTAGATCAAGCCAGCGAGCATAAAAGATATGAATAATCTCTTACTTGTGGCGCTAGGTGGTTCAATTGGGGCTGTTTTTCGCTATCTTATTTCAATATTCATGATCCAAGTATTTGGCAGCAGTTTTCCTTTTGGTACACTGTTGGTTAATGTCCTCGGTTCATTTTTAATGGGCGTAATTTACGCACTGGGGCAAATGAGTCATATCAGCCCAGAACTCAAAGCGCTGATCGGTATTGGCCTGTTGGGCGCTTTGACAACGTTTTCGACTTTCTCTAATGAAACCTTATTGCTGCTGCAAGAAGGGGATTGGCTGAAGGCGACTTTGAATGTGGTGTTGAATCTAAGTCTATGTTTATTCATGGTGTACTTAGGTCAGCAACTGGTTTTTTCTCGCATTTAACTATTAAGAATATATCACATGTTAGATCCTAAATTTTTGCGCAACGAATTAGAAGTTACCGCTGAGCGACTGGCCACCCGTGGCTTTATTTTAGACATAGCTCACCTCACTCAATTAGAAGAAAAGCGTAAGTCACTGCAAGTGGCTACCGAAGAATTACAAGCGTCGCGTAATGCCATCTCCAAATCCATTGGCCAAGCTAAAGCCCGTGGTGAAGATGTTGAAGCGATCATGGCGCAAGTGGGCGATTTAGGTTCACAGCTGGATGCCAAAAAGATTGAACTGGCGGCCGTGCTTGAAGAAGTCAATGCCATTGCCATGTCAATGCCAAACCTGCCAGACGAATCCGCGCCAATCGGTGCAGATGAAACGGAGAACGTTGAAGTTCGCCGCTGGGGTACGCCACGCACGTTTGATTTCCCAATTAAAGATCATATCGATTTAGGCGAAGGCTTAAGCGGTTTAGATTTTAAAAATGCAGTGAAAATCACTGGCTCACGTTTCATCGTGATGAAAGGCCAAGTCGCCCGCTTAAACCGCGCCATTGGTCAGTTCATGTTGGACTTGCACACCACAGAGCACGGTTATACCGAAGCCTATGTGCCGTTACTGGTTAACGAGGCAAGTTTACTAGGTACAGGTCAGTTGCCTAAGTTTGGTGAAGACTTGTTCCACACTAAACCTGCCACCGAAGAAGGTCAGGGCTTAAGCTTGATCCCAACGGCCGAAGTGCCATTAACCAACTTAGTGCGCGATAGCATTGTTGATGAAGACGAGCTGCCGATTAAGTTAACGGCGCATACCGCGTGTTTCCGTAGCGAAGCGGGCTCATACGGCAAAGACACCCGTGGTCTGATCCGTCAGCATCAGTTCGATAAAGTTGAAATGGTGCAAATCGTTAAGCCGGAAGATTCAATGGCGGCGCTCGAAGCACTGACAGGTCATGCTGAAACTGTATTGCAACGTTTAGGTCTGCCATACCGTACTGTGATTTTATGTACTGGTGATATGGGCTTTGGCTCAAGCAAAACCTACGACATCGAAGTCTGGTTACCTGCACAAAACACTTATCGTGAAATTTCTTCTTGCTCAAACATGAAGGATTTCCAAGCCCGTCGTATGCAAGCACGTTACCGCATGAAAGCAGACAATAAACCCGCGTTACTGCATACCTTAAACGGTTCAGGTTTAGCTGTGGGTCGTACCTTAGTGGCTATTTTAGAAAACTATCAAAATGCCGATGGTAGCATCACAATCCCAGAAGTGCTGCGTCCCTACATGGGCGGCTTGACTCAAATAGGCTAATGGAACGCAAGATAATACTATGGATAAAGGCCAGCGCTATCTCCGTTGGCTTTCCTATACCGCTGTCATTGCAGTATTTTTTGCGGTGATGTTGGCGACCATAGGCAAAGCCGTCTGGGTTGTGTTAGAAAACGTCAAATAACCCTATTAACTTTGTTCAAGTAAAAAGAAAGGCATGTTTCCCAAGGGAACATGCCTTTTTGTTTGTGCCACATTGATGTTCAATGCTCACATTTGACGCTTACGTTCGATATTGAGCTAAGTATGATGACTTAACCTATACCATTAAATGCATTTAGCTGGCTTTGGCAGGCCCGCAATTTTGGTGGCTTGTTTTGCAGGGCCAATAGGGAACAGGGTATATAAGTATTTTGAATTGCCTTTGTCTGGCCCTAAAGCTTGGCCAATGGCTTTGACTAATACGCGAATAGCAGGGCTCGTTTTGTATTCAAGATAAAAATCGCGAACAAAGTTAATCACTTCCCAATGGGCGGGCGTAAGCACGATTTGCTCTTCTGCCGCCAATAGTAAAGCCATATCCGGTTGCCAATCGTTGAGATCTTTTAAATAACCTTGATGGTCACGGGCGATTTCTGCGCCATTAAATTGCAATGGATTTACCACGTTATCACCTTGTCATGGAGTAATGATTGAGCCACAAACTCATTGTAATCGATAAGCGTCACGTTCTTTAAACGCTCAGATAGGCCGCGAGCGATGACATCGTCTTTTAAGACCATCAGCTTGAAGGGCGATAATGCCATTGCCCATTGACGCAGCAGTAACGCGTTCACGCCATCGCTCGATAGTAGAATCGCATCTTCCTTACAGGCGTAACGTAAGCAGAGTTTTAATGCACTATCTCGGCTGGGAGATGTTTGAATGTGATGTAAAATCATCAGAATACTAAGACCTCATCAACCTGTTTTAAATGGGCAGCGATGGCCTCATCGTTGACCACAGTAACAGGAACTGACAGTAAGCCATGGCTTAAGCCGTAGTCGGCTAAGGATTGCTTACAGACAAATACCGACTCGATATCGTACAGCGGCAGTGCTTTAAAGGTGGAGATGTAATCTTTAGCGCCGATAAGCTCAGGCTGTTGATCTTTAATCAAATGCAGCACACCTTCATCGACAAACACTAAACTCACTTCTTGCTCAAAGCTGGCGCTCAGTAGGGCGAGATCTAAACCTTCGCGGCCACGAACAGTACCGAGTGGCGAACAGCGAAATAGGATACACAATTTTTTCATAGTCACCCTGAAAGTTAAAAACTGATCAAACGATCGGCCGATTCAATGCCTGTGACAAGCTCGCCTAAACCGCCCATGATAAATGACTCACCCACATTCCAGTGGCTCAGGCCATTCTCGCTGGCATCTTGCTTACTCACAATCCCACGGCGCAGCGCTGCTGAAACGCAATTAACTAACTGGATCTGATGCGATTGCGCGAGCTGTTTCCAGTCACTGATCACATCGTTTTCATCGGAGGCGGGTAAGCTTAAATCTGTGGAGTTATACACGCCGTCTTGATAAAAAAACACACAGATAATCTGATGCCCAGCCAAAAGTGCCGCTTGGGCAAAGCGTAAGGCGTTAACACTCGCCGACGTGCCATAAGCGGGCCCGTTCACTTGGATAATAAATTTGCTCATTTAAAATAAAAATGGCCCTAAAAGTAGGGCCATTCTAACGCAAGTTAAGCTAAAAATCGCTAACTAGGATTAGTCATCGTTACCTATGCCCATAAGGTGCAATAGCGCGATGAAGAGGTTTAAGAAATCTAAGTATAATGAGATAGTTGCGCGAATGTAGTTCGTCTCGCCGCCGTTCACAATACGGCTAGTATCAAACAGGATAAAACCCGTCATCAATAATGCAATACCAGCGTTAATCGCCATAAAGGCCACGCTGTTACCCATAAAGATATTAATTACGGCAGCGGCAATCACCACAATCAAGCCGGCGAACAAGAATCCTCGTAGGAAAGAGAAATCTTTCTTAGTGGTCACAGCATAGGCTGATAAGGCAACGAAAATCACTGACGTTAACCCCAATGCTTGCATGATCAGCTGCGGGCCGTTTGCCATACCCGCGTAGTGATTCAGCATGTAGCCCAGTGACGCGCCTTCCATACCCGTAAAGGCAAACACCCAGAAGATACCCGCTGCAGATTCAGCTTTACGTAAAGTGACAAATAGCAAGACTAGGCCACCAATGGATAAGCCGATAGACATTAATGGACTGATATTTAATGCCATTGCCAAGCCAGCGCACAGGGCAGAGAAGGCCAATGTCATAGACAACAGCATATAAGTGTTTTTAAGAAGTTTGTTCACTTCCAGTGTTGATGCACTCGTCGAATATAAGGTTTCTTGGGTCATGTTGATCTCCGTTGACACATTTCCGAACTGATCGTTTTGATTTTTTACAGCACACTAAGTTCCCGTAAAATCCTAAAACGAACTTAACTGCATTCATGATACCGTACCTGAGATACGGGTGAAAGTCATAGAACCATGAATAACAAATTGTTAATCTTAAAAATTTTGCCTCGCCACACATATCAATCTTAAGTGCTAAGCGTTTGGCTAAGGTTGGTGCTATCCGTATATTTATCCAATAAGCACATGAATTCGGCGTTAAAACTGAATAGGCTTGATAAATACGCCCACTGAACTTACTGCCAATTCCAAGTTCAATACCGATTTCAAAGACAGTCCAATGCTAATTTCAATGCCAAGTATAAGGACGAGATCAACATATTGAGTTTAAACCAAGCTTAAGCCAGCCACTCTTTATGTAATTTTTCAGTATCGCCCAGATATTCCAGCACCCAAGCGAGCGCGGGCGACATCTTGTCGGCATTCCACGCGAGGCAACAAGGGCTGGTCTGTTTCGGATTTTCTAGCTGTTTCTCAACCAGCGCACCCGCTTTAATAAACACACTTGCTAAGTGCACTGGCATATAACCAACGCCTAAACCTTCGCGGAAACAGTTAATGGCGCGGATCCAATCGGGTACAACGAGGCGGCGTTGATTTTCGAGCAGCCAAGTCATGCGTTTGGGGATTTCCCGCGAGGTATCTTCTAGACAAATCGAGGGGAAAGGGCGCAGTTCATCGTCGCTGAGCGGGCGGTCAATATTGGCCAATGGATGATTTTTGCTAACTAAAAATGCCCACTCAATATCGCCCATGTCTTTATATTGGTACACGCCGCCGACTGGAATTGCGGTTGTGGCACCAATGGCGATATCACTGCGACCAGTGGCGAGCGCTTCCCAAACCCCGTTAAAGACCTCAATGCGAATAATTAATTCAATATCATGGAAATGACGGTAAAAGTCAGCAATCAATACGCTGATCCTATCGGCGCGGACGATATTATCCAGTGCGATGGACAAGGTCGGTTGCCAACCGTTTGCTACGCGCTGCGTGCCACGTTTCATCTCATCCATCTGCGTAAGCAAGGTTCTGGCTTGCTTTACAAAATGCTCACCCGCAGGCGTTAAGGTTACGCTGCGATGATGACGTTCGAAAAGAATGACGCCGAGTTCTTCTTCTATTTGCTTGACCGCGTAGCTCACGGCAGAGGGCACTTTATGCAGCCGATTCGCCGCTGCGGTGAAACTTCCTACACGAGCCACAATATCAATGAGTTCTAGCGCTTGTTCTGAGAGCATAGCTGACGTCCATTCCGATGAAAATAATTGATAGCACAAGTCAAAAATAAACGTTTCCAATAGATTTAACAAGTCATTAGACTGCACGCTTTAGTCAATCCGACCCAAATATCTTATGAAAACTTCTAGTAACGCCTTTGTAAACATAAAGTTCTTTATGTTTCTATTCTATTTAGCCATGTTGAGCATGCTCGGTTTTATTGCCACTGACATGTACTTACCTGCTTTCAAAGCAATTGAAGGCTCATTTAGCAGTACCCCATCACAGGTGGCGATGTCGCTGACCTGTTTCCTGGCAGGTCTTGCCTTAGGTCAGCTACTTTATGGCCCCTTAGTCAATAAAATCGGCAAACGTTGGGCACTGATTTTTGGCCTAGTGGTATTTGCCGTTGCCAGCGTGTTTATTGCCAACAGTGATTCTATCCTAATGCTCAATACCGCGCGCTTCTTCCAAGCGATTGGCGCCTGTAGTGCAGGGGTTATTTGGCAAGCGATTGTGGTTGAACAACATGATGCCGATAAAGCCCAAGGTATTTTCAGCAACATTATGCCACTGGTCGCATTATCGCCTGCATTAGCACCGATCCTTGGCGCTTACATTCTGAACGAATTAGGCTGGCGTGCAATCTTTATCTCTTTGTGTGTTATCGCTTTTCTACTGATATTGATGACCTTGTACTTTGTGCCAGGCAAGCGTCAGCATACGCACAGTGATCATGCTGCAGTATCTTATGGGCAAATTTTGAAAAACACCCGCTATTTAGGCAACGTCGTGATCTTCGGCGCCTGTTCCGGTGCTTTCTTTGCTTACCTAACTGTATGGCCGATTGTGATGGAGATGCACGGTTATCAAGCGACTGAAATCGGGCTAAGCTTTATCCCGCAAACCATTATGTTTATTGTCGGTGGTTATGCGAGTAAGTTACTGATAAAACGCATTGGCGGGCATCAAACACTCAATATCTTGTTATCGATTTTCGCAGCCTGCGTTATTTCGATCATCATGTTCACGCTGATTTTCCCAGCAAGCACGATTTTCCCGCTGCTTATTTCGTTCTCGATTTTGGCCGCAGCTAATGGTGCCATTTACCCGATAGTCGTAAATAGTGCACTACAACAGTTTAGTCAGAATGCCGCTAAGGCCGCAGGATTACAGAACTTCTTGCAGATAAGCATAGCCTTTGGTGCATCTAGCTTAGTCGCTATGTGGGCAAGCCTAGGTGAAGTAGCGATCGGCTGGGGTATCCTATGTTGCGCTATCTTAGTTGTGGTCGGCTATGTACTTAAGAGCCAACAAGAGTGGGGCGATTTTGCCAAACATTTCACTAAGCCAGATCCCGCACGTGTCGGCATAGTGGCCGATGTGAAGCAAAATCCAGCGGATTGAGTGTAATAGCAACAATTGACGCATAATTAAGAGTTAGTGCTTTACAGTCAACACACTTACTTATATTATGCGCATCGTTCGGAGGGGTGGCAGAGTGGTTTAATGCACCGGTCTTGAAAACCGGCGTGGGTTTATAGCCCACCCAGGGTTCAAATCCCTGCTCCTCCGCCATATTAAGTCAAAAAGCCGCTAATTACTTAGCGGCTTTTTGCATTTTAGCGATTCTAGCCTTGAGTTTCTGATTCGAAACGCAGCGCCTCCACCATAGTTTACCAACAAGGCCATCAGCATTGATGGCCTTGTTGGTTATTGTCATTTAACTCTAGATTTGCTCATTCAAGGTGATGCACTGACAATCTCAGCCATCATTACACTTTGGGTAGTTTGTGTTGGAGCATGGCCAGCGCAAAGGCGTTCCAGTCTGCATTAGCATAACTACTCACCAGATCTCGCAGGATAGTCGGTTCGCCAGCATTATCCACCTGTTGCGAAATTATATGCAAATTCAGCGCATTACAGTAATCCTGCCGCTCCACAACAAAAAACTGCTTCTTGAAGGGGAGTAACAGTGTGCCTTCAGCTTGTGCATTAAAATCACGCGCGGCTAAATAACCTGTAAACCAATGATTGAGTAGCGTATCGCATTGCTTAGTGTGGAATAAGCCTCCCCAATCATCCCCGAGTATGGCTTGACCCGACAGGACTCGCTGGCAATGATGAAAATCGATAAAACCTAGCTCACGTGTAATCACTTGTTGGCAATGCTTAAGCTGGAGATCTGAGTGTAAGATGCCCAACTTCGCCATTAAGGTCGCGATTCTTCGCTTGGCAGACGGCTCATCCTGATGACAAGCTTTGAACAGCTTTTTAGCGCGAATTTTAGTTTCATTTAATGCGATGGCACTTGAGTCTTTCATATTGGCTAACTTCATTTTGCATTACCTCCATGACTGACTCGATTTGCTCGCGGCACGTGAATGAAAGGCCAAATACTGATGCTCAATAAACTCACGAGATAAGCTAAAAAATACCAAATAGGGATGGCTAGCGTACCTAAGGACTCTGTTGACTGAGAGCTTGAGTGAGATTTCCCGTGGAAGGGTGTTTCGGTGACTGCCAAGGGCACAATGTCAGAAGGTTCAACATTGATACTGGCGGGCTTTAAA
The DNA here is from genome assembly GCF_031932075.1 of Shewanella sp. SP1S2-4. NCBI lineage: Bacteria > Pseudomonadati > Pseudomonadota > Gammaproteobacteria > Alteromonadales > Shewanellaceae > Shewanella > Shewanella sp. SP1S2-4. The sequence continues at coordinate 233,407 of NZ_JAUOET010000003.1, forward strand.
GTGTTAGCTGTTGCATGTTTCACAAACAATTCTCCTAAGTTTATTGGCATTCCGCTAAGCCAAACTTATTTTATTGCTGTGGGTTCGATATGAAATCGATTCGCAACGCTGTTAATTTATCAGAGTGATATCATCTTTTGCGGACAGGCTTCTCTGCAACCTGCCGCGTATTATTCTCACTCATCCGTCTGATGTCAATTACCAGATATACCAAGCCTACCAAAAACGCCAATTTCGTATTTGTCGCTATTTTGAAACAACGAAAGTTGTCTATAGCATTTATTAAGAGTTATAGATTTAGCGACGGTCGAATCGGCAGGTAAGGGCGCATTGCAGTGCTGTATAGTGAACAAGACCAATATTTAAAAGTGCCCGTAAAACCAGATACACCATCCAAAGACGGAAAACTTGTGCGAACCATTTACTGTCCAAATTAAGCTACAAGTCGAAGATCCAACGTAGTGAACAACTTTGGCGGCCTTGAACTGAAACGCGTTGGCTTAACGTCGTTAATCACATCGGCACCAAGAACGATGGCCAATCCACACAATATCCAGCTACGTAACGACATACAGGCCATCAACGAGTTTCTACTGAAAGGCTTAGCGCCTGAAGATGCTCAACTGCAATTAGTCGCTAAATCTTGCGTGTTACTGGGCGAACTGGACGACACATTAGAACAACTTAAGGAAACTGCATCATGCAAATAATTCCATACGCTGGCGGTATAACTTTTGTTGATCGAGAAGATAAACCAGATTACCAATGTAACTCATGCAATAAGCCATTTTGGAAAGACAATTTTGATAGTGTTTTTATCGTGTGTGAACATTGCGGCGGTGAACTTAAAGACGTGACTCCAGAAGAACCATTTAGACACCGTTAGACATGCCTTAATGCCGATAACTACACATTATCGGCATCCCTAATCCCTTCCACACAAAGCTGCGCACAATGTATGTTATGTTAAATGAAGTTGATGTTCTTTATATTCCCCGTTTGTTTGTGTGGCTTGTCATTCCAAATGAGTTTTGTGTCATTTCGTGAGTCTGACTTTTGTTATTATATATCAAGGCTATAATTCACTCCGCCAACAGATTTGCTCTATTATGGTGCGAAGCTGTTCATCCAGAGCGCATTAAACTTTGTGTTTACTACTTTTTGACAAAGTGCATCACACACGCAGCTATGCGAACTCTTTTGAAGTATAGATGACGTGTTAGAAATGAATTTTATGAAACAATGCCCCAATCAAATCATGTTGCTCCATTAGAATGATTACTTACAATAATTCATAGGTTTACCAAGCTTAATTGAAATTGGTTTGTAGCTATATTTCCACTGCTTAATCTTACCTATTAATTTGCTGTAATGTTGATGACGTGATTTATCAACATCGGAGTCGCTCGAACACATCACCAGTTTCACCTGACTGTATCTTAAACAATTTAATCGTCGCTACGTGAATGCTTTGGTATATTGGACTCGCAAACTAGCCAGAAACACCTAGCAACGCGCTTATGCTTGTCCAAAAAGTCACAATAAAATACTAAGATGTTGCCGATTTTGAGCCGCTATAGACATAAATATGTCATTTTCAGGAGTTTTTATAGATATCGAGTGAAGCGCCCTAACCTTCTTTTGTCGGATAGACGGCACCTGTTACCAAGTGCCGCCCTCCTAAGAACCGTACGTGCAACTTTCACTGCATACGGCTCAAGCCTCCACTAAGGCGTATTCTGTTACGGACATGTTAGAGTTAAAGAATTAACTCTAACATGTCTGTTTTGGATAAAAAATTTCTATAGAGATAATGCTCAAAGCGTTAGCGCGTCCAGCCAGCAGAGCAATGTGGCCTCACTTTTAATATTCTTGAACTTGTTTAAAATCGAACTTTATATTTGTGGGCTCAAATATATGGCATTTAACAACATCTGCTGAACCAAGGTCAAAGAGGCATATATTGTGGCCTTCAGATAAAGAGCTTTTATAAGCTATTCCATCATAACCTTTAGACCTAATAAACTCTGATATTATTTGTGTTGGGGCATATTCTGATTTTAAATCTGAAGCTTTTGTAGGCTTAGAAAAGGCATTATCGATATCAGACCAGACGGCTTTTATTATTTCCTCATCAGATGGTTCTTCGAAAATAAACTTTAACTTAAAGTTGTCTTTTCCGTGTTCTACTGAAAAATCGAGAACCTTAAGCTCCCTGGTTATTTTCAAATGAGCCACTGTTAAAATCGCACCTAACCAAGGGCGAACTTCCGCCATAGCGGTTTCTTTATCTGTAGCAACGTATAGATGGGGTATTCCTTTTGAGTTAGCCCTCCCTTCTGCGGCACTATCTGAAAATGGCTTCATACGATTTGGAGGGTAAGGGCATGGAAAATCATCTATATGAATATCTTCATCCGTATCAGGATCATGCTGGTAGTACGGCCTCCGTGAGTGGCCGTTCTGAGCACGGCAAACAATAGTGTCTTTTTTGATTGTAAGCTCACGCTCTCGACAGGTATCCACTATAGAATTTAGAAACCCTATAGACTCCTCATCCAAAATAAAACGCTGCTTTGTATCTACTGCATGCTTAAAAATTTTGTAGCTTCGCCAAGATTTAAAACTCATATGGTGGCAGAGTCGGTAGCGATATATAATCGCAAACGGCCGCATCTGGCCTTAAAATACATAACGCCCGATGAAGTACATCAGGCGTTTTAAAGGAAATAAGTGTCAACTTATTTCAGGACTAGACAGTAATAATGACTAGTTAACAAACTTAATTTAAATAATCGTCTTCATTGTTTATCCTCAAAAGCTATCTTACTCTAATAAAGTTTGTGACTAGTGTGTCTAATTTAAAAGGACTTTTTGAGTCCAAAAAATGGAATAGAGAGTTTGTGAGTTCACCAATAGCTCTGCCATTTTTTCTGCCAAACTTTAATAGAGTTTGACTCAAACCATATTAATTTAAGAAACTCGTATTCTGGGATCTTTATTTGACAAAATTAGTTAGACTCATCAGACATTGTTTTCAGAAAATCTTCAAAATCAATTTCAGGGGTAATTCGTTTACTATCCTCTACGGATTTCCACCCCGGATATTTTAAGTTAACCGTAAAATCGCCCTCAACTGAGTTACCATATAAATAGTAAACCCCTGAAATATCGATCCAATTGTTGACTGGAGATGAATCCAAATTTTGCTTTTCACCGAGCACCGTCCACAAAATTTTTAAACCATTCTTATTTAAAAATTCTTCCAAAAGGTCACGGTTTACCAGCAGCTCAGATTTTTCTTCACCAAATACATGAGGATCAAAGCAAGCTAGTTGACCTCTATCATTAAACCAACAACTTGGTATTTCTGACGCACATAACCCCATACCGTCAAACATTTCAGTCCGCGGAGCTAAAAACGAAGTGCCATCTTCATCCTCCCATCGGTGTTCTTCAGCAGTAGGCAAAACATAAGCAATAATCTCTTCATTTCGATGGTCAAGTCGATTATTCCGTATAGGTTGCCAACGAGTCTCTTCAGTATCTTCGTCTCTATCGTGATATGCGGGAGACCAATAGTGTTCTTTACTAAATACAGAATAATTTTCACTACTTTCTGGCATCCACCGCCCCATGAAATCTTGCTCATTTAACCATTCTTTTAGATTTTCAAATTCAGATTCTTCAACTAAATAACTTCGGACTTGATACCAGATATGTTTTCTACCGCTATTTTTGCGTTCAACACCTAACCGTTCTGGTTCAGACCAAGAAAAACTGCCTTCTAATGACAAAAATTCACCATTTACAATCATCTCTTTTGGGTTAAGTAAACCATCTATAGAAGTAGTCCAATCCTTTTCTTCTTCGCCCCAAGAATCATAAGTAACAGAGTTTATTGGAGCAGGCAGCTCAATGCTATTAGCTCTTTGAGGAGAGAAAGTTGGATCAATGTTTCTCAAGTAGTTTTGCCATGGACCTTGGAAGTAACCAACTTCATTCCCATCCCAATCTGTTAATTGAGTATTGTCAGCAACGCGAGCTACAACTTCATATAGTGCTAACCATTGATATTTCTTCCCGATGCGCTCAACTTTGTTTTCAAATCTATCCCCATTACCAGCATAACGATCAAATTGACCATGCATATCAACATTGTACCCAAATTTTTCAAAAATAAGCTTACATGCGTAATTGCTTAAAAGGTTAGGGTCTAAATTCTTCCATGAACTCAATGAAGATTGAAATGTATATCTACCAAAATCACCATAGCTACACATTCCTCGCCCATACTCAGTAACCATCGAGCTTAATATTCTATTTTGAGAACCATATATTTTTTTAAACCCAGTACTATCCCAATCGAATTTATATGAATCAATTTCTTCATTGCTAGGTAAGTTATCAGGAAGGACACTGTTATATGGAGGACGAATAATTTCAGGATCAGTTAGATTAATTTTTTTCTTGTATAGAGCATATTCCACAATATTTCGAGCGTAGTCCCTAACCAAAACATTTGGGAAAACCTCTTCTTTAAGGAAAATATGTTCAACAATATACTGCGCTAAGTTAGGTAGCGCATTTAATTGAACTGTGTTCAATGTAGCGCCATAAACTGCAGCAAAAATTCTTTCATAAACATATGGATCATTTATTGATTCAAACTTTCTTAATAATTCGCCTCCAACGTGAAGCCTATTTATCAAAATATTTGAAAGCGCTTTTGTAGCTTTATTTCTCAATTCAAGAGTGGTGGAAGTTAATAGCCAAGATACTGAAATAGATACCAACAAGGCTGACTCATCTGATAAAGTTTTGTGAATATCAGATTGAAGAAGCCATTCGAGTATTTTGTCAATCGAACCTTCAGGTTCATATACGCATCGCAAATGTACAGTCCACTCTGCATCTCGATCAGCCAGAGCCATATTAACTAAAATGTTGTGCAAATTATTAGCGTTGTATGGGTGATTTACATCTCCAGCTACCGTATACATAAACTCTAAAAAGCTATAAAATGAGTCTTCATATTGAATTACAGTGTTATTAATGTAATCATTACAGTTGCTTTTTATCGTGTCCAAATCTCGCCATATCAAACTATTAATAAATGCATTAATAACTGTTTGTTCTTCATGGTAGTTATGGTCTACAAGTTCAAATAAATCTTTTCCATTTAACTCTGGCAGTAGTATCGATAGCGCCTCAATGACACCTTGGTATCTATATTTATTTTGGATTAAATAAAATAGCTCACCACCTACTTTAAATATCTTATCTATATTTTTTGAAGTAATAATTGTTCGAGCTAAAAGGTCTGCCAAGAAATGATCATCTAGTCTTTCATAAGCGAAATATATTCCTTCTTCATCTTGTCCACCATCAAGCCAATAGAGGTTTTTAGACAGTAATCCTTCATGGACTAAGTCTTCTATAATCCCTTTTTTTCTTGTGTATCTTTCTACAACATTATTCGCAATGTCACATGCATCATCATATGGGATATAGCTCAAGTCATTTTCTTGTTTGTGTTTAATTAGACCATTCACTATTTTTCGACAAACCTTTGCTGAACTATCGTAATCATAACATATCGGATGACCTAACTTCATATCGATATTATCAATAAAGTAATTCATCACACTTGAAATACCACCATATCCTTCTGGAACTTCATGTAATCCCCTTCTGAATAACCCTTCACAAAACAGTTTTAAAAATAGAGGATTGGAAAAGTCTGCCTTTAGATAAGGAATCTTTGGCAAATTAATCTGATAATAATGGAAGAATACTTTTATAGCTTCATACTCGTGACCAACAAACCCAGTATGACTCGCAGTTTTCAATTGAGTACTCTCATCAAAATTCGCAGGTATCAACTTTGGAAAATAAGTATCTCTAACAGAGACAATCAAACTAATCCATGGATAGTATTCAAAATCATTTACAAAAGATATAAAGTGCTCAGCCCAGAAGAACTTACCTCTTCCTTCATTGATAGCATCAATACAAAAAAGGACCCTTTGTCCCTTTTCTTCACCTATCTCGTTTAGGGCTTCAAGAAATTGGTTTTCAGTGCAGTCCAACCTCAAAATATCCGATAAAATCTGAGTCCAAGGGGATTTATCTGTTGTAAAGTGCTGGCCGAGCAACAAAATAGCAGGAACGTCTTTTTTATGTTGGGCTAAAACAGAATCTGCTAACAAGTGTGACTTACCAGTTCCAGCTTTTCCTTTTAGAAGCAAATAAGGTTTATTGGCAAGTAAAATACTACTGTCTGGATTATCTAAAAATGCAATGAACCTTGCTGAGGCTCTTTTGGCGCCCTCCATCTTATCATCAGTAGCCGAATTATCTAGATACAGTCTTGCTAAGCTATTTATTAAATCACTGACACTCAGTGCTTTGTAACTTAATTCTTCGAAATCAAAAACAACACTTACGTTTTCGCTAAAGTTTTCAAAGTGCCTTTGTATCGACTGTTTCATTAAAGTTATTTCATTTATTAGGTTTAACTGAGTTAAATGTTCACTAGATGCCTTTTCAAAATGAGAATATGAAGAAAAGTTATTGATTAAGACATTAATTGATAACAAATATCTATGAAATTCAGCCCTAGCTTCCTCGCAAAAACCTTCATTTTTAAGTAAAGCATCTATTTTTTTCGTTACACCAAGCTTAACATTAACTTCAGGCGTGTACCGTACTCCTAAGTCTCCAATTCCTCTATGTATGTGACGTTCAAACCATAGAGATGAAAGAATATTACGTAAAGGATTGAATTTAGAGGAGTCTTTCTCAACAATTTCAATACCTTCCGAAATCAATAAATCTCTAAAGTGATTTATTGATAGTGCTGTTAACTCTTTTGACTCTCCATTTTCTAACAATTCTTGGTTAATGATTCCAGCTATGGTGTTATTAATAACCAGCGGTGAACCAGAGTAGCCCGCATATGTAGATAATTTCTTAGAATGTTCTAACTCAATATCAACTTTTTGATTTCTTAAAGAACTTAGCTGTTGATTAACAACGTTGTTATCACCTAACAAAATGTTATCTCCATATACCCCTTTTGCAGAAGGAAAGCCTCTTGAAACCCAGTTAGTTCCAGATCTAATGTCCTTATAATCGGTAAACCTTAATTTCTCAAAAATATTCACAGTCTCTTCAAAGACCAATAGAGCAACATCCAGCCTTTTGTAGTGTTCGGTTATTTTGTCACTGAGTTTTACTTTGTATTGGAATCCTGAATTGGTAGTGCAAATAATTTCATTATCTTCAGAATCGATGACATTATGGTACGCAGTCAAAGCTCTATTATTACTTACAAAAAAAGCTGTACCACTTTTAGTTCCACACTCAACTTTAATTACTAATTCTCTTAAATCCATTTGATTACTCAACTATAATTTTATTTGCTGTTTTGAAACTTACGTTTTGATTTTGCTTGGCTATTGACACTCTAAAAGTTTCCAGTTTATCGTGAGGGTAATTTGTAATAATTTCAGCCTTCATACCACTATCTACTATTTTTGCAATGACACCTAAATCTGGATGAAAATGTCTACCGTTTGTGGAAATTAAAAATCGTTTTGATGAAATTAAGCCTAATAATCTATTAGATATATTGCCATTACTTCCGTGATGAGATACTTTTACAAGTTCGAAATCTAATTTGTACCCATTTTCATTTAATCTAAATAGTTCTTCATATACGTTATCTTCATGCGCATCACCTAAGAATAATAATTTATACTCCTTATACTCGATGATAAATGCAATCGATGATCCGTTAGTCGCAGAATTATCCGTACCGACCAGATTAACTAATTCTCCAAAATTAAGTTGTTGATCATTTATTGATATATCTTGAACGCTTGAGTGAAGCTCTGGCATTTTCATATATTGCTCAAATGCATCATCGAATAGCTCATCATCATTCATAGTAAAGGCGTATTTTTCAGATTCTAACTTTGACTTCCACCTTTGAGATAATTTTTCAAGCTTATTTACATCTGGAGAAATAAGCCTAATTGCTACATCCTTGGTTATTTTTACCACTTCATTTTGTTTGATTACTGCGTTGCTGCCTAATTTTATATTCCATGGATAATTGTACGCATACAACAGGCCAGCTAATGTAACACCTTCCTCAATGCTTACATTTTGTAATCCTACCTGTTCAGTTCTCCTGTTATTTTGAGAACAAATTTGTTTTAAAGTCGTTATCTCTTCATGTTCCAAGGCGTTATCTTTTTTGGAGAATTGCAAGTGCCTATATGAGTTATGCCAAACTTCCTTAACTTCTATAATCTCGCTGTTCCCAGCATTTTCTTTAATAAATTTAATAGCCCCTTCGATATGATCGTTATCGACATGGGTAACCACTAATAAATCAATACTGGAGCCACGATGTTTTAGAGCGATTAAATCTGGTTTAATAAAGTCGGTATAAGTTTTTCCTAGACCCATATCGATAATTATATTAGTGCTTTCATTATTAAAACTAACGAGAAAAGCATCTCCCTGACAAGCTGGATACATTTTTATTTTTATCATCTACAATTTTCCGCTATTACTGTGTCAATCATTTCCAAGCTCCACGCTTTAACCTCTGCCCTTATCCTCTTCAGATGTTCCTTGGCGGTAATAAACAACAAAAGCAAACACCTCTTCTCTAGCCCAAGCTAGTAGTGAACCTGTATCAGGCAAAGCTTGACGTATAGATACATTAAGCACATTCACTTCATGAGTTTTAAAAATGTCTGACTGAATCGCCACTGATACCGTAAACACTTTCTAACATTACTAAAATTAGGTCAACAGGCCAGTACCAAGCATAGTTAGTTAAGTCATGCGAAACAAGGAATGGGGCAAAACCTTGTTAGATGTTTAGCTCTATTTCAAAGCTTTAAGATTAAAATTTCTATGGATTAACGAACGCTTGTTGCAAGTCCAGCGGCCGCTGGCCACGCTGTTTAAGGTGCTTGTTAGCATTTTACCCTACGGAGGTAAATGCAGATCGATACTTAACAAAGCATCAATTTACTCTTTGCTGAGCCCGACATAATCTGAAAAATAGATATTCACCCGATCCCTCTTTTTAATTTAGCGTCGCACAGAGAATGCGCTTCAATGCTTAGTTAGAATACAGCTCCTCAGACAGAGTTTTTCCTCTCCGAAATGAGACTGCACCTTCGTCATCTGGCCCGGCGTCTAACTTAAAAACTCGAACCACATTCTCAACTGGTACGCCCTCAACATAGAGATTTGGCCATGTACCCAAAGGCTCCTCAGCCCTCTCCTCCCATTTCAGATATTCCGCCATTCCAGAAACATCAATCTCAAGAACGACAGGCTCTTCCTCAACAGAAAACCATCGGTTCGCGACAAGCTCCACATCCTTCAACTCGTTCAGATGAACTCTGCCCCGCCGTTTATCTGCCTGGCATCGAGGGACACGACCGCAACGCTGAGCCTCAACCCAATCTTCTTTAGGAACAACTCTATACAAATGATTCACATCAACGCTTCCTATCAGTTTTATAGACGCCCATTTAAGGGGCTGATTGTTTGCTGAAATGTGCAGCGAAGCGAAACAGAACAAACTGTTAGCAGTCTCGCTTTAGATTCTTGTTAGCTATCCAATACACCTAATATCCAGTCACAATAACTTGACACCCTAACTTGATAAGCAATAGTTCCATACAAACCACCTCTAAAAGTAGATATATCTCCATGCCCCAATTGCCAACTTGATAAACCTACAAGAAAAGGAATACTGTCTTCAAATATGACTGATGCTCCACCACTATCTCCAGATCCATGCATTCCTTCAAGTGATAGTGCATTCGCTGGTTCATCAAATTTAAATGCTAGCCAGTTACCTTCTGCGCTTTCAACAACATTTTGAAAATGACTCATAACACGAAGTGACTTAGTATCAGGATACTCACCAGTTACTCCGTTCCCTGTTGCTCCCTTACCGTATACTGTGATCTTTTTGCCTTCTTCACTTTTACCCGTGTATACATTGATTGGTTCTATACCGCTAACAGGTGAAGTTAATTTGATTAATGCAATATCACTTCTAGATTTAAAAAATCTCATCAAAGGCGCTAAATCACCTTTGAGTAAATTTTTATCAGGTTCGGAGTAATCTGGGTGTATATGAACGCTTTCTATTTCATAATTTTTTGAACCAATAATTAAACTCTTACCAACATAATCATAAAAAATAGTATGTGCTACAGTCAGAATCCATTGAGAGTTGATAAGAACACCATGACCTTCATGTGGCATATCAATTAGATATTCAGGTGTTTTTTCTACAACATAATTTTCAGGGGGAATGTCATGTCTCATCACTACTGCATCACTGCCAATAGAAATGAAACAAAAGAATAAGAGAAATAAAATTTTCATGTTACGTCCATGTTCGTTGATGATAGCTATAATTTAGTAGTGCACATGCACGTTTAACTCACTAGACAAGCAAACTTGCGCGTTCTTAACTATCTGTATTAACAAGACGTTATCAGATTTTTATTGTTTTTCATATACAAAAAACCAGCAGAAAAACATGCATACGCATTTTCTAAACCTATTATCTAAAAACGATAATCTTTAAGTTATTAACTCTAAGGGTCTTTAGATTTAAGAATTCGAGATATCACGCAAAGATAGCGACTTAAAATAGCTTTAAACCAAGCGATTTGAATACGACGGTACACCAATCCAATTTCAAACAATCAAATAATGTACGCGCTAAATACAAGGCTAAAAGATGAGATTTTGTAGGGCAACTCATTCGTCAGTTTTCGATACACTAAACGAGTGCTAGCAAACTTTGGGGCAAACGTGTTAATCCATCTACTGTCAGATATCAACATTTTATCTCTGGCAGACAATGCCACTTGGTTGTGTATTGCGGTGTGAGTAGGTCGCGGCGCATGGCCCATTTTTGCTCGATACCTTGGGCGGCAATGAATAAGGTGTCTGTGCCATAACGTTGATTGATGCCATCAAGGGTCTTCATTAACGCGGGCTTGGCTTTTGAGACATTGAATAAATCTAACTGGCCATGCTGGGTGCTGACCAAATCAATCAGGCCTACACCGACTTTATAATAACGTACACCGGCACGGAAAAGTTGAGATGCTGCTTGTGTCATACCTTGAGTGAGTTCAATGCTGCAATCGGTAGCACAAGCAAAGTGCACTAAAGTCTTAAAGCCTGTTGGGCGTTCATCGTAGGGGGAATTGCTGGCAAACAACAACATGGTTTTACAGCTTGAACCTTGCTTACGCGCTTTCGCTGCGGCAATCGCTACATGTTTACTTAAGGCTTGCAGTAAATCTTCATACTCGGTAATTCGCTCGCCCACACTACGAGTTGAGAATATTTGCTTCTTATCCGCCCTCGCCTCGTCCCACACTTTGTACGCTTGCCCATTGAGTTCACGCACTGTGCGTTCTATTTCAATACTAAATTGCTTTCGCGCTAAACCTGCAGGGATTTTGGCTAAGTCATAGGCGGTCTTGACGTTCATCAATTCAAGTTTTTTGCTTATCATGCGCCCAATACCCCAGACATCATTCACATTCATTGATTGTAAAATTGAAATCCGGTCTTGTTCATTATCGATAACACACACACCGTGATAACCAGGTAACTTCTTTGCCGCGTGATTGGCTGCTTTAGCCAGTGTGAGTGTTGAGCCTATGCCGACACAAACCGGTAAACGTGTTTCTTTCCAAACTGCTTTTCGAATCAACTGACCTTGGGTTCGTAAGCACTTAATGGCGGGGTAACAATTTTTAAAGGAGAGAAAGCTTTCATCAATCGAATAGACATGCTGCTCTGGTGCAAATCGACCAATGATATTCATCATCTTTGCGGATAAATCGGCATAGAGCTCATAGTTACTTGAACAAACAATGACACCTAATTTTGTACACAGGTCTTTGACCTGAAAGTATGGTGCAAACTTAGGCACACCCCGTTCTTTCGCTTGCTTGTTTGCCGCTACAATGCAGCCATCATTGTTACTCAACACAATCATTGGCTTACCACGCCAATCAGGCCTAAATACCTGCTCGGCACTGCAATAGAAACTGTTGGCGTCAACTAAGGCAAACATCAGATGTAAGCTAATAATGGACTTTGGCGATGGCAACGAACAGAACGAATAACAACCCCTTCAATCGTAAAGTTATCGTAATCGTGAATAGGCTGAGGTTGATGTTGTCCATTCGACGACAGCAGCATGCGATGCGTTTTATCGAGGATTTTACATACAAATTCACCGTTGAAATTAGCAACTATCACATCACCATGACGCGCGGTTTCTTGGCGGTCAACAATCAGTAAATCGCCATAAAAAATACCCTCGCCCTGCATTGAATCACCTTTTGCGATACCAATAAAGGTCGCACTAGGATGCACAACTAACAGCTCATCAAGGCTGAGACCCAACTGACTATATTCAGCTGCAGGGCTTTCGAAGCCAGTGATACCGGCACTGGCATAGATAGGGATAATACGCATAGTCAACACCACTGTTTTTATATACAGTAATTATAGGCGTTGTTAGATATCTGGCAAGAATTATTGTGATGTTTCGATGTAACACCATTGGTTCTTTTCTTTATCAAACCCTACGTCAAAATTCATCGCGGTGGTGTCACCCGTTTGGTGTCTCTTTGCAACGATATCTTTTAGTTCAGATAAATCATCAACACAGGGGAACCAAGCGCGGCGATGATCATAATTTTTACCAGAATAAGCATCATTACCTCACCAAAAGGCGCTACGGACGACACGACTGCAGCAATGGTAAAAGGCGTGTCCTCAAGACTGATCTGAGTTCTCCTTGAGGGCGGCTTAGCAAGTCTTCCACATCAACAATTTTATTAGAGCGAGTCATTAGAAGCATCGAATAAAACAACAATGTGAGCAGTCTGCAGTGTGAGCGACTTCAAATACTTACCATGTTATTTATCCAAGAGCATTTTTAACCTCCAATAGACGTCATCGAATGACGCTTGGGTCGTTAATATGTCTGCTATATACATGAAAATAGATTGAATGACGGGTAGGCAAATAAAAATGAAAACCGAAGATTTATTGTTTAATGAAAAATTTAACAGTTGTTATGGCAGTTGGACTGAAAATACCCGCCAGCGTTTTGCGGATGTGTTAGAGAAAGTAGAAGCTATTTGCGACCCCTATGATGCTTGGTTTGCTGAGACAACCAAGGATTTACGCTGTGGCTTCAAAGAAGACGCTGGCAAAGGAAAGAATTTATTTATGTTTTTCTTTTCGCAAAGTAATTTTGGAATGTGGATAAGTCGGCACGGTATTCTTGCCGATGATGGTGGCCCCTTTCTGAAGCCTGGTGATGAAAGATATCATGAATTGCGCAATTTGCATTCAGATGAACAACTGAATTTTGCAATGTCACATCTTGAAAAAAAAGTGGCTGCGGCTCGTAGTAAAGGAATTTTGCCTTCAGGCCGTAACGGGCATCTCCCTGATTTTTATAGTCCAGAAGACAAAAATATGAATCTACGACAAAAATTGATCAAAGAATTTACTGGCCAAGAAAAACAGCTTTTTAGCCGTAAAGATATCGTCAGACGCATGAAGGAGAAACACGGTGTTAATGCCGATACTCTGAAAGATTATTGCTACAACAGCTGCAATAAATCCCACAATTTTAATAAAAATAAACTGGCGTTTCAGGCGCTATTTGAATTTATCGATGAAGGATATCGCTATTTGGGACCGGGCGCCGACTATAGCGGTGTGATCATCTGGAATCCAAAAGAAAAAGAGCGTACTCCGATGCAAATTGGTCGTTGGCAGGATGGCGAAATAGTCGAATGGCATCAGGATGTTGCCGATGAAGCCAATTCAGAAACCCAATCCGCGACCCACCTCGCCATAGCAGCCACCCAGGAATTACCTATGCTCGCTACAAACCGTATTTACTTTGGACCACCGGGCACGGGTAAGACACATATTCTGCAAACTGAGGTGTTGGTTAAATATCAGGATGAAACTGATGAGCCACCGCGATATCGATTCGTGACTTTTCATCCCTCATACAGTTACGAGGAGTTTGTCGAAGGTATTCGTGCCGAAACTAATGACGATGGCCAGATCCGTTATCAGGTGAAGGGTGGGATTTTCCGTCAGCTTTGTAATCAAGCCGAGGCAGATCCCGATCAGCGCTACGCGCTGATCGTAGATGAAATTAACCGTGGCAATATTGCGAAAATCTTCGGTGAGTTAATCACTCTCATCGAGCCGGACAAGCGCCAGGGAGCCGAACACGGCTTACAGATCACCTTGCCCTATTCTGGGGAAACCTTCGGAGTGCCTTCCAATCTGGATATCTATGGCACCATGAATACCGCAGACCGCTCGTTGGCGTTGATGGACACAGCCCTGCGCCGTCGTTTCGATTTTAAAGAGATGCTGGCCGATCCTTGCTTGCTGAGTCACTGTGGCAAAGATGGCGTAACGCAGCAATATCGCAACCAGGTGGCGCAGGCACCACTCTCGGAGCATGCTGATGATCTGTTGGTTTTTGGCATCAACCTGCGGTTGCTACTGACGGTGATGAATCTGCGTATCGAGCGTCTCTACGATAGAGAGCACACCCTGGGTCATGCCTTCCTGTTGCCGGTAAAAAAGGCGCTGCAACTAGGTGAAGAAGCGGGCTTTAACGCGCTGCAACATGCCTTCGAGAATAAAATTATTCCTCTGCTGGAAGAGTACTTCTTCGAAGACTGGTGCAAGATCCGCCAAGTGCTCGGCGACGATCAGAAGGGCGCGGCTGAGGATCAATTTATCCACACCGAAGATGAAGCTAAGCTGCCAAGTTATCAGGTGCTATTTGGTGGCGATGCCCCGGCTCGAAGATTGCCTAGTTACCAGAAAAATGCCATTGCATTAACCCGTGTCGCCGCCTTTAAGGGGATTTTCTCTACCGCGTGTCAGAAAAATCAGGTCGCTGTGGCATGAACCAGCAACGGCATCTGACCCTCTTCGAGTACGATTCCGTATTGGTAGAGGGAGTTGGTATCGAAGGTAATACCCTACCATTCTCGGTATTTTCCTGGCTCAAAAGCTTGTGTCTCGATGAGTCGACTGTTGTCGACGATAGGGATGATACTGACAT
Source organism: Shewanella sp. SP1S2-4 (assembly GCF_031932075.1). Lineage (NCBI taxonomy): Bacteria > Pseudomonadati > Pseudomonadota > Gammaproteobacteria > Alteromonadales > Shewanellaceae > Shewanella > Shewanella sp. SP1S2-4. The sequence goes on from NZ_JAUOET010000003.1 coordinate 248,606, forward strand.
TGAGGTGGGCGCGAACCATTTTATGCAGCTTGGCAGTGTCCGCGGGCGGGAAACCATACGCTTCAGCCACTATGTGGGGGTGTTACAGAGTCCATGTGGGTTTCAGATTGAGATATTGCCCAAGACGGGGCGCATCGATGGCACCCCGGCTCAATCCCGTGATCTTGTGCTCAGGATGCTAGCCTGCCTCGATGACATGCCAGCCATCGAATGTGGTAGCGCGGATCTTGCCCACTTCAACACCCTGCTCGAGTGGCTGATGGGGCGGTTTCTTAAGGCCTGCAATACGGTGCTAAAGCATGGGTTGCGCAGCACCTATGTTGAGCAGGAAGAAAATCAGACCTACCTAAAAGGCAAGCTGTTAGCGGCCCAGCAACTACGGCATAACCTAGTACAGCGGCAGCGTAACTTTGTTCGCTTCGATGAAAGGTTAACCGACAGGCCAGAAAACCGTCTGCTGCGCAGTGCGCTTGAGTGTGTTGCCAGCCTGAGCCAGAATGAGTTTAATCTGAAATTGTGCCGCGAGCTACGCTTCGCTTTCAATGATGTGCCAGCCAGTTGTTCGATAAAGAGAGATATTAAAGACATACGCCTAGATCGCGGAATGGGTTACTACCGCGAAGCCATCGATTGGTGCAAGTTAGTGCTCAATGGCGTGACTCCCTTCAGTCAGCTGGGTAATGATATGGGCATTTCAATGTTGTTCCCCATGCACACCCTGTTCGAGGCGCTGGTGGAAAAATGCTTGCGCCGCCAGCTTCCTCCACAGATGTCGATAAAGTCCCAGGGGGCAGCGACATCGCTGGTGACCCACAGGCAACAAAACTGGTTTCGACTAAAACCAGATCTGCAGTTATTCGAGCAAAAGAAGTTGATTGCGATATTGGACACTAAATGGAAGTTACTCGATACGGCTAAAGGCAACGGCACAGATAAATATGGACTTAGCCAGGCCGATTTCTATCAACTGTTTGCTTATGGACATCAGTTGCTTGGGGGGAACGGGGAGCTATTCTTGATTTATCCCAAGACGGCCAGTTTCCAAGAACCAATAGCTGCGACATTTTGCTTCTCTGAAAGCCTCAGACTGTGGGTCGTCCCCTTCGATCTGGAGCGTGAACGGGTGATCTGGCCCGCTGCAATGACGTTGCCTTTGGATGCCGTCATTGGGAACTCACATTAGTGCCTGACGCTCGGCTTAATGGCTGCAATCAAAAGTGGTGATTTGATAGATGCTAGCTTGTTTGTTGTGTGATTTTTCAACCTTAAAGGAATAAATGCTATGAAAGAATATATCGTTACTGGTACCTGTGACGGCCGTCGCGCCATGGTTCGGATTTTTGCCTATAACCCAAGTGAAGCGTCTCGCAAAGCACGAATAGAGCACGGTTTTTCGTCGACTCTTAATACAAAATTGGCTTAACGCCCTTAACCAAGGCCCCCTCTAGTATAGATGCAAGGGGGCGGTCTTATTCATTGAAGAGGCCAGATTGATATGTGGCAGGTACTATTTGAAAATGAAAACTGTATGTAATGCCCGTCGCGTAATGGTACGGACTTTTGCATATAGCCTAAGATACCACTCGTCTTGCTCAAGTAGAACGTTGATTTCATCTACCTCTAATACACAAATTGGCTTGATCTTCATGAATGCTCAACTGCGGTAACAGTTCAAGTGGACAGCTTTGTGATTAATTAACCTTTAAATATCTGATTCAGATCGATTGAATTCATGAGAACTTATATGGACCATATTCTAGAAAAACTGGCCTTCACTTTACAATTCGCAAATGCTAAATCTTATGGAAGTACTCAAAAGCTATGTTGGGCTGCTGAAGATGAGGATTGGGACAAAATAGATGTCTTACTGGCGAATGCCGAATTAGAAAGGGAGGACCTCAGGGCTATATCTCTATTGAGCGAAAATGAACATTTTGATGCTATTGAAAAAATGCTCATGGGAGATAATACAGCATTTAGAATTTTAGCAAGTATGCTTCTCTGTGGAGAGATTGATTTGGATATAAAGGAGGCTGCAAAGTGGTACCTGAGGGGCGCAGAAGATGGTGATGTAGAGTCTATGACTCAAATTGCTTTACTTTATTTTTATGGAGTAGGCGTTGATAAAGATAAGGATGAAGCCGAATATTGGTTTAGTGAGGCAGCAGAGCGAGACTCCCCGGAGGCAATGTTGAATTTGGCGGGAATGTTTCGACTTGGTAACGGGGTTAATGAAAATAAGCCCAAAGCCGCTGAATGGTACAGAAAGGCTGCAGAACGCGGTCATCGCTTAGCAATGTTCAAGTTAGCGAGGATGCTAAGTAATGCTGATGGCGTAGAAGAAAACAAGTCAGAAGCCGCCCAATGGTATCAAAAAGCTGCAGAGATCGGACATAAAGGTGCAATGAATTCTCTCGCGTTAATGCAGTTAAATGGTGATGGCATCGAAGTTGATAAACAGGCCGCATTAATCTGGTTTAAAAAGGCAGCAGAGCTCAATAATTTCTATGCCATGTACAACTTGGCGGGAATATTTCGACTTGGTAACGGGGTTAATGAAAATAAGCCCGAAGCCGCCAAATGGTATCAAAAGGCGGCTGAACTCGGGCATAGTTCAGCCATGTTTAATTTAGCGTGGATGCTGGATAATGCACATGGCGTAGCAGAAAATAAAGCCGAAGCGGCAAGTTGGTATCATAAGGCGGCCGAACGCGGTCATAGTTCAGCCATGTTCAATTTAGCGCTGATGTTAAGTAATGCTGATAGCGTAGCAGAAAATAAAGCCGAAGCAGCAAGTTGGTATCAAAAGGCGGCCGAACGCGGTGATAGTTCAGCCATGTTCAATTTAGCGCTGATGTTAAGTAATGCTGATGGCGTAGCAGAAAATAAAGCCGAAGCGGCAAGTTGGTATCAAAAGGCGGCCGAATTGGGGCATGCAAAAGCCTTGACTCATCTTACTTTTATACAGCAAAGTGTGTGTGAAATAGAAAGCAACTAGTTTGTAGCAGTTTCATGTTTTGTATCCATGCCTCACTAGCGGGCATGGTTGCAACAGATAACCAAGTTAGATTAAACCTTTAGAACGTCCCACTTGGACAGCATTTTAAATGCACTCCTGATGTTTGATTGATATGTTGGAATTTAAACCAAACGGGCTGCAATCGCCAATTTGTGAGTACCAATAACTGTGTGTCTTTCGAACGACGCTTTAATCAAACTATTTTAGGTCATTTATCATCATTATCTCAATAACATCACAAAACTTGAAAAGGGTAAATTGCTTATCAGACAGCACATCTGTTCAGCCCCTAAGTCATGTTTAAGTTTTACTCCGCGCTGTTCATATTCTTCTATCGACATATCTAATGTTGAACTTGTGAACCAATATAAATACGCCCAAATAGCCTGAGTCGGAAGGATCTCATGCTCTGGAATTAAAACTAATTCTCGACAACGAATGAGTTGTTGCTCCAGTTCCCCAGGAGTGATGCTGAGAATACAATCTGGAGTATCCTCAAAGAGACGACCGAAATAGTGGGGGCTCAACAGTCGGATAAATTCCGATGCATCCATGTGTGTTTGCTGAACACTGCAGTGTTGCGCCGGAATATTTTCTAATACAGCGTCATACGGCAGGTTTGTATTTGCTAACCACCATAGCGTTGCCCGGGTGCGCTTGCTGACCCATTCAAGTACTGTGGCGTTTGGCAGCTTGATATCGATGATCACCAGTGCAGGCCCTTGGGGCTGGATATAACAAATTTCAGCAGGGCTTCGCACTATGGCGTTCTCAATACCTTCTAACTCACCCACTTTCTCAGTGATCAGTAATAGCATCCCGGATCCTTTTTTAGTTTTACCGTTATAGGCTCATTCCAGTTCTATGTGCATATTAACCAGCTGAGGCGGCAAAAAATGTCGCTTATGTTGTTTTATCATTAACCTGAGTATTTTTTCTGTGCAATGGTTAGGCTGCGGTTAAGAGCTTCCCGCAGCGACTGAGGTGCCAACACTTCACTGATATCGCTCATCGACATCAGCCACCATTTTAGTTCTTCGGTATTTGGTAAATCAGCTTCTATGGTGAAATGCTTGCCATCATCCGAATGACTTATGGTTTGTTGCAAACTCAAGGGTGTTTCTAATAAGTGGTATCCCAGATTAAAATCGACCTTAAGCTTTAGGGTGATGAGTTCCTCTATTGGGAAAGCGAGATTGCCTTGTTTCAAGTAGGCGTTTAACTCGAAGTCTAGAGGGATTTTTCTCATTTCCAGCAACCGCTCGGCACTTTGAACCCTATGCAATGCAAAGTGTCGAAAAGCATCGTTGTCTGCTAAGGTGGCTATCAGGTAAATAGTGGTTCCTCGTGTGACTAAGGCAAGAGGATTGATACGATAGTGCTTAGGTTGATTTACTGACCGTGGGCGATAGAAAATCAATAAGCGTAGCCCTTCCATCAGTGCCTGCTCCAGCGGGGGCATGATTAATGGATCTATATGTGGTGCAAGTGGCTGAAATCCCGCTGGGATCGATGCTACGCATTTTGTCCAGCTAGCTAATTTGGGAGTATTAGCCAGTTTTAGTTCAGCTTGGTCGAAGAAGCTGTCGAGATTGTTTTTGAGCTGACTTGGTAATAGGCCCTGTAGGAATTGTTTGGTCAGACTTAAGGCTAAAGCTGTACTGGGTGTCATGTCTATGGCAGAGGGATGCAGGCCTTTGACACGGCACCAACTATGGGGGCGAAATGTTTCATTGCGGCTAATGTTGTAATGGTTACTTAGGCAGTCCAGATCCCGTTGAATGGTACGCAGAGGCGCATGTAATCCATCTCGTTCTAGTTTATTTTTGAGCTCAACTGTGGTGATCGATGAAGGAGCCTCTGGCAGATACTTGAGTATGGTCAAGTGGCGCTGGGTTTGTTTTTCTGACATATCCCTATGGACTCAATATGTAAGTAAATTGAAAACGGTATTAACTGCTCTGGGGACATTTATTCCCCTGAGGCAAATGTGTTATCTGACAAATTGACTGGATTGAACTGTATTAGCACTGACTAACATCGTGGCTTTTTGCTCTATTTCCTGACACCAGCTCAGTTTATGAGCCAGTGATTAGGTAGATTTTCGGCTCCGTAAAAGGCCCCCACTAACTGGCCGTAGATGGTTACAGTGTTATCTGCATCATCACCTAATTTGACAGCCATTATAAAACAATAATATACAATTTCGACCTAAAAACCGTGATTTTCAACCATAGATCACCAACTCATGGCGATGAGCAGATGTTAGCAGAGATGACGTTGATAACAACGCAGCTGAATATGTTCATCCTAAAAAATATTCTGTCGCTTTACCTATTTTTTCACGCCTGAGTATTCCAGCAGTAACCATGTCATCAAGTCTTTGCTTAACCGTGTTATAACTAAGACCCAGTAGTTTTTCGGCCTCCCTGGCTGTAATCGTCGGTTTTTTTAAATAACGAGGCTCACCAGCAACAAAACCAATAATTTTTTTCTCAATATCTTCTAAACTCGGATACTGCTCGGCTAATTCAGTCATTCGATATGCAGCACGCTCATATGCAGAAACGAATTCAGTAATGGCACGATTGATAATACTCAACTGATATCGAATAAAATAGGTTAAATCTAAGTTGTCCTGCTCACAATCCAGATAGCTCTGACCGTATTTGATGGGCGTTTTTTGCAACAGCGCTGAAATCGCAATATAGCGGAACCCCGTATAGCCACACTTAAACAGATACCAATAAAACAAAGCTCTTGCTATCCGTCCATTACCATCACGGAACGGATGAACATAGCCAATCACAAAATGAAGAGTGATGGCCTGTATAACCGGGTGAATGTGATCGTCAGTCGAGTTTAACCAATTCACGACGCGGGATAATAGGCACTCAATAGCATCATGCTTTGGTGGCTGATGAACGACCTCACCATCAGCGTTCATAACCGCAATATCATCTGTGGTTCTAAATACCCCAGAGGTGTAGTTTTTCTGCTCTAAGTACTGCGTACCCATTCTATGTAAGGTTTTTATCAAATCAACACTGAATGCCTCATCCTTGAGGTCCCACGCTGCATTCATTAAGTCAGCATTCCCAACAATCATCCGCTCACCATCAGTACAAGGCCTACGCTTCTTTCGGAGCATTTCTTTCGCAATCAGCGTCGTTGTTGCAGCGCCCTCTAGCTGACTACTTGATATAGCCTCATCATCAATCAAATTATTTTTAAAGTGCTCAAAATGTACGCTTTCTCCGATTTGCTCAAGCACCCCAAGCATTGCACTATGTGTGGTGTAACGGTCAATCTGTGACAAAACCCGACTAAACTCATGCAAGTGATTAAATCGGCAATATGTCATGAAGTCAGGAGATTGCGATAGCGCTCGGTTTACGGACTCCGGCAGGTGTAGTGGTAACGGTTTATTTTCTAACGGGGTGAGATTGATTAGCGAACTGTCTCGATGTAGCCGAACTAACCACCAACAGAAATTAACATTTAGGCTAGGCTTAACGCTGCGTCTAAACTCATCAAAGGAATGATACTCGATATGAAATGAACAGATGTAATCCATGTATTTATTAGGATCATCACCATGATTACGGATCTCAAATATAACATCACTGATAGTGCTAAACGGACACTCAGGCGGTGATAGATACTGACCTGGCATAAATTTTATCTCAAAAAATCCAGTTATTGAGACAAGATTAATCAAATTGATAGAATTGAACGAGCTTTTTGTTACATAGAACTTCATTCATGGCTTTACAGTAATTAACGTACAGAGGCTTCATTGAATGCATTGAGTTAGGGCAAACGTGTAAATCTCTCTAATCACTTTATCTCGGGCAGACAATTCTACCCAGTCGTACAGTGTGGTGTGAGCATGTCTTGGTGCATGTTCCATTTTTGCGCGATACCTTGAGTAGCAATTAAGTGTGTGTGTCTGCGCCGTAACGCTGATTGTTACTATCAAGAATTTGTATTAACGCGGGGTTAGCTTTTAGCGCGTTGAACAAATCTAACCGGCGATGTTTATGCTCACTAAATCGATTAACACTACACCGATGTTGTAAGGGTGATGACGGCGCATTTCTCATTCAAGCGGTTTCAAGCCAACTCGGCATCCCTTTTCAACCACCAACAGACTTAGACTAACGCCCTTCCAAATGAGTTATAGCGATATTAATGTTTGATAATAAATTAAGGTAGCAAAAACATGTACTTTGGGGGTTCATCTGGCCAGGTCAAAAAGGCCTTTGATAATCGCTCAGGCAAAAACCTTACGAGAAAGCTCAGACATTTATAGCCCTGTGTTACAGGGCATGCTTAATGGGATGTTGGATCGCAAGTGAGCATGGCCGTTTCAGTGCACTATTGAAGGCTAAGAATACTCCCCTGCTTCTATTTTATTTAGCCATTCATTGACTAATTTACAGCCCTCTGGTGTTTGCATTAATGCGATGGGCTTATTGTTACCTAGTACTGGGATTTCACTATTAAACAGTGTTTCAGCGAGGGTTTTCTCACCATAAATTTCACATGCCCTATTAAATAGGCACTCGGTACTTAGTGATGTTGAGTTCATAAGGTTAGTTCGCTTCTCGTAAAAGGTGTCATTCCAAGTGTAGCAAAATCATCAATGATTAGCCCTGTCATAATCATTTTCTGTTCATCAAGATATTTAGCGGCATTCATAGGTTTGAAAATACTTTTTAGCATAACAATTCACTCTGGACGATTAACTGCTTATATCTTTAGGCTGTATATTACGCTGCAATACACATTACTATTGAAATATATATCAAATAAAATTAAGTGTGCGCGGAAAAGTAAAAGGAAAGTTAAATTAACCACACTGTCAAAGTATTAATAATATCCGAATTTAATATGGAATTAATAGGTGTGAAATTCATAAGTTTATGATTTTATTTTTTTATTTTTGACACCATCATTCGTCACGGCTCTCGAATACAGCGTGTGTTTTCGTGAAAAATATAAACAAGTCAATATGAAAACCTGAGGCGCCGATGGGTGGCAACATATTTACGATATTCAACAAATATTCAAACCTCTCTTGCGTTCGCTAAAAATATTTATTTACACAATAATTTGGAATCACTAATGTGTATATCTATCCATAAAGCGAGGTTAATATGAAACCCAGAAAAATTCCGCGACACAGTAAAGTGATGGCGCGCATTCATTTCCATTCACAAAAAAATGATTCTACACGTTTCTGTGATAGTGAACTAGAAGTTGCTCGATTATTGCTATTGGAGTTTGAGGATGATGTCATTGCATATAATACCCAACCGGCGTCATTTACATATCTCGTCAACGGAAAAAATAGACGTTATACGCCTGATCTCATTATTTCACATAAACATAAAGGGGTGTATTTCGAGGAAATTAAACCAAAAGACAAACTCGGTAGTCAAAAAAATATTGAAAAATTCGATATTCTCTCAAAAGCCTTTGCCGCCATCTCTGACAATGGTTTAAAGCTCGTTACTGAAGAACAAATCTATGTCGGCAGTACAATTGCAAATCTAAAAAAACTCTATCATTACCGGTCACTTACGCTGTCAGAACAATGCCAGCAGGTAATGCAAGAATTACCCGCGCGTATCACATATTGTGGTCTCATTAGCTGGGCAGAATCTCATCAATGTCATGTTTATGATCCGATGATCCTATTAGCAAATCGATGCTACACATTCGACTTAACTTGTATGTTAAGCCCATTAACTCATCTGGAAAGATCTTATGGCTCAACAAATCTTTAAAGCCAATATGGTTATTTGTCGCAATAATCGTGACTACCGGATAGTCATGCTCGATGACACGTTAGTGACACTAGAGGTTGTGGACAGCAAACATCATCAGGTGTTATCGATTGACCAGCTATTGTCTGAATATCAACTAGGAAGTTTGAGCCTCCCTAAGACAAATCTGAATCTTGACCAATCTTGGCTAAACGAACAACAGAAGGCTGATCTTCGGCGTTATAACACCTACCTAAACTATCTAGACAAACTCGAATACCCAGGTGCAATACGTTCACTCAATATGGCTATTTCGACCTGCGGAGAGATATTAAATGAACCGGTGAATTGCCGTCCATCAACATCAACACTGCGGCGCTGGTATTCAAAATGGCTAAACAATAATAGACAATTCATCTATCTGCTGGCCTCCAGAAAACACGATCCAAACCTGACACTCAGCTGCAGAATCGATGCAGCGATGCGTTCTCTCGTCGACGATGTCATTGATAGTTTTTATCTGACTCTTAATGGCCCCAACGCGGCGGATTGTTACCGAACGCTTATGCAACAACACAGGCGCATGGCACTTGACTGCCTAATGATATCAAAATCGACATTTTACAGAGAAATAAAAAAATTAGATGAAAGCGTTATTATTAGGCGGCGGCAAGGTTCGATCGCTGCAAATAAATATCTGCGCACTGCAAACCATCAATATCAGGTCAATGGGCTATTTGAAAGATGTGAAATGGATGCGGTTCACGTCGGTATTTATCTCGTTGATCAACAGGGCGATATCGTTGGGAAGCCGATCATTTTCTTGATAATTGATGCTTTTAGCCGCTGCATTATGGGAATGCATATCAGTATCCAAGAAGGAGAAACCACTAATGCAGCGGTGAGCGCATTACGCCATGCCATTTTGCCCAAATCCAATCAACAATATTCCTTTATGGAAAATCCATGGACATGCCATGGTACGCCCATGGATCTGTACGTCGATTCTGGCGCAGCATTCATTAATGAATCATTCGACGCACTATTAGCTCAACTCAAGATCAATCGAATCGCTGGGCCGTCACGCCAGCCCTGGAAACACAGTTTTATTGAACGCTTTAATAGTACGTTACGCGACAAACTCAAGGGGATACCTGGATATGTCGGAAAATTAACGGATGGTTTCACCTATGATCACCCGGCAAAGCACTATGCCACCCTGACGGTCGAGGAATTCGAAAAGATTGTCTGTATTCTCATCAATGATATATACCATCAAGAAGCGCATGCAGGAGTAGGAAATCAAACGCCAATAGCGATGTGGAACACACATATTCGCTATTCTCCGGCTATTGTGCCTGCCAATGTTGCGATATTTGATCTTTACCTGCGGCAACAAAAACGAGGCACACTCCAGCAATTAAAGGGATTGCAGTATAAAAATCAGTTTTTTAATTCCATGGAATTACGAAACCTTTTTGAACAATTAAAAAAGAATAGTCGTGATGGCGGCAAAGTCACTTTTTATGTTGATGAGCTAAACGCCAGTAATATCATGGTCATTAACCCGTTAAACCAATCTGTGTTAACTGTGCCTAACACCAACAAATTAGCTTGGGGAAAAACCTTCCTGCAACTGAAAATGACCAAGAAAATTTTCATGCCGAACGCAGGCGAACTGAAGGTCAACGATATCACAAAACAGGCTCTCGAGCGTAAAAAGAAAGCCGCTCGAGACGTGAAAACGAGCCACAATCTTGCCGATGAGGCGTTGTCCATGGACACACCGCTGACTCAAGATGTTATTCAAGACATGTTAACTAAACGTGAAAAAGTGGCTCATCAAGCGCTGGTATTATCGCCAGCAAAACCGACGGGCAGCGATGTCCCAGAATCCGCCGTGATCCCTAAAATAATCAATTACCAAACCAGCTAGGAATAACACATGGATCACTATCAACCTCAACGAAAGCCTATCACCACAGCATTTTTATCTCGTTCAGTTTACCATTTTGAGTGCAATGCAGTGATTGCGGCATTAGAACGCAGCCTGAAAACAACTGGCCTTAATCCGACTGGGCTGATGATTGTTGGCGATTCTGGTCTTGGTAAATCCACAGCGCTGAGACTGTTTGAACAACGATTCAGTCGACCTGCAACAGAAACACATTCCTACAAAACAGTCGCCAATGTCGTGACCCCTGTGGATGCCAGTGTGAAAAGCTTGTGCTCCGCACTACTGAAGGTCTTGGGTTGCCCGACGCCAGACAGAGGAACCGCCAACAGTATGTTCACTCGGATCACCACCTTGATCCATGAGCTCGATACAAAAATCATCATTTTTGATGAAATTCAACATCTAACTGAGCGTAATGCCCAGAAAAAAACGCGGCCAGTTATCAATCTCGTTAAAAACCTGATGACCGAAACAAACTGTCCGGTCGTCCTCGTTGGTATGCCTGACGCGACAGATCTATTGAGCATGGATCCGCAATTAGCACGACGATTTTCGAAATCGGTGACACTCAAGCCTTTTAGTATGACTGATGAACTCATCACTGAGGAATACACGGCCTATGATCTGTATGTTTCATTTCTCCACTCGATTGCGTCTTTCATGCCAATCAAAACCATTAATCTCATCGATCCGAATGTTGCTCGTCGTCTCCTTGCCGCCAGTCGCGGAAAAATTTCTATCATTATTAAAATTTTGGAGTTTGTGATCGAGAATAGCCTTGACGGTAAGAAGGCGACATTACTCGATTTTTCCACCGCGTTCCGTGATATTGCTGATCATGACATCTCACATTGTCCGTTTTTAATCACGAGCAACCAATTAGAAAAGTGGTATTTTTCATGAGTGCAATGACATTACCCATCAGATTGCGCCCCTATGAGGCCGAATCCCTGCCGTCCTACCTATGTCGGTTAGCCACCGTCAATGGCTGGTCAACCATGGCCGAATTTTTATTGGTCATGGGGATAAAGAAAACCAAAATCGATCCGAATGTCTCGCTTGACCGCCTAGTGCAATTAACCCACCTTCCCCACTCGGAGTTTTTACCGCGCATGGAGGAGATCCCAAGGTCCATGCCAGCGCGGATGTTCTATCAACACTCCCCCAGATTTTGTCCTATTTGCATCGGCACCACACCGTACGTGCGTCATGTCGAGCACTTTAAGACAGCGCTATTTTGTGTAAAACATCGTTGTAAACGCATTGATCAGTGTCCTTGTTGTCAGCATCCCCTCACTTGGCAGCAGCATCTATTTAGTCACTGTTTGCAGTGCAAACAACCCTGGGCCACTTTACCCGCCAACCATGAAATCGATGTTGATTATCAACAATGGATTGAACAAGAAGAAGGCGCAGAGGAGCGGTTGCACTTATTGCATCGGGCCATCACCCGTCTGATTTATCCGACCGATCTCGATCCCCTTCCACCAAACCACAAATTGAGTCTAGACAGTCAGTACATTCTCGATGCATTTCACCTGTTACAAGGCCGTTTTGACCTGATTTGGGGCAAACAATGTGCCGAAGATCGTCACTATCTCAGCCTCTTTGGTGAACATCATGTGCAGTCCCCCCTCACCAGCTTGCGTGAGCTGAATGGCTTACCGGCTCAGGTGGCTGAAACCCAATCCACATGGCCCAGTTATACCGTGCACGACAGAGTGGATAAACATCCACACATTACAGTGCCTTTAGCGTGTCGAGTGAGTACATTTTACCTGCGTCAGCTGCTCGACTTAACGGCTGTTCAACTGAGTATTCTCGAGGACAGTGGCCATTTTGATAGCCTATACCACCTATCCAATTCACGGCACCGAACTTATGATATGCGCCAAATTTATCGCTGGTTTAAGACACGTATTAGCCAAGATAAATGTGCCTATTACCCTGAACAGAGTTTTAACAAACTGCTTATGATGTATGGCATCGAGTTCAGTCGACTGTTCGAGGGGATCCATCAGGGAAAATTTCGAATAGCCTTGGCCAGCTACAATGAGCAATTAACACTCCACCTGGCCGCTGAGGATGTGAAACAGTTTGTCGAAGATAATGAAGTATTTGATCCACAAGAAGACAAATCGCAAAAGTGGGTTGCTAGGCGTTTGAGGATCCATTTTGCGGGAATGAAGGAGATGATCCGCCCAGGGCTATTTGCCTGCAGCCGCAATCGTGACATCACACGCGCGTCATTGCAGGCAGTGTTAGTGCAATATTCATCATTACAGCGCTGGTGTTACCTGCGTAGTTACCACCGTTATAGTGTTGAGCGTGTGATGGTCGAGGCACAAATTATCCCCATTTTTAGCTCAACGTATTGCACTCTGTTGACCCATGAACAGTTAGCGCAATTGGCAGTGCTCACCGACAGCCGAGCCGAACTTCAATTAGAAAACAATCCAAAATGGGTGGTGTAGTGTCATTTTTGCATGAAGCGACGCTTCGACAATTCCAAGGGCAATGTGAGCCACAAACGGTTATAAACTTTCATGCTGTTGCAACGCTAAATCGCCGATTAAATGCGTATAAATCGACATTTGCGGGCGATTTTGCCTTAAAACGGCTATAAATCAGGGTAAACTTGCCGATTTAACATAAGCACGAATTGCGTGCAGTCGACCCCAGATGCCTTAACTCCTGATAAAGATCATATAAGTAAATCAGACGCCACAAGCTCACCTCATTGCGCGTAGCCTATACAACACTCACTTCAATCCAAGCTTTTTCAACAAAGCCCGCGTCAATGGTAACTTATCAAGGCGCTTACTCAATGGCTTCAACGCTAAGAACAAAATGTCTTCAAGGCCCTCTCGGTCATGGTGATAAAAATGAAAGAACACTCGGCCGTGATGAGCTTTGATGTCTTTTCTACATCACAAAGGATGACATTGACGTGCATCAAGCTGCTCCACAACGGCATCCAAGTGCTTTCTCTGTGCACTCAATCAATTAGTTATTTTGATCGTGATTTTTTCTCAAAAGATTGTCTTCGTTGAATTCAAATAGTCTTCACTTTAATTCCATGCTTACACTTCTGATAAAAATAGAGTGATAAATTACTTAAAAAACTATATTATTAAATATAAATAAAGTCATATTTCGGCCATCTTCAATCAGATGCTGATTAATTTATTAGCGCTTAAAATCATATTCTTTGACAAAAAAGCGCTTAAAATCATAAATTATGACAATTTAAAGCCTCCCAAAGAAAATCGTATTTTCTAACTCGTTGTTTCTACGCATTTCCCAAACTCATTTTGTATGACAAGCCACACGTGTGCACTCAGAATAAGGATCTCTGGCATATAAGAACCTTCTCTTATGTGCTTATATTTAGGACCCAATATAACTTAGTGCCTGAGATTCTCAATCTGTATCACCATAAACAATGAGCCGTTGCTTAGGGTTGAGTTACTCGATGCCTTTTAAATGGTCGATTGGTTTATTGAATGCACTTTCATGGCGTTCGATTTGGCTTGTGTGCAAATACTGCGATGTGGTGTCGATACTCTCGTGGCCAGCGTCGGCTTGTACATGGGATAACGGTCTGCGGTTGATATTGATATCGTGCGTAATGCCTGTGTGACGAATATTATGGGCCGTGAGTTTACGCATTTGCGCACCGTCTTGCGCAAAGCCATCGGCTTCAATACTTTCTGCTGCTAGGTTGATAATACTTTGAATTTCATCACGAACATGACGAATGCCAAGATTGGCATTGAGGATACCAACATCTCGACCGCGGCCAGCGGCTTTGTGCCGTACAAACAAAGGATGGTTCTCGTTTGGCGCTGGATAATCCGCTAATCCTAAAAACTGACGATATTTAACTAAAGCATCGAGTAAAGCTTTGGAAATTGCCACGCTGCGCCTTTTACCGCCTTTACTCAATGGAATATGAAAACTCCAAATACCCGTTTGTTGATTGTGCTTAAACTGATCCATCACCGGTGAATAACCTGCGCGTGCAGACACATCTGAGATACGTAAATAGCAACAATAGATCAATGAAATCAGAAATAAGCTTCTTTGATGTAATTCGGGCGATGTTTCTGCCAACACTGTTACGGTCGCCATAATGTATGACCACTGTAATTCAGTGAATGCGAGACTGTTATCATCTTCATGATGTTGACGCTGATATTGCCGATTGGCCGCGAATCGACTGTGATTCAGCCAAATTTGTGCAGGATTACGCTCACAATATTCTTCACTTGTCAGGTACGAGTAAAACGAAGACAAAATGGCCATTTTCGTTTTTAACGCATTGTCACTTAACGCATAAGGCTGGATTTGCCCGAGTCGCTTTTTACCGACAAATGGCCGCCACTGTGGGTTTGGAACCCGTTCATCACGCATTTTATCGAGCTTGAATTGTGGCACATTAAAATAGCCAATTAGTGCTATGGGCGGCGCTTGGCAGTAATCCACGTAATGGTTCATATCTTTGCGTGTGACTTCTATGGGCGACATTGAAACCACATCAAAACACCAATGAAGAAATGTCGTGAGCTCGCTGCGATAGGCTTTATAGTTGTTTTCGTTATGCTTTTGCTCAAACAGCCAATCACTGGCGTGCTCAATCACTAAACCCGCATCGGCCACCTTTTTCATGCTAATTTGGGTGATATATTGGTTAACGACACTATTGCCAACTTGTATGAATTCAAATGAGTCAAATAATGGGATTACGGGAGGAAGTTGCATATTGCATCTGAATTATAAGGGTTTCTGATATGATAATACTTAAACGCAAATGCCGATAACGTTATTTATCGGCATCAACTAGGGTCAGATTTTGAGTACAACTGGACAATGTACATTTCTGGCATGTAATACGCTTTTGACAACAAATTAAGCATAACTGCCACACTTGCTGTTTAGACTGACTATCCAAGCACCTAAAATCTGCCGCACAGAGGTGCCCATCATGTATAAGCTGTGCCAGTTTATGCGTTGAAATCGACAAATTAATTTGGTGGCTCATGCCCTTACCCGCTAATCAGTGTGTGATATGAATAGAATACACAAATGATAACTGTTATCAATAACTCAATTTAAGGGTTGCCACTCACCTCGCTATTTAATGTAAGAATTTGCACTGCATTGAAATGTGTCTACTACACTGATTATGTGATCATTATTTTTATTTGAATGAGGTATCGAATGCTGATTGATCTTGCAAAGAAAAATCCGCTGTTTTCCGGTAAAAAGCTTACCGAGACAACTGCATCAGGTATTCCTTGGAAGGTATTAGTGGTCGATGATGAACCTGATGTTCATACCGTCACTAAGCTTGCCCTCTCCCGCTTTAAACTCGATGGCCGCCCGCTTACTTTTATCAATGCCTACAGTGCCGAACAAGCAAAAGAGTTGATGAATCAGGAACATGATATCGCCATCGCCTTTATTGATGTTGTGATGGAGAGTGATCATGCGGGCTTAGAATTAGTAAAATGGATCCGCGAAGAGCTGCAAAATAAAACCACTCGACTAATCCTGCGTACAGGCCAGCCAGGTCAAGCACCTGAAGAAGACGTTATCGTTAATTATGATATTAATGATTACAAAGCCAAAGCTGAACTCGATTCCCGTAAACTGATGACCAGCGTCTATTCTGCCCTACGTTCTTACCGCGATATTATGGAAATTGAACAAGCAAGGCGCACCCAAATAAATCACCGTAAAGGGCTAGAAAGGGTGCTAGAAGCTACATCTGGATTATTTGAGCTGCGCACCCTGCATAAATTTGCTGATGGCCTGCTAACTCAAGTCGCCACCCTACTCAATCTGGATTCTGAAACCTTATTGCTAACGTGTAATGCCATCGATGCCATAAGCGGTCATCTGGATCCTGTGAACATAGAAATCCTCGCAGGCACAGGCCAATTCTCAAATAAATCCCATATTACTCAATTACCAGAGCATATCGACCGCTTACTGCGCAGTGCGATCACGCAAAAACGCTGCCTGTATGAAGACAATTGCTTTATCGGTTACTTCCCCACAAAAAGCGGGTTAATCAATCTACTGTATATGGATGGTATTGATAAAATTGATGATCTTGACAAGAAACTTATTGATATTTTTGCTATCAACGTCGGCGTTGCATTTGAAAATTTACTGCTCAATCAAGAAGTCGAAGATACCCAATCTGAACTCATTCTACGTTTAGGGGATGTGGTTGAAAGCCGCTCAAAAGAAGCCGCGAACCATGTGAAACGTATGGCAGAATATTGCTCCCAACTCGCCTTACTCGCTGGTTTACCTGAATACGAAGCTGATTTACTTCGCCGTGCTTCACCTATGCATGACATAGGTAAGATAGCGATCCCCGATGCGGTTCTGCTCAAACCTGGCAAGTTAGATGATGAAGAATGGAAAGTCATGCGTCAGCATCCTACGATTGGCCATCAGATTTTGGCAAATTCTGAGCGACCCATATTAAAGGCGGCATCAATTATTGCACTACAACACCATGAAAAATATGATGGTTCTGGCTATCCAGCCAATTTAAAACAAGACGAAATTCACATTTTCGCGCGCATTGTTGCCATTGCAGATGTATTTGATGCACTTTCTCATGCCCGCTGCTATAAAACGGCTTGGCCTTTAGAAGAGGTGTTAGCTGAAATGCGTAAAGGCGCCGCAAAACACTTTGACCCACACTTATTGCAGCTTTTTATCGATAATGTGGATATTTTTGTCAAAGTAAAAGACAGTTGGAAAGATAGTTAATCCTTAATCACCCGAGTTAACACTCTCTAATAATACGCTGAGGACGATTCGAATAAATATCTAGCCAGTCTTAACCATTGTTATCCGCAAGAAAATCAAACACTGTCGCTTTGGTTTCGCCATTTACTTCAAAACTTACAAAACCGCGCCAAACCATATAACCACTGCTACAGAAGCCATATACCATCTGACCAATATAGGTCATTTCATCGGTTTGCTTCACATTTACAGGAATAACCCCCATAAACATATCTCTTCCTTCTAAACGAATTTGCACATTTTTGATAGGCGTTGAAGCTAACAGCCTTAATGTTAATGGCTTTTCGCTCGGGGCATTCGCTGGCGATAGGCTAATAGCAAGTTTGATATCGTCCACTTGTTTAACGCAATCCCCTGCCGAAAATTGACAGAGAGAAGGATCAGAGCTGCTTTTATGTGTGACTTGCTTAGCATCTTCAGTACAAGCTGTGAGATTGATGAGAATTAACGCGATGAATAAATAGAGATTAGGACGATTTAGCACAAAGATTAACCTTATGACGCAATATGTTAACATTCTATGGCGTAGGTTGATCTAGATCAACTTTCTACACCCCTTCTTTGGTATCTTTTTTGATATTGCTCAAGTATCATTGCGAAACCTCATATTTGAGCAAAAATATGCAGGGTAACGCATTGACATAGCTCAGCAACCTTAATAGGGAAGCTGAGTTTTATGTCATTTTATAACAGGTAAAGCTTGTCTTTACTAAAAGTAAAAGTAATAAGCAGTGGAAGCATTATGATGAACCATTCCCAGCCAACAGGCGCTGATTACAATTACGCCATTGTCCGCCAATTTGCCTTAACCACAGTTTTGTGGGGTATTGTTGGTATGTCAGTCGGCGTATTAATTGCGGCTCAGTTAATCTGGCCTCAGCTGAACTTTGACACTCCTTGGTTAACGTATAGTCGCTTGCGACCATTACACACCAATGCGGTGATCTTCGCGTTCGGTACATCAGCCCTTTTTGCAACATCCTATTATGTCGTACAACGCACCTGTCAAACCCGACTATTTGCACCTAAGTTAGCCGCATTTACGTTTTGGGGATGGCAAGCCATCATTCTGTCAGCAGCTATCACTTTACCAATGGGTTTCACTCAAGGTAAAGAATACGCTGAATTAGAATGGCCTATCGATATCGCAATTACTATCGTTTGGGTGTCCTACGCTATTGTGTTCTTCGGTACTATTATCAAACGAACGACTTCGCATATTTATGTGGCGAACTGGTTCTTTGGTGCCTTTATTATTACCGTTGCTGTACTACACATAGTTAACTCTATGGCAGTACCAGTCAGTCTGTTCAAGTCATACTCTCTGTATAGCGGCGCTGTCGATGCTATGGTGCAGTGGTGGTATGGTCACAATGCGGTAGGTTTCTTATTAACCGCAGGCTTCTTGGGGATGATGTATTACTTCGTACCTAAGCAAGCGGGTCGTCCTGTGTACTCTTACCGTCTATCTATCGTCCATTTTTGGGCTTTGATCGCACTGTATATTTGGGCTGGTCCTCACCACTTACATTACACAGCTTTACCTGACTGGACTCAGTCTTTAGGTATGGTGATGTCACTGATCCTATTCGCACCTTCTTGGGGCGGTATGATTAACGGTATCATGACCTTGTCTGGTGCTTGGCATAAACTGCGTACTGACCCTGTATTGCGTTTCTTAGTCGTTTCTCTGTCTTTCTACGGTATGTCTACCTTCGAAGGCCCGATGATGGCAATTAAGACAGTTAACGCATTATCACATTACACAGATTGGACTATCGGTCACGTTCATTCCGGCGCGCTAGGCTGGGTTGCAATGGTGTCTATTGGTTCTCTGTATCACTTGATCCCTGTATTGTTCGGCCACGGCCGCATGTACAGCATCAAGTTAGTCAACGTCCATTTCTGGTTAGCGACTATTGGTACTGTGCTTTACATCGTATCTATGTGGATTTCAGGTGTAATGCAAGGTCTAATGTGGCGCGCAGTGAATGCTGACGGTACTTTGACTTATAGTTTTGTTGAAAGTCTTGAAGCTTCATATCCTTTCTACTTTGTACGTTTCCTTGGCGGTTGTTTCTTCTTAACCGGTATGCTGATCATGGCATACAACGTGATCCGTACTGTGAAAGCCTCTAAAGATTCATTGCCAGCATTGGCTGAACCAACAGCGGCTTAAAGGAGCAAACTCGATGAAATTTAATCATGAGATAGTTGAAAAAAACATCGGTTTGTTAGCGATCTTTACCGTTATCGCTATCAGTTTCGGTAGTCTCGTTGAAATCACACCGTTGATTTTTCAAAAAGATACGACTGAGCCAGTGGAAGGTTTAAAGCCATACACTGCTCTGCAAATTGAAGGCCGTGACATCTATGTTCGTGAAGGTTGTTATAACTGTCACAGCCAGATGATCCGTCCTTTGCGTGCAGAAACTGAACGTTATGGTCACTACTCTGTCGCGGGTGAATCGGTTTGGGATCATCCATTCCAATGGGGTTCTAAGCGTACAGGTCCTGATCTTGCCCGTGTTGGCGGTCGTTACAGCGATAAATGGCATGAAGTTCACTTAATCGATCCTCGTGCTGTAGTACCTCAATCGAATATGCCAGGGTTCCCATGGTTAGCCGAAAACAAGTTAGACGGCGAACTGACGGGCGATAAGATGACTATCCTACGTAACATGCATAAAGGCGGTTACAAAGGTAATGATCTTTATACCGATGAAGAAATCGCAGGCGCACAGCAAGCTGTTGCTGGTAAGACAGAGCTGGAAGCCTTGATTGCATATCTTCAGTCTTTGGGTCACGCACTCAAATAAGGAGGCATATATGGATTACGGCACATTACAAGGCATTTTAACCATCATTGTGATGCTGACCTTCGTCGGTATATTTGCTTGGGCATATAGCTCGCGTCGTCAAAAATCCTTTGATGAAGCAGCTAACCTTGTGTTTTCCGATGAGGAAGTCAGCAAGGTATCGAAGGACTCAGGAGAGAATAAGTGATGAGTAGCTTCTGGAGTATTTGGATTAGCGTACTCTCGTTAATTGTGATCGCGGGATGTTTTCTATTACTGCGTGTGTGTTCTAAGAACACCACGGACGTAAAAGAAGGCGAATCCATGGGTCACAGTTTCGACGGTATTGAAGAACTCAATAACCCACTGCCAAAATGGTGGAGTTATATGTTCTATATCACTATCGTGTTTGGCTTGATCTATCTAGCCTTATTTCCTGGTTTAGGTAACTACAAAGGCCTTTTAGGCTGGACCAGTTCTAACCAAAGCATTGGTACTGAGCAAGGTATTAAAGCCGACTCTGCCGCAGCCATTGAGCTTGCCGCAAAAGAAGGCCGTTATGTTCAGTATGACCAAGAAGTAAAACACGCTGATGAAAAATATGGCCCAATCTTCGCGGCTTACTTGGCTACACCACTAGAAGAATTAGTGAAAAACCAAGAGGCATTAAAAGTGGGCGGCCGTTTGTTCCTACAAAACTGCGCACAGTGCCACGGCTCTGACGCACGTGGTAGCAAAGGCTTCCCTAATCTCACCGATGGTGACTGGTTATATGGTGGCGACTTAGCCACGATTAAAACCACTATCATGGGTGGTCGTCATGGCATGATGCCGCCAAAAGGTGGTTTGCCAATCGATGACAGCGAAATTGCGGGTTTAGCTGAATACGTTGTTAAATTGTCTGGTCGTGAGCACGATGAAACACTCGCCGCTCAAGGTCAAGGCTCATTCATGAAAGGTTGTTTCGCGTGTCATGGTATGGACGCTAAAGGCAACAAGTTCATGGGTGCTCCGAATTTAACTGACGATGTTTGGTTATATGGCGGTAGCCGCGGCGTGATCGAAGAAACGATCAAACACGGCCGTGCTGGTGTCATGCCAGCCTGGAAAGACGTTCTCGGTGAAGAGAAAGTTCACGTGATCGCAGCTTATGTTTATAGCTTGTCAAACAAGTAATTAGATGTGAGTAATGCTAAGGCCTCGAAGACTTCGAGGCCTTTTTTTTAAAGTGCTAAAACCGTCTTTTAACGGTAAAATGGCGCAAATTTTTTGAATGGGTATCTGACATGAGCGAACAACAAGCCTGGTATAAGCAGTTCTGGCCTTGGTTTTTAATTATTCTTCCTTTATGTGCCGTCGTCGCAAGTTTTACCACACTAAAAATTGCCCTTACGAACTCGGACTCTTTAGTCGCCGAGGATTACTACAAAGATGGCAAAGCCATTAATATGGACTTAAGTAAAGTAAAGTATGCCAAACAAATAGGCATGAATTTTTTACTCGAACAAACTAATAATGAAATTCTACTGACGCAACAAGGTGGTCCCGCTTCTCAAGCTGCGCTGAAAGTCGAGTTCTACCATCCAACCATTGCCGACAGAGACATCAAGCTCACCGCTACAGCCGATGCCAGTAATGTGTATCGCATTACCGTGCCTGCCACACTAATCGGCCCTTGGGAAGTGCGTCTGGAAAGTTACGATGGCA
This sequence comes from Shewanella sp. SP1S2-4, assembly GCF_031932075.1. NCBI lineage: Bacteria > Pseudomonadati > Pseudomonadota > Gammaproteobacteria > Alteromonadales > Shewanellaceae > Shewanella > Shewanella sp. SP1S2-4. The sequence continues at coordinate 270,695 of NZ_JAUOET010000003.1, forward strand.
AATGGCGCATTCACCAACGCGTTGAATTAAAAGATCATGTCCAACTTTGGCTGAACTGATTGTGGTTGAATTGATTTAGTTAAATAAGAATTGCTATGACACATCCAAGTTGTTTTCACTGCCAAGAGCCCGTGCTGACGGGCCAGCAGTTTGTGACTCGCATTAATGATCGTGATGAACTCATGTGTTGCCCCGGTTGCCAGGCGGTTTCTCAGGCGATTGTGGATGCGGGATTGCTCAGTTACTACAAGTTTCGCACTGAGCCAGGCAGTAAACAGAACGCACTCGTCCCCGAAGCCTTAACGCAATTTAGCGCCTATGACTTGCCTGAAGTGCAGCAAGACTTTGTCCATTCTGAAGATAATGTCGAGTCAGTGTCACTCTCTATTGATGGTATCACCTGCGCGGCCTGTGCTTGGTTGATTGAGCACAAAGTGAAACAACTAACGGGTGTGAGCCAAGTACTGGTTAACTCGACCACCCAACGCGCCATGATCAGTTGGGATAAACGCACGGTAAAACTCAGCGATATTCTCGGGCAAATTAGCCGTATTGGTTATCAAGCCGCGCCTTACCAAGTCGATGAGCAAGAGCTCAACAATAAACTCAATAGTCGAAAGTTTTTACTGCGTTTAGGCTTAGCCGGCTTTGCGACCATGCAAGTGATGATGTTCGCCCTCGCCCTCTATACCGGCTACTTCACCGATTTAGATGTGCAATATCGGGACTATTTCCGCTGGGTCAGCATGATTTTTGCTACCCCCGTAGTGCTTTACTCGGCGCAGCCCTTCTATTTCAGTGCGATTCGTACCCTGCTCAGCGGCAAACTCAATATGGATGTGTCTGTCTCCATTGCGATTGGCGGCGCATACGTAGCCAGCTGTTTTGCCACAGTCAATGGCACTGGCGAAGTGTATTTTGAATCTGTGTCCATGTTTACCTTCTTCTTATTACTCGGGCGCTACTTCGAACAAAAGGCCAGGCAAAAGGCCTCGGTTAGCTCGAGTAATTTGCATAAGTTAGTGCCGCTCACGGCGCACTTAGTGAACGACACTGGTCAGGAAGAAGTTCCCGCCAAAAAGTTACGCCTCAATGATGTGATCCTCGTTAAACCGGGTGAAATGGTAGCTGCCGATGGCGTAGTGATTGAAGGTCACACTAGCATCAATGAAGCTATGCTCACCGGCGAGCAAATGCCGATTGAAAAAACTCTTGCTAGCCAAGTTTACGCAGGCACTATCAACGTCGACCAACCCATCAAAGTTAGCGTCACTGCACTAGGGCAAGACCAACTCGTGGCTGAGATTATTAGACTGCAAGAGCTTGCATCCAATACAAAACCTGCAATTGCGCTCTTAGCCGATAAATTATCGCGTTATTTCTCGGGCACAATCCTGACCATAGCGACAATCACCTATTTGGTTTGGCATCAAATTTCCCCTGAGGATGCCTTTTGGGTAACGCTATCGGTTCTAGTTGCTACCTGTCCTTGCGCCTTAGCACTTGCCACACCGACCGCTGTCACCTGCGCGACAGCTATTTTTACTCGCCTTGGGATTATTACTCGCAAAGCCGGTGTATTTGAAAAACTGCCACAGATCAAACATGTTGTCTTTGATAAAACCGGCACCCTCACCTGTGGTACCCTCTCTATCGGGCAAACGCAGTGCATGGCCGATTTAACCAATACGCAAGCCTTAGCCATTGCCGCAGCACTAGAAGCAGGCTCTCGCCACCCGATTGCCGCGGCATTTGCCATGTTTGCCGATAATGCACTGGTTGCCGAAGAGGTTCACCATGAAGTTGGCTTTGGCGTTAGAGGCCGTATTGATGGCACTGATTACTTCATTGGCAATGCAGTATTTACCGGCGCGAGTATTGATAGTCGTGATCCAACCCAAAAGATTTGGTTAGCACGTTCAGCCAATAATCAGCTTGAAGTACTGGCAAGCTTTGAAATTCAAGACAATATTCGCCAAGACAGCAAAGCTACAATTGAGATGTTAAAGCAGCAAGGTTGCCGCATCAGTATTGCCAGCGGCGATAGCTCAGGACACGTACATCAACTGGCAAAAGAGCTGGGGATTGACGATGTGCACAGCGGCTTAACGCCTGCAGATAAACTTGCCCTCGTGACCCGATTACAACAGCATACAAGGGTTGCCATGTTTGGCGATGGCATCAACGATGCGCCTGTGCTTGCGGGCGCCGATTTGTCGGTGGCTATGGGCAGCGGCAGTGCTATCGCGAAAAACAGTGCCGATTTAATTTTATTGGGGGATCATCTGTCCCGCTTCACCCAAGCCGTTAGCGTCGCGAAACTGACGACACAGATTATCAGACAAAATTTAGCGTGGGCGCTGGGTTACAACGCCCTGATCTTGCCCTTAGCCGTTACCGGCCATGTGGCACCTTATATCGCCGCCATTGGCATGTCGGCGAGTTCTTTGATTGTGGTCGGTAATAGCCTGAGATTATTGCGGGTTAAAGTGTGATCACAATAAAAGTAAAACCAGAATAGTAAGAGGTCATTATGGAAATTATTTATGTGCTTATCCCCATTGCCATGATCTTTGTCGCCATCGCTGTAATGGTATTTTTTTGGGCGGTGAAATCCGAACAATTTGACGATTTAGACCGCCAAAGTGTGTCGATATTATTCGACGAAGATACTGTTAAACCAAACAGCCATCCCGTGCCTGAGAAAAAGCAAGCCGAAGCCGCGCAAGAAAAAGGCATGCCGCTGTGATTGAGTACAATGTCACTGGGGCTTTTCTGGTAGGTCTCATGGGCGCCGCACATTGCTTTGGCATGTGTGGCGGTTTAGTGGGCGCTTTCTCAGCCCAAATCCCTCATCCTAAAATAGGTAACCAGCTGGCCCATCAGCTTAAATATTTACTGAGTTACAATCTTGGACGTATTTTGAGTTACACCTTAGCGGGCGCCTTAGTGGGCGCTTCGGCGGCAGGTCTTGGTCACTTATTTGAACTGGATACGTATTTGATTGTGCTGCGCATCATTGCCGGACTGATGATGATCGCAACTGGGCTGTATATCGCCAAAATTTGGGTTGGAATCGTACAGATTGAGCGAGTCGGTCAATGGTTATGGCAATATTTAAAACCCATAGCGCAACGGCTTGTGCCCATCCAAAATCCGAGCCAAGCGATCATGGCGGGATTCATTTGGGGCTGGCTGCCCTGCGGCCTCGTCTATAGCACCTTAACTTGGTCGGTTGCATCTGGCTCTGCTAGCCAAGGTGCCTTGATTATGCTGGCATTTGGCTTAGGTACTTTACCCGCCCTATTGAGTGCTGGCGTGGCAGCAAAACGACTCGCTGCTTGGGTTCAACAGAAAACCGTTAGACTATTGAGCGGCTTACTGTTAATTGCGTTTGGTGGTCAAACTTTATATATCGCACTCGCGCAGCTAAACTAGCCCAAGTGCGTGAATTGGTTTAACATGGCTGCAGTGGATAAACTTGAGAATCAACATGACAATTGAACAAAATAAGAATCGTCGTCCTGCCGCTAGCGGATGCACAATCCATTGTCACGATTGCAGTATGGGTACCCTTTGTATTCCTTTTACCCTCAATGCAAGTGAGCTAGATCAGCTCGATGATATTATTGAGCGTAAAAAACCGATCCAAAAAGGCGAGCAAATTTTTAAATCGGGTGATGCGTTAAAATCCCTGTTTGCGATCCGCTCTGGCACCATCAAAAGTTACACTATTACTGAGCAAGGCGATGAGCAGATAACTGGCTTCCATTTAGCGGGTGATGTGATTGGTTTTGACGGTATCCACGCCCAGTTGCACCAGAGTTTTGCACAGGCACTTGAAACCTCCATGGTCTGTGAGATCCCCTTTAATATCCTCGATGAACTGTCGGGCACTATGCCTAAATTGCGTCAGCAGATCATGCGCCTGATGAGCAATGAGATCATGAGCGATCAGGAAATGATCCTGCTACTCAGCAAAAAAAATGCCGAAGAACGCCTGGCTGCATTTATCAGCAATCTGGCTAATCGTTTTGGTAGCCGTGGCTTCTCGCCAAAGGAATTCCGCTTAACTATGACCCGCGGTGACATTGGTAATTATCTCGGTTTAACCGTAGAGACCATCAGTCGTTTACTTGGGCGTTTCCAAAAATCAGGCTTAATTGAGGTTAAGGGTAAGTATATTACTATCCTCGACTCACAAGAGCTGAATCTGTTAGCGGGTAATTCGCGCATAGCAAGATAGTTCACCGCAAGAGTGTTTTCTGCAAGAAAGTTGAGTGAAACATAATAGTTAAGTGCAAAAGTATTAGGCGCTAGATCCTTGCTATAGATTGCAAGAACAATTCAGTTGAAAAAACGTGGCTGGCTAGACATGTCATGCAGATTAAGGCATGATTTTTAAGCGAGTTTTAATCAATTTCAATTGAGTTTGATCTAGAACAATACAGCTAACTGCCAAAGGCTCATGATGATATTGAGCCTATGACTAAAGGAACCTCCCATGAAGGATTATCAAAAAATACTGGTTGTGGTTGACCCTACCACAGAGAATCAAGTTGCCCTCGCTCGAGCGGTAACCTTGGCCAGTAAATGCAATGCTCAAGTCACTGTGTTTCTTTCTATCTTCGACTTTTCCTATGAGATGACTTCGATTCTGTCGAATCAAGAGCGCGAAGCCATGCGCCAAGGCGTCATAGATCAACGTCTCGCTTGGATCCAAGACTTACTCGCCGCTTACGCTCATCTGCAACTCAATATCGATACCCAAGTCATTTGGCATAATCGCCCCTTCGAAAGCATTATTAATCATGCAATTGCAGGGCAATACGATTTGATTGTTAAAGGCACCCATGCCCACGACAAACTCAAAGCGGTGATCTTCACCCCAACCGATTGGCATTTAATGCGTAAAGCGCCTGTGCCAGTGTTGATGGTGAAAGCCCATGACTGGCCAGAGGCGGGTAAAATCCTTTGCGCTGTGAATGTGGCGACCGAAGATACCGATCATCAAATGCTTAACGGTAAAATCATTGAGCACGCAAAAGATTTGGCAGATAAATTCTCTGCCGAAGTGCATTTAGTTAATGGTTATCCCGGCACACCGGTAAACCTAGCCATTGAATTACCAGATTTTGATGCCCAATCCTATAACGAAACCATTCGCATGCAGCATGAGCAGCGCGTAAGTTATCTCGCTAATGCATACGGCATTAATCCAAACCATTGCCATGTAAAAGAAGGCCTGCCTGAGGATGTGATCCCTGAGCTTGCTGAAAAACTCGATGCCGAATTGGTGATCTTAGGCACAGTCGGCCGCACCGGATTTTCAGCGGCATTGATTGGTAATACCGCAGAGCATGTTATCGATAGCATTAATTGCGACTTACTGGCTATCAAACCTGACGGTTATAAATCGCCGTTAGAAGAAGCCTAAGCGATACGCGGCACTTTACCCCGCCAAAGATAGCTGGAATAATACGCGCCCTGAAACTGAGTTACTGGGCGCTTTTTTATGCTTGAAGCTATATCTGAAGTTACGGCAAATCCAATGTCTGAAGAATTATCAAAAAAACAAACTACCCGTCTGAATAAATTACAGAAACGTCTGCGTCGTGAAGTGGGTAGCGCTATCGCCGATTACAATATGATTGAAGATGGTGATAAGATCATGTGCTGCCTTAGTGGCGGTAAAGACAGCTATGCAATGCTCGATATTTTGATGAATCTGCAGCAACGTGCACCCATTCAGTTTGAAATCATTGCGGTTAATTTAGATCAGAAGCAACCAGGCTTCCCTGAGCATGTATTGCCCGCCTATTTAGATAAGCTCAATGTGCCCTATCACATCCTCGAGAAAGACACTTACTCGATAGTGAAAGACAAGATCCCTGAAGGCAAAACCACCTGCTCCCTGTGTTCTCGCCTGCGACGCGGTACGCTCTATGGCTTTGCCCAGCGTATTGGCGCCACTAAAATCGCCCTTGGCCACCACAGGGACGATATTATTGAGACCTTGTTCTTGAATATGTTCTTTGGCGGCAAGATGAAAGCTATGCCTCCTAAGCTACTGTCAGATGACGGCGCTAATGTGGTCATTCGGCCACTTGCCTATTGCCGCGAGAAAGATCTCGAAGAATATGCCAGCTTAAAAGAATTTCCAATCATTCCATGCAACTTGTGTGGCTCGCAGGAAAACTTAAAGCGCGCCGCTGTCAAAGACATGTTGAATCAATGGGATAGACAGTATCCTGGTCGTATTGAAACAATTTTCACCGCTATGCAAAACACCGCACCATCACAGGGTGTTGACCGTGAGCAGTTCGACTTTGTGTCATTAACGCGTGATCCAGATGCGCCTCTGCGTGGCGATGTTGCCGAAGCTAATCTGCCCGCATTCGATTTCCTAGATATCGCCAACAGCGGCCGTATTGATTTGGATGCAGCAAAACGCATTGATATTGTTAACACTTACGAAGTCTAATTAAGGCTGAAGCTAGCGCCCTAATCAGTAAATAAGTTAAACCAGCAAAACAAAAATGCCCACATGATGTGGGCATTTTTATGGCTACAAAATAAGTTAATCTTTGAGTACGTGCTTCTCAATCGACTATTTCAAGATGCCAATTCAAGATACAAAGAGGATCACTTCACCCAAGGACTCAAGACTAATGGCTGGGCACTAAAGCTTAGCGTCGTGATGTTTTCAAGCTCATTCACGGCTAATTTATAACTGCCCTTAACGGCTTGTTCACGGCCATTAAGGTGTATATACACTTCTTGCTCGGGTTGGAATTCAAAGTTAAGACCAGCAATAGGATCCCTAAAATAACGCATCGGGAAGCCTTGCATAGCACCAAGCAGCGTGTCCATTTCGGTCACGATTTGCTGTAAACGCGCTTTATCGTACTCAGCCAATGTCTGTTTTGCTCTGACTTGCATCGCGATAGCGCATCCATCAGCACTGCCAGCAAAATTGAGATTAACCAAGGCACGCTGATCTTTTAAATCATCATCTAAGGGAATAAATAACCGCTGAGCATAGGTATACGTCAATGGCGTTGATGTTTTTTCACTGGAAATAGAACCGCTTTGGATCAAACAGTTTTTTTGTATTGGAACACTAAAAGCCACTTCTACGAGTTGGTAACCGCCCTTGTTGACTTGTTTTAACCTATCATAGAAACCTTTATATTCAAGGGATACAGTTTCTGCAGCGGCGCTAGTTGCCAGTAAACAGAGGCCACTAAACAACAATTTTTTATACATCGACATTCACCAAATATTTTTCATTATGACGTAACATATCAAGCAGCTCATCAATATAAGCTTCTTGTCTTTCAGAATAATTCACGAGTCCGTAAATCAATTGATCCGCTGTCGGCTCTAGCTCCTGTGAGCGTAAATCAGCGCGGATAGAACGAAACAGCGCATAAGCCGTATTAGAATTTAAATTGCGCATGTAGGATGAAACGGACTCGTCGACCGATGAAAACACTTTCACCTCATGGCTCTTACCTGATCCCCGTGAAGATGGCACTATGCCGCAACCAGCACTAAAACACCATTCACCAAAAAAATTAAAGCCTTCACGGGCAAAACGTGAGCTGCCCCAACCGGATTCATTCGCGGCTTGGATCAGCACCATAGATTCAGGCACAATATCGACGCGCTTTAGTAAGCTTGCTAAGGATTTAGCATCGACGTTTCGTGCCGCATATTGGTATTTGTCGAATAGCGTATTGAGTTGCCCGAGTTGGGTCTCAGATAAACTCTTGCCATTATCAACCAAAGCGAGCATTTCACTGACAAACTCGCGTTCCATCGAGATGATGGCATTCTGCTGCTGCACAATCGGCCGCAGAAAATCAAAAAAGGCTTTCTTCTTTTCTGTGATATCGTTGATCGCAGAAAAGTCAGGAACTTGCGTAACAGGATCGACAGCGTCAACGAGTTGGGTCGCAATGCTAGATGAATCATTCGTGTTGGGAATGAGCCAAACGCGCAATGCAAAAATCGCCACTATGACCATGGCTAATGCCAATGTAAACGATCCGATTCTACCCGTTTTCAATAGTTCACCTTAAGTATGACGCCCGTATTGGGCAAATAAAGGGCGGATTATAAGCTAATTGTCAGATTTAATGAAATTTGCCCGCCGTCACTGTCATTAAATCAAGTACCATGCTCATTAACTCAGGTACAATATTGCGCCTGAGGCACCACTCTATAAGCCCTATGCGTGCCATACGTGTGTGCTTGCCGCATGACAGTCGATAATGGGTGCAAGCTTTCGACTGAGCTTTTATACTAAGGTTCCTTAACGCAGTGACATTGCACAGCAGCATTTACGTCATCCTGTTTTATAAGTAACCTGAGCTCGGGATAAGCAGAGCCGCTGAATAGGCATCTTTTCGGGCCTCTCTGCGTTGCTCTGTCTAACCATAGCTCGCTATGGCGTACGACAGAGCGCCTTGATATGCGCATTCAGTCAGAAAATAGATTTTTCATTTAAAACTAATCATTTATAGCATTGATTTAGTTTGTTAAATTTAGATTTTTCGACACTCGTTATCCCGAGTTCAGGTTAAGTAAATCAGTGATGACAGTAACATTTATTTTTCGGGTATTCAGGAAGGAAGAACCCAGATGCAGCATTTGATGTTAAATCAATTTGAACGTGTCGTCGCCATTGGCGGAGGCCATGGTTTAGGCCGAGTATTATCGTCACTCGATTTTTTAGGCAGCCGTTTAACGGGAATTGTCGCGACCACAGATAACGGTGGCTCTACCGGTAGACTCAGAGCCGAGCAGGACTGTATTGCCTGGGGCGATTTACGCAACTGCTTATCCCATCTAGCCAATCGCCCTTCCGTCGGCTCACAACTATTCGAATACCGTTTCCAAGGTGAAACTGAACTCAGCGGCCATAATCTGGGTAATCTTATTTTACTGGCGCTTGATCAGCTGTGCGTTCGTCCATTAGAAGCAGTTAATCTCATCCGTAATTTACTCAAGATTGAAACCCAGCTGATCCCTATGTCTGAACAACCCACACACTTAGTGGCTCTGCAAGCCTGTGGTAGTAAAGTGTTTGGCGAGATCAATGTCGACAGTATGGATGAAGCACCTATCGCGCTCTGCCTTGAGCCACAGGTCGATGCAACTTTTGAAGCCTGTGAGGCCGTTCGGCACGCAGATTTAGTTATCCTAGGCCCTGGCAGCTTCTTAACCAGTATCATGCCGCCGCTGCTGTTACCTAAGTTCGCCAAAAGCCTAGCCGCAACTAAAGCGCAGGTGATCTTTATAGATAACCTGGCCGAAGAAGCCTCGCCCGCAGGTCGATTTAGCATTGAGCAACGTATCGCTTGGTGTCATCAAGTGATTGGCAAGCCCATCATTCACAAAGTGTTACGTCATGGCGAACAAACGCGTTTAGGGCCACTGATCAACTATTTTCCGTTGAAGAATCGCCATAACCCGAACTTGCATGATCAAGCGAACTTATTAGATGCATTAAGCGCCATATTGCGAATTAAATCTGAGCTCACGCTGCAATCGCATGAACCTCTTGCGCTTAGCTGCTAATCACTGCATAGCCCGCACGTGCTGACACAATAAAAAACATAAAGGACAGCAAATGCTGTCCTTTATGTTTGAAGGCTAAAGAGAAATTCCTTTAGCCTCATTCTATAACCTAATAAGCCTTACAAGACTTGGGCGATGGCTTTACAGATCACTGGCATATTGGTCTTAGTCATGCCTGCAACGCTAATGCGTCCTGAACCAACGATATAAACCCCAAACTCGTCTTTCAAGCACGCCACTTGGGCTTTGTTCAAACCAGAGAAACTGAACATACCATTTTGGCGAGAAATAAAGCTAAAGTCCTGAGTCACGCCTTCAGCCTTTAAGCTTTCAACGAACAAGGTACGCATTTCGGCGATACGCTCACGCATCTCTTTAACTTCCTGCACCCACATGGCTTTCAGGGCTGCGTCATTTAAGATAGTGCTGACGATCAGCGCGCCATGTGCTGGCGGATTAGAATAGTTTGCACGTATGGTACGTTTCACTTGGCTAAAGGCACGCACTGCAGCATCAGCATCTTCAGCCACCACAGTTACGGCGCCGATACGTTCGTTGTACAAACCAAAGTTTTTAGAGAAAGAGTTAGCAACCAGCAACTCCGGCACTTTTGATGCCACTAAACGAAGACCAGCCGCATCTTCTTCAATTCCAGCACCAAAACCTTGGTATGCGAAGTCAAACAATGGTACAAGTTTCTTATCGGCACACAATTGGGCTACGCGTTCCCATTGTGCCAAGGTTAAATCGATACCGGTTGGGTTATGGCAGCAACCGTGTAGCAGCACGACATCGCCTGCATTCGCGTGAGACAAGTCCGTCATCATGGTATCAAAATCGATATCATGGGCTTCTGCTTTGTAATAACCGTATTCTTTAACGGCTAAACCCGCGGTTTCAAAAATATTTTGATGGTTGGCCCACGTTGGATTGCTGACCCAAATAGTGTGCGAATCGGTATTACGCAGTAAAACCTCAGCAGCAATACGCAGTGCACCTGTACCGCCCGGGGCTTGCGCTGTGGCAGCACGGCCAGAAGTGATTAATGCACTGCCCTCACCGAATAACAATGTTTGTACAACATGGTTATACGCTTGCACGCCTTCAATGCCTAAATAGTTTTTGGTCTTCTCTTGCTCAAGTAAAATAGCCTCGGCTTTTTTCACTGAAGTCAGCACTGGAGTTTGTCCAGCCTCATCCTTATAAATACCGACACCCAGATTAACTTTATCCTGACGGGGATCAGCCTTAAAGGTATCAGTTAAACCAAGAATGGGATCTGCGGGTGCGAGTAATACTTGAGAGAAAATCATGACTACGTATCCTAATTATGCGCGTGTAGGGGAAATTTCGGCTTATTTATACCACTGTCTTTAAGGGGGGAATAGCGACTTAAGCACCTTCTTAGGGAAATTCTTACGCTATTGTAGATTTACCAAAAAAAAGTGTCTTTTGTTATGTAATTATAAGCAGAAATATGAAATTACTTATATAAAGTTATTTATAACATCTAGATCACAAAACCTTGCAGTTTTATATTGTAGAAAAGAACCGCGCGCTGATGTCGCAATACTGAATGCCGGAAATGTGAGCTGAACCCATGGCCAATCCTAACCGGACCTAGCCTAAGAATGATCAGATATGACACGAGGTGAAGCATTATTAAATTCGGCTTTGAGAACCGATAAAAGCAAAAAAGCCCTGACATAAGTCAGGGCTTTTCTGCTTTTTTGTACCCGAGGCCAGACTTGAACTGGCACGCTGTTACCAGCGAGGGATTTTAAATCCCTTGTGTCTACCGATTCCACCACTCGGGCAAACTCTTTATATTAACGACGGGAATCGTGTCATTAATACGTTATATCTATGGAGGCGCGACCCGGAGTCGAACCGAGATCGACGGATTTGCAATCCGCAGCATAGCCATTCTGCCATCGCGCCCAAACTGCCAAATTTATTAAAATTTGGAGCGACATATCGGGTTCGAACCGATGACCTATACCTTGGCAAGGTATCGCTCTACCAACTGAGCTAATGTCGCCTATCATTGCGCTTAATCATTAGAAGCCATGCTAGGCATGCTTTCCCCTGACTGCGGATTGGCATTCTACCTATTTAGACCTCAGAGTCAATCAACAATTTTTAAAAAATGATCTAAGCCGCATCGTTTGCCCAATAAACCGCCACAAGTCAGCAAAGTTGATGTTTCCTTCATCAATTTAGGCTTTTTGCTGTTACTGACGCCGATGCGGCAGATGATTAAGTGCGGCAGAAAGCTGTGGTTGATAGGAGCATTGCGTCGAACCCAATTAAATTGCATAAGTATAGAAAAACAAAAGCGCCCTACAGGGCGCTTTATGTGAAGATTATGCGCAGTTTTGAAGACTCAGCATTACTTACGCTAGTGATTTACGCAGCTAACTTATGCTGGTAGAGATAGCGTCGTTAAACCTAACATAGTTTGCATTACACCAACCACTTGGCAGCTGTAACCAAACTCGTTGTCATACCAAACATAGAGAATGGCACGCTTGCCTTCTGCGATAGTTGCCTGTGAGTCAACCACGCCCGCATAACGAGAACCCACTAAATCGCTCGATACAATTTCAGTAGAGTCGGTGTAATCGATTTGATTTTGTAGCGGTGATTGCAGCGCCGTATCTTTCAGGTACTCGTTCAGCTCATCTTTACTGGTTTCAGCATTCAAGTTCATGCTGATGATGGCCATAGAAACGTTCGGCGTTGGCACACGAATCGCGTTACCGGTTAACTTGCCCGCTAACACTGGCAGTGCTTTAGCAACGGCTTTCGCGGCGCCTGTTTCAGTGATCACCATGTTTAATGGTGCACTGCGGCCACGGCGGTCAGCGGTGTGATAGTTATCAATCAAGTTTTGATCGTTGGTATAAGAGTGAATCGTCTCAACGTGACCATTCTCAATACCATATTTATCATTCACGGCTTTCAGTACCGGCGTAATGGCGTTGGTCGTACAGCTTGCCGCAGAAACGATAATGTCTTCTGGGGTAATGTCGCCTTCATTCACACCGTAAACGATGTTCTTGATCGCGCCTTTTGCAGGAGCTGTCAACAACACTTTGCTCGCGCCTGGGCTCTTAAGGTGTAAACCAAGACCCGCTTCATCTTTCCAAATACCTGTGTTATCAACAACGAGTGCATCGCTGATATCGTATTTAGTGTAATCCACTTCATCAGGCGAGTTCGCGTAAATCACTTGGATATAGGTACCGTTGGCGATGATGGCATTGTTCTCTTCGTCAACTTCTACAGAGCCATTGAAAGGACCATGGACTGAGTCACGGCGCAATAAACTGGCACGTTTCTCTAAATCACCTTTCTTACCGCCACGTAGTACGATAGCGCGCAATCTTAACTTATTGCTGCGACCTGTGCGTTCAATCAACAGGCGTGCTAATAAGCGGCCGATACGGCCAAAACCATACAGCACGACATCACGCGGTGCGACATCATCAGCATGGTCGATGGCATCGGCCAACTCTTTTGCCATATAGCTTTCAATTTCACTGACATCGGTGTGATCACGCCAGTAATTGACTGCAAGCTTACCAATATCCACTTTACATTGTTTAACTGCGAGTTTACTCAAAGCTTGAACGAAGGGGAAACTCTCGCGTAAACGTAATTTTTCACCGACATGACGACGAACTAAACGGTGCGCTTTAATGATTTCAATCGTAGAAGCATTGAGTAACGGCTTGCCGTAGACCACGACTTCAACGCCTTGGTTACGGTACAACTTGCCTAACAAAGGCTGCATCGCCTCTGCCATTTCAAAACGTTCTTGCCAACTTTGTAGGTGTTTATCAGCGCTCATTTACAGATCCTTTATCTCACTTTTCAATAAAATGTACTGAAAGGTTTGAGTAACATGACGAAAAGACCAATAATCTAATGCGGGTTTTAGGGAAAACCCTGTTTTGGTCGGCGCCATTGTAATGAAAGTCGCGCTGTGTTGCCAGTAAGATATTTTCTGTAAATCTGTAATTTTATTAGAAAAATTATCGTTTGGAGAGTGTTTTGAGACAAAATCTAGTAATAATTACATCATTTACCTTTGGGATGAGCCTTTTTGGTCTTTTCGGTTGTGATAATGGCCGAAATATCTCAGCAATTTGTAAAAATAATCCTGAAATTTGTGCCGATTTGCATAAGGATGGCTGGTGTTTGGCCGAAAAAACTAAACTAATCCAGAACCGCTACGAATTAAAAGACAACGAAAACCCCACAGGCAAACAACTCTACCTGCAATTGACTTACCTTGAGGATTACAGCCGCTGTATTGAACTCGCCTCTGGTGTTCAGCATATCATCCACACCAATCGCACCGCGGATAGAGCCAGAGCCTTTAGATTAAGCACCCAGAATTTAAGTTTGCTACAAGATCAAACCCGCGAGCGACAAGATCCTTTCATGTCCTATTACCAATGGACTCGCTTTGGCGATACCGCAGCGCTAAATAGATTATTAGAGCATGAAAACGCCGGCGAAGTGACTGACCCTTTCCTACTTGCCCAAGTCGCAACTTACTACAGCAATCGAAATGCCATCAAAGCGCAACAACTTTATCTTAAGGTCTTTGCAGAGATCCAATACGATGATTTCGACGTTAACTGGTTACTTGGGCTCGCATCAGCCTATCGCCAGCAGCAGCTATTTGATAAAGCCTATATGCTGACGAAGGCAAATTTACTACTTACGCAGCAGAAGTATTCAGCGGAAAAAATGCTAGCCTTGCTCGGTGGCAATAAAACGCTGGCGACTGAACTCGATTTAAAAGCCCAAGCTCTTATTGATGCGCTAAAAAACGGGACTTATCCTCAGAGTCCAGTAAGACAATGGCTTGATCCTCAAGCGGTTGCCCAAGCGCCTACGGCAACCGAGGCTGTACCACCTGCGCTTGTCGAAGAAACAGACTAAGCAACCGATGGCAAAATGTTTGCCATCTTGTAATTTTTTACCCAATTAACGCGTAAAAAATGGTGATTTCGCGACCAATGTAAAAAAAATACCTAATTTGTTAATCAAGACAGCGGTAAAATGCCGATTTAACTTGACGATAGCTGTCAGTTTGGTAATTTTACTACCAGTTGAATTTTATAATCACCAGAGGGATATGAGATGACTATCCGTGTAGCAATAAATGGCTATGGCCGTATCGGTAGAAACGTATTACGCGCCTTGTACGAAAGCGAAAAAGCTTATCCAATCAAGATTGTCGCTATTAATGATTTAGGCGACGCTTCAATCAACGCTCACCTGACAAAATACGATTCTGTTCACGGTCGTTTCAATGCCAAAGTTGACCATGATGCCGAAGCTATTTATGTGAATGGCGATAAGATCCTCACTTTCCAAGAACGTGATCCTGCAAAACTGCCATGGGCTGAGTTGCAAGTTGACGTGGTTTTCGAATGTACAGGTATCTTCACTTCTAAAGAAACCGTTCAACCGCATTTAACCGCTGGTGCGAAGAAAGTCATTATTTCTGCTCCAGGCAAAAACGTCGATGCCACTGTTGTTTACGGTGTGAACAACAACGTGCTGACGTCAGACATGACAGTGATTTCAAATGCTTCTTGTACAACTAACTGTTTAGCGCCTTTTGCTAAGCCGTTAAATGACGAGATTGGTATCGAATCAGGCTTGATGACCACGATTCACGCTTATACCAACGATCAACGTTTATCTGACGTATACCACACAGATTTACGTCGTGCTCGTGCTGCAGCACTGTCAATGATCCCAACTAAAACGGGCGCAGCTGCAGCTGTAGGTTTGGTTGTACCTGAATTACAAGGTAAATTCGACGGTTTAGCGGTTCGTGTACCTACAGTTAACGTATCACTGGTGGATTTATCTTTCATCGCTGCCCGTGATACTACGGTTGAAGAAGTGAATGCCATTATCGAACGTGCTGCCAGCGTTGCGCCATTGAGCGAAGTATTAGCAGTAAACAAAGAGCCATTGGTGTCTATCGACTTTAACCACAATGCGTTTTCTTCAAACTTTGACGCCACTCAAACCCGTGTAAACGGCCGTTTAGTGAAAGTGATGTCTTGGTATGATAACGAGTGGGGATTCAGTAACCGTATGTTAGATAACGCGGTTGCACTGATGAACGCCAAGTAATCTAGTTACTAGATCCAGCGTTACTCAATCAAGCCTCGCATTTGCGGGGCTTTTTATTGCCTTAAATTCGATTAAACAATAGCCATAAAAAATCCCCACTCTATCGCGGGGATTTTTATAACACTGGAGAACAGCTAAAGAACGGGCTTAGGCATTACCCTTCACTTTCATATTCAGTGTCTTAGCAAAATCCAGCATGCGCGTCAGCGGGATCAGCGCTTTAACTCTTAAGTCTTCATCCACAAAAATCTCATGGGTGGTTTTATCGCAGTCGGCGAGTGATGCTTCAATCGCCTGTAGACCGTTCATCGCCATCCAAGGACAGTGGGCGCAGCTCTTACAAGTTGCACCGTTACCGCCGGTTGGCGCTTCGATTAAGATTTTACCTGGCGCCGCCTGCTGCATTTTATAGAAGATGCCGCGATCGGTTGCCACGATAAAGCGCTCATTCGGCATAGTTTGCGCGGCTTTGATCAGCTGACTGGTCGAGCCAACAGCATCGGCCATCGCCACCACACTGGCTGGTGACTCAGGATGTACAAGGATAGCCGCATCTGGATAAACGCTTTTCATATCGCGCAGCGCGTTCGATTTAAACTCGTCGTGAACGATACAATCGCCCTGCCACATCAACATTTCTGCGCCCGTCTGTTTAGCAATATAGCTGCCCAAATGACGGTCTGGTCCCCAAATGATCTTTTTACCTTCGCTGTCTAAGTGCTCAACGATTTCGAGGGCAATACTGGAGGTCACCACCCAGTCGGCGCGCGCTTTAACGGCAGCCGAAGTATTGGCGTAAACCACCACAGTATGATCTGGGTGCGCATCGCAAAAAGCACTGAACTTATCGATTGGACAACCTAAGTCCAATGAACAAGTGGCTTCTAATGTCGGCATTAAAATGGTTTTTTCTGGGCTTAAAATCTTGGCGGTTTCGCCCATAAACTTGACCCCAGCAACGATTAAGGTTTTTGCTGGGTGATCGCGGCCAAAGCGTGCCATTTCTAAAGAGTCTGAAACGCAGCCGCCGGTTTCTTCGGCAAGGGCTTGGATTTCAGGATCGGTATAATAGTGGGCAACCAGAACGGCATCTTTTTCAATGAGCAGTTGTTTGATACGCGCCTTATAATCGGCTTTTTGCGCATCGGACAAAGGAACTGGCTTAGGCGGAAACGGGTAATCAATGGTTTCTATTGTTGGAGCAAATGGGCTGGGGGCAAACTGACTCATAACACATCCATCAGGATAACTACGTCCGGGAATTATACGTAATTGGGATCAAAAGATTAACCCATTTGTGCAAAGCAAATAAAAAAGGACGCTTTTAGCGTCCTTTTAGTGTCAGTTATTCATGCCAGCGGCTTAGCGCATAGCTAATAACATCTCTTGCGGCTGCTCAAGATATTGTTTCCACAGATTACAGAAGCGAGCAATGGTGCCACCATCGATCACTCTGTGGTCGCCTGACCAGCTCACTTGCATGATTTGGCGAGCTTCGACTTCCCCTTTCGCGTTAAAGCGCGGTAGGGTTTGCAACTTACCTAAGGCCACAATTGCCACCTCAGGTTTGTTGATAATAGGCGTCGCCACTGTGCCACCTAAGGCGCCAATGTTAGAGATTGAAATCGTGCCGTCTTTCAGATCCGCTGGCGCCACGCGGCCACTGCGGGCTGCTTGGGTCAAACGGGTGATTTCTGCCGCCACTTCTAAAATGCTCTTATCCTGCACATCTTTGATGTTGGGCACCAAAAGACCGACTTTAGAATCCACCGCCATGCCGATATTGTGGCGCGCCTTGTAGGTCAACTCAGTGCAATCAGCATTCACTTGGCTATTCATCACAGGGAACTGACTTAACGCGAGTGACATCGACTTCATGAAGAAAGGCATCATGGTCAGCTTCACTTCATCGGATGAATACTTCACTTTCATGCTTTCACGCAGTGCGACTAAGTCTGTTAAATCAAACTCTTCGCAATAGGTAAAGTGCGGAATGCTCGACACCGACTCAACCATCATGCGTGCCATCACAGCTTTTACGCCGCGAATAGGCTCAACCGTGTCAGCGCGTTGAGTCACTGTAGATGTTTGGACTTGGGTTTGAGATGCTTGCGTCGCTTGAACTGGCGCCTCTTTTACCTGAGTCGCACTTGGAGCAGAAACATTGCTCGCGCCTTGTTGGAAGCGAGTGATGTCTTCCTTATACACACGGCCGTGCTTTCCTGTGCCAGGTACTTGGCTCAAATCGATATCTAACGACCGCGCCATACGACGAACCGCAGGGCTGGCTAAAGCTTTACCTTGGCGAGCAGGTTCTGCATTCACAGTCTGCGCTGTTGGTGCCGCATTGGCCACAGTATCAGTGTTTGTTGCTGCAGGTGCAGAAGCCGCCAGTTCAACTTCAATGGCAAATAAAGGCGCATGCACTTTAGCTAGCTGACCTTTGCGATAATGCAGTTTGGCAATTTTACCCGCTTTAATGGCAGGAATTTGCACCAGCGCTTTATCTGTCATCACGTCGGCAATCGGTTGATCTTCCTCAACCCAATCACCTTCACTCACTAACCATTCAACGAGTTCACATTCAACAATGCCTTCGCCGATATCCGGTAGTAAGAACTCTTCTATGCTGACGGATGAACTGGATGACGTATTGACAGTTGTTGCCGCCACAGACTCAGTCACTTTTGCAGTCGTCGCAGCAGGTTCAGTCGCGGATTCTTCACCCGCGATTTCAACGGCACCTTCAATTTGTACGGCATAGAGCGGCGCATGCACATTCGCAATATCGCCCTTAGCGTAATACAGCTTAGTGACCACACCCGCAAAAGGCGCAGGGATTTGCACTAGGGCTTTGTCTGTCATGACATCGGCAATCGGCTGATCTTCAACGACTGTGTCGCCTTCTTTGACCAACCATTCAACCAATTCACATTCCACTACACCTTCGCCAATATCCGGCAAAATAAAATCTTTAATCATACCGGACTCCTAGAAGGTCACTGATGCTTTGATGGCTTCAAACGTTTTGAACGCATCAGGCATGTATTCTTTTTCATGAATCAGTGGGTACGGGGTATCTAAACCACAAACGCGGCTGATGGGCGACTCGAGATACAAGAAGCATTCTTGCTGGATTGTCGCGGCAATTTCACCGGCAAAACCACCTGTTAATGGCGCTTCATGGTTAACCAGCAAACGTCCTGTCTTTTTAACTGAATCGGCAACGGTATCGATATCCCAAGGTGACAAGGTGCGTAAATCAATAATTTCGCAGGAGATCCCTTCTTTAGCGGCCATGTCGGCGGCTTTTTCAAGGATTTCCATTTGCGCGCCCCACGCCACTAAGGTGATGTCTTTACCTTCGCGAACCACTTCAGCCTTGCCCAGTTCAATTTCATAATCGCCCGCTGGTACTTCGCCAACCGATGCGCGATATAAACGCTTAGGCTCAAAGAAGATCACCGGGTTTTTGTCACGGATTGACGCCAATAGCAGGCCTTTGGCTTGCTCTGGGTTACGTGGCACAACGACTTTTAACCCCGGCGTCTGGGTAAAATAAGCTTCGGGTGATTGCGAGTGATAATGTCCGCCCGCGATACCGCCGCCATAGGGCGTACGGAACACTAATCCACCGACATCGAACTCATTACCGCTACGGTAACGGAACTTAGCCGACTCGTTGACGATTTGATCGAACGCCGGAAAGATATAATCGGCGAATTGGATTTCAGCCACAGCAGTCATGCCATTTGAGGCTAAACCATTAGCAAAACCGGCGATACCTTGCTCTGTCAGCGGGGTATTGAAGCAGCGATCGCGACCAAATTTTTCTTGAAGACCGGAAGTGGCGCGAAATACCCCGCCAAAGTGCCCCACATCTTCACCAAAAACCACCATGCGCTCATCGGCTTGCATGGCTATCGACAAGGCCTCATTGACGGCCTGTAACATATTCATTTCAGCCACGGCTTATAGTCTCCCTGCACTTTTTGGATAGGCTTGCGGATATTTTTTGATATGTTCTTTAAGATCGGCGAGTTGCTTTTTCAGCACAGGCGTCGGCTTGTCGTACACATCTTCAATAATTTCATCCAGCATAGGCACAGGAATTTTTTCAGCCACTTTTACCGCAGCCAATACTTCTTCACGATATTTCTCATGCAGTTTCACATCATCCGCTTCAGCTAACCAACCTTTGTTGATAAGCCATAATTTGAAGCGTTTGACCGGATCGTGTTGCTGCCACTTGGCTTCTTCATCTTTCGAGCGATAACCTGATGGATCGTCTGATGATGAATGCGCGCCGAGACGGTAAGTCATGGCTTCGATCAGCACAGGGGCATTATGCTCAATCGCATAGGCGCGAGCTTGCTGCGTTGCGGCTAACACGGCCAGCATGTCATTGCCGTCAACACGAATGGTGTGCATGCCATAACCCACACCGCGACTCGCAATACCGTTACCAGCAAACTGCTCTTCAGTTGGGGTTGAAATGGCGTAGCCATTGTTACGACAGAAGAAAATCACTGGACACTTCAATACTGCGGCCATGTTTAGACCGGCATGGAAGTCCCCTTCCGATGCAGCGCCTTCGCCAAAATAGCAAACCGCGACTTTGCGCTTACCTTGCATTTTTAAGCTGTAGCCCACACCCGTCGCCTGCGGGATTTGTGTCGCAAGGGGTGAAGAAATCGTTTGATAATGCAATGCCGCACTGCCGTAATGAATGGGCATTTGGCGACCTTTACCGAGATCTTTCTCGTTACTGAACATCTGATTCATAAACTGTTCAGTAGTAAAGCCGCGATAACGCAACGCCGCATGCTCACGGTATTGCGCGAGGATAACGTCTTCTTGATCGAGAGCGGCCACACTGCCGACAATCGCCGCTTCTTCACCCGTACAGGTCATATAGAAGCTGATGCGCCCTTGGCGCTGGGCACCTAACATACGTTCATCGAGTACCCGAGTGAATACACAGGTATCGTAAATTTTAGTGGCTAAGGTTTCATCTATCACAGGCAAAACCGCGGTTTCATAAGTGGTGCCGTCGGCTTGTAGAATTCGAAGGATAGGAATGTGTAGCGATGCCTTATCCAAGAAGCCGACACGGTGCACTGTATCAGTGTTGAGTGTTGCTTTGCTCATATTGTGCTCTTGTTATCTCATTACGCACCAAAGCGTTTTGATGCGTCTGTTTATACGAATATGCCCGACGAACATTACGTTAACGTAAACTACCTATCAACCATTGGCATAGCTCAAACCACAAGTTATCCCTGCTCCGCATGTATATATTGCTTTACAAGCCTAACGCACGTCCGCATTCACCGCAGGGATCAGGCAAATCACAGTGCGATTGCCAATAGGCACTTTGGCATTAGGGAACACGACAGACTCAAACTCATGTTCCACTTTAATTTCTTGCCCACCTTCCCGCGCTAAAACAAAGCCCTTCGGGAAAGATCTGAAGTTTTCGACATCAGTTGCGAAGGTAAATTCAAAATCATCGAAATGTTTATTGATGACGCGGCACACTTGATACAAGTTAACCTTATCGGCATCAAATGCATCCAGCTCCAACGGCTTAGCGGTGATCAAGCGCATAAACATTTCATGGGTCGCGATAAAACGCGTCATGTCGTTCTGCCCCATGGGATAGACTTTGCCAAGCTCAATGGTAAAGGCATCGGCGCCGTAGTGTTCGGAGGAAAAATAGCTGAAGGTCGTGGTCGGTTCGTGGTGAAAAAGAACCGTATCAACGCCGCTAGCGGCTAAAAACATGATTTGCTCGCCGCTAAAGGCACGCCCTGGACGATAGGGATAGATAGCGAACTTTTCATGCTTCGAGGCGCGCATCGCCGTGTGCAGATCATAATGAATGCGCTGACGACCATCGGCAGCCGCGGTATAAAAACGGTCGACATAGGCTTCGAGTTTTTTGGCGCGCACTCGCTCAGGATTGACTAATCCCGGAGGATTGGAATGCTCACCACTAAAGAGACGATTCATGTTCTCATCGATAATCCGCGTGCCGTTATTAATCGCTAATGGATTACCAATCAGGAATAAAGTGCGCTGTTTCGCGATGATCTTTTGCTGTAAAAGCTGCTTAATTAAGCCATTGCAGAGTTCAATGGGCGCGGTCTCGTTACCGTGAACACCGCAAGAAAGGACAACATCTTTTCCTTCATTCTGGGCGGGCTCAAAAACGATAACGCCAGTATCCCACACTTCAACTTGGGTATGGTCGCCTAAGCTAAATGAAAACTCGCCATCGAACTGTTCAGGATGGGCTAAGGTGAGCGCTAAAAAATCCTTTGAATCTAACAGAGCTTGTAACACAGAATTCTCCTTATAATGGTGTGTAACAGTAACGGCGCAATAGCATCAGTGCAGATAGCAATAACCACTCAAGCATTCATCTCACCGCGGTTAGGCTTACTCGCACCTTAAAAAGCGGCTTCAATACTAACACATGTTTTTAATGCTGTTCTCAGACATTTATCGCCATAGGACCCAGTTTTGAACGGAATAAGATCAACGCGGCGCTTTGCTATGCCGAGTGTAAATTTCCAATCATCTTATCGAAAAATCGTCCTGCATAAATATTCCTGCTAGAGGCTTGCTTTTGCGCGCGAGTTTTATCACAATCCTTAGCCATCTAGACTTCTATTGGATTTAATTATGGCGTTAGCAACCTTTGGTGCCGGCTGTTTCTGGGGCGTAGAGTATTTTTTTAGACAAGTGAACGGCGTATCGAATGCCACCTGCGGTTACATGGGCGGCAATAATAGCGCGACCACCTATGAAGAAGTCAAAAAAGGCAAAACTGGCCACGCCGAAGTGGTACAAGTGGAATTTGACCCTGCCCTGGTCAGTTATGAAGACTTGCTCGAGGTATTTTGGAAAAACCACAATCCAACCAGTCTGAACATGCAAGGTGGAGATATAGGCACTCAATACCGCAGTACGATTTTCTTCCATGACCGCGAACAAAAAGCCGCGGCAGAAGCCTCAAAATTAGCTTTTGCCCGCTCAGGTCGTTGGGGATTACGCCATATCGTGACTGAAATAGTGCCATTGCAACAGTTCCATGTGGCTGAGGAATATCACCAAAATTACATTGATAAGAATAACTTACCGAGTTGTCATATCGAATACTAAATACGGTCAAATCAGCATGAGAAAATACTCATAACTGACATTAGACACAAACAAAAACGCACTCAAAACTAAGTGCGTTTTTTTTGATACTTTATAAACCTACTGCTGCATTAAGCGTTCAGCGCCTTATCAATTAATGCCTGCGCATCTTTGATGATCTCAGCTAGATGCTGCTCACTGATAAAACTCTCGCCGTAAATCTTAAATAACGCTTCCGTGCCCGATGGACGCGCCGCAAACCAACCATTCGCCGTAGTCACTTTAATGCCACCAATGGCAGCATTATTGCCCGGTGCATGGGTTAACACGTTTTCGATTGCCTCACCCGCAAGCACTGTGGCATTTAAGGTTTCAGCATTTAATAACGCAAATTTGGCCTTGTTTTCAAGACTGATTGGGCTATCGATACGCTTATAAAAGCTTTGGCCAAACTGTTTTACTAGCTCTTGATGGCGTTGACCTGGAGTTTTACCTGTCACCGCAAGAATTTCTGCGGCAAGTAACCCTAGAATAAAGCCGTCTTTATCTGTACACCACGTAGTGCCATCACGGCGCAAAAACGCCGCGCCAGCGCTCTCTTCACCGCCAAAGGCGATGGTGGCTTCGGCTAAACCATCAACAAACCACTTAAAACCCACAGGCACTTCGAGTAACTTTTTGCCATGGAAAGCACAGATTTTATCGATAAGCGCACTCGATACTAAGGTTTTACCTATGGCTAAGCTATCGCTCCAATCCGGTCTGTGCGTCAGTAAATAATCGATAGCGACCGCAAGGTAGTGATTAGGGTCCATCAAGCCTGTATCAGGGCAGACAATGCCGTGGCGGTCATAGTCAGGATCGTTACCAAGGCATAAATCAAAGGATTCTTTATGGGCGAGTAACCCAGCCATCGCATAGGGAGAAGAGCAATCCATGCGGATTTTGCCGTCTTTATCCAACGGCATAAAGCTAAAGCTTGGGTCAACTTTATCATTAACTAAGGTGATATCGAGCCCATAACGCGCGGCAATCGGTGCCCAGTAGAAAATCCCTGAACCACCGAGCGGGTCAACACCGATACGCAGCTTAGCGTTGGCAATCGCCTGCATATCGATAACATTCTCTAAATCAGCCACATAGGGCGTTACCAAATCAATGGCGTTGACATAGCCTGAGGCCAGCGCTTCGGCATACGCTAATTTTTGCACGCCAGCTAACGCTTGGCGTAAGTAATCATTAGCACGCGACTCAATCCAAGCCGTGATATTACCTTCGGCAGGTCCGCCATGGGGTGGATTGTATTTGATCCCGCCATCTTGAGGCGGATTATGGGAAGGCGTGATAATCAAACCATCGGACAGTGCCGCACCTGTGATATTTGCTTCGCGATTGGCGCAAATCACCCCATGGGACACCACAGGCGTTGGCGTGAAACCATCATTCTGCTGGATATGCACTGTGACTTTATTTGCCGCCAGCACTTCAATGGCCGATAAATAAGCGGCGTAGGATAACGCATGGGTGTCAATACCGAGGATCAACGGCCCATTAATATTCACCGATTGGCGATAATCCACCACAGCTTGGGTAATCGCCCAAATGTGTTGTTGGTTAAAACTGCCATTAAAAGCGCAGCCTCTGTGCCCAGAAGTGCCAAAGGTGACGCGTTGTTGTACGTCATCCATATTTGGCGTGATGCTGTAATAATGGCTCATCAGTTTTGGAATATTGACCAGATCCGTCTGATTAGCGATTTGTCCTGCCCTTTGATGTATTGCCACCTATGGCTCTCCTGCACTCAATTACAATTAAAAACAATGATTAAACTTAGCTCAATGACTGATTAAATGGCTCGCCCGCGGATTAAACGCGCTCGGCGATGCCCGCAGCAACCGTTGCATCACAGCCAAATTGCACTAAGACTTCGGATAAAATGGTGCGTTTCTTGGCGGTATTGTTGTTGCTTGTTACCCAGAAACCACTGGTACCGATCTCTTTAGGATTCGCCGATGCGCTCGCTTCCAGTAATTGCTCTTTAGAGCGGGCAAAATACAAACGATCGCGCCCTTGGATCTGCAGAATTTGCGAGAACTGCTCTGGGGCTAATTGATACAGACTTTCGAGCAAAAAGAGGAAACGCCCTACCGCGCCTTTTTGTTGCGATAACAGATGTTCATCGACTAAGCGACTGAAGTCATTCACAGCAGGTGCAGCTTGCACCGCCACAGCTTGAATCGGCTCAGCCTCTAAACTTGGTTGGCTTATCGCCAAAGGCTGAGGATGTTCGACCGCATCGACGGAAAGGCCGAGTAATCGACGAAGAATGTCAGAGGCGCTCTCACCAATACGTTCTGTTTTGCTGGCAATATGACGATAGAGCTCTTCATCAACTTCGATATATTTCATAACCTTAATTATCCTTTGTTATTCGACAGGCTTAACCGAAAAAAGTGTACCACAGCGATCGGGGCAGATCATTGCGATCGGTTACCAGTGTATCCATGTCTATCAATCTGATAAAGCGCCATTATTCTAAAAATGCGTGAAATAGCACAGCAAACTAGCAGATAATCGACAATTGCCGAAAAAGCGCCCAAGTTAATCGCCGCATATACGCTAAAGTAGCAACTGACTTGTCAAGCCAACGGCATTAAGGGCACAATTCGCGCCACGTTAAGCTAAACATATTCAACAGGAATCACCATGAACTTTGTTTCTACAGGCCAAGGACCCGCAGTACTCTTGATCCACGGCTTGTTCGGCAACCTAGATAACCTCAAAGGCCTAGGGCAAGTATTAGAAAGCCAGTATCAGGTTATTCGTGTCGATGTGCCCAATCATGGTTTAAGTGAGCATTGGGATGAGATGGATTACCCTCGCCTCGCCACGGCCATGGTTGCATTACTCGACGAACTGGCTATTGAACGCGCCCATATAGTGGGTCACTCCATGGGCGGTAAAATCGCCATGGCGACAGCGTTAGCTCATCCAGAGCGCATTATCAGCATGGTGGCAGCCGATATCGCCCCCGTCGCCTATGAGCCAAGACACGACACAGTGTTTACTGCATTAGAAAGTCTGCCCTTAGAAGGCCATACCGACAGGCGCTTTGCCCTAAACCACTTAATAGACAATGGTATTGACGAAGCGACGGCACAATTTTTACTCAAAAATCTACAACGCACTGATACTGGCTTTCGTTGGAAAATGAACTTAAGTGGCCTAAAGGCTTGTTATCCTAATATTATTGGCTGGCAAAATCAGACGCCAAATCCAGTACAAAGCTATGCTGGACCAAGTCTGTTTATTCGCGGCGGCGACTCAAATTATGTCACTAGCGAGCACAGAAGCGCTATCATGGCGCAATTCCCCGCGGCACAGGCAAAAACACTTGAAGGATGTGGTCATTGGTTGCATGCACAAAAACCCGTCATTTTTAACCGGATCGTGTCTGAATTTATTGACAAACATTCAATGTAAATCAGCAGCAAACTCGACCGAAAGCATATGGCAGCCGCCATCTTGTTGTGATATATTCGCGCCTCTTTTGGCCTTAGAACACTCTCAAGGACTAAGAAAGTATGTTATCTCAGTACATGGAACAAATTGAAACCATCGGCCTGAACCTGTTTTTTGCCTCGATATTTTTCTTTATCGGCATGGCCATCCACGATGTGCTTAAACAAGGTAACGTGCCGAAATTTGGTCGATTTATTGTTTGGTTAGTGTTATTTCTCGGCTGCGCCGGGTTTATTGTAAAAGGTATTATCCAGATCACTTGGGAAGGCTCAGGGATCGGTTAACAATAAGAACATGGCAAAAGAAGCGACAGACAGAACCACCATTGACCTTTTTGCCAATGAAAAGCGCCGGGGCCGCCCACGAAGTAATCCTTTGTCCCGTAGCCAGCAGCTTAAGGTCAACAAACGCAATCAAATCCAGCGCGATAAAGCCAACGGATTAAAGCGAATAGAGTTAAAGGTGTCACAAGATTTGTATGACGCCTTGAATGAGCAGGCATTGGCCAGTAACATCAGCCGTAGCCAGTTAATCGAATTAATTCTTCAGCAACAAGTTGAGTGCTGAACGAGTACCAGCAAGATTAACGTAATAAGTGAACTAGACATTAAAGGATAGACAATGGCAACTGTAGGTCTTTTTTTCGGTAGCGACACAGGTAACACCGAAGCCGTAGCCAAGATGATCCAGAAAAAACTGGGTAAAAAAATGGTTGAGGTGAAAGATATCGCCAAAAGTACCAAAGAACAGATTGCAGAGTATGACTTGCTGCTGTTCGGCATCCCAACCTGGTATTACGGCGAAGCTCAATGTGACTGGGACGATTTCTTCCCTGAATTAGAGCAAATTGATTTTACTGACAAACTTGTCGCTATTTTTGGTTGTGGTGATCAAGAAGACTACGCTGAGTATTTCCTTGATGCCATGGGCATGGTTGGCGATATCGTTCAGGCGCGTGGTGGTATCATCATTGGTCACTGGCCAACTGCAAGCTACAACTTCGAAGCCTCTAAAGGTCAAGTTGATGACGACCACTTTATTGGTTTAGGTATCGATGAAGATCGTCAGCCAGAGCTGACCGAAGAGCGTGTCGATGCTTGGGTTAAGCAAATTTACGAAGAAATGTGCTTAGCTGAATTAGAAGACTAATTGGGCTAACTATTCGATTAAAGCGGCCTTAACGCCGCTTTTTTTATGCTTATATTTCTACTTGTTTCAATTATCTACTTGTTGTAAATAAGAATAACGACTTACCACACTCATGACCAACACACCCCGCTCCACTCATTGGGATATTTTTTGTACCGTCGTCGATAACTATGGCGATATTGGCGTCACTTGGCGTTTAGCCAAACAAATGGCTAATGAGTACCAGATTCCCGTTAATTTGTGGGTCGACGACCTCGCAAGCTTCTCGCACATATTACCGACACTCGATCCACTAAAAACCGCTCAAAGCTTCAATGGTGTGAATATTCTTCATTGGACTAAGCCTTTACCCGTAGCGTTTGTCGCAGGGGAAGTACTCATCGAAGCCTTTGCCTGTGAATTACCCGAACAGGTAAAAGCGCAGTTGGTATATTTACATCAGAACGCCCCCGAATCTGTGCCTATCTGGTTGAATTTAGAATATTTAAGCGCTGAGGATTGGGTCGAAGGCTGCCATGGTTTGCCTTCATTACAAGCCAATGGTTTAAAGAAGTATTTTTACTTCCCAGGCTTTGGCGCAAAAACCGGTGGGCTCATCTGCGAGCAAGATTTGTTTGCCGAGCGCGATGCTTGGCAAGCTAACTCAGCTAACAAATTACAGCTTTTTAGTCAGCTAGGTCTTAAGGGGATTGAGGCTCAAGATACTGTGATTAGCATCTTTAGCTATGAGACCGAGGCACTCCCGGCGTTATGCGAGTTATGGCAGCAATCGGCCGAGAAAATTCATGCGTTAATCCCCAAGGGTCGCAGCTTAAACAGTCTGACGCAGTTACTGCCCTGTGATATTGCCGCGCTAGTACCGGGTCAGCAAATAAATCATGGCAATTTAACCCTGCATATTTTACCCATGACAGACCAACAGGGGTTTGATCGTCTGCTCTGGAGCTGCGATTTTAATATCGTCCGCGGTGAAGATTCCTTTTTACGCGCCCAATGGGCCGCAAAACCCTTCATTTGGCACATTTATCCCCAAGAAGATGATTATCACCTCGTAAAATTAGAAGCTTTTCTCAAACTTTACTGCGATAATCTGCCACCTAAAATTGCTTGTTATTGGTCTGAATTGAATCTTGCGTTCAACCAAGCACAGCAATCTGCCGTGAGCCTTCACTGGCAAAACCTTAATCCTGTTAATTTGCCCTTGTTGCACCATGCTAAACAATGGCCAATTAATGCATTAAATGCTGCAGATCTCGCTACTCGACTAGTTCAGTTCGTTAAAAACAGCTAAGATACTGCGCGAAAACAGAAAAATCTAAATATAGGAAATAGTGTAATGAAAACTGCTCATGAAATCCGTCCTGGTAACGTGATCATGTTAGATGGCAGCCCATGGGTTGTGCAGAAAACTGAAACAACTCGTTCTGGCCGTAACGCTGCTATCGTTAAGTTAAAGTTGAAAAACTTACTGCTTAACTCTGGTACTGAAACGACTTTCAAAGGTGAAGATAAGTTAGAAGACATCATCCTAGATCGTCTTGATTGTACTTATTCTTACTTTGCTGATCCTATGTTTGTATTCATGGATGCAGAATATAACCAATACGACGTAGAAGCTGAAAACTTAGGTGATGCAGCGGCTTATATCGTTGACGGTATGGAAGAAACTTGCCAAGTGACTTTCTACGATGGCAAAGCTATCTCTGTTGAAATGCCAACCACTATCGTACGTGAAGTGATCTACACTGAGCCTTCAGCTCGTGGCGATACTTCAGGTAAAGTGATGAAGCCTGCAACTATCACTGGCGGCGGCACTGTTACTGTTGCTGACTTCGTGAAAGTTGGCGACAAGATTGAAATCGATACTCGTACTGGCGAATTCAAGAAGCGCGTTTAATCGCCCTTCTCGTTTCCAGACGAAGAAAAGCCAGTGCTTGCACTGGCTTTTTTGTTGCTGTTTTTTAGTCGCGTGATTTGTGGGATCTATTTGTGGGATGTTGAGTCACTCAAGGAAATAAAGCGTTATCCAGCAACATCCCCTCAGCAATTAAGCGCTAGCATTGCGGCCCTAAGAAACGTCGCTCCCAAGCACCTATCTCACTCAAATAACTTTGAAACTCAATCTCCTTCACCGACACAAAACCCGTGACAAAATCATCCCCGAGTAAACGCCTTGCCGAATCACTTTGGCGCATTTGCGTTAATGCAGCCAGAAATGTCTGCGCTAAGTCATGGCTGCTCTCATAAGCGCTACCGGTTTCTGGCGCGCTTGGGGATAGTTTTTCTTCCATTCCCGCAAGTCCCGCAGCCAATGAGGCCGCAATCATCAAATACGGATTGGCATCGGCGCCCGCAATGCGATTCTCAACCCGTCGCGCCACTGGAGCACTCAATGGCACACGTAAGCCTGTGGTGCGGTTATCTACGCCCCAGCTCAAATTAATCGGCGCTTGGCTGCCGGAAATGTAACGTCGGAATGAATTGATATTGGGTGCGAATAACAACATTAAATCAGGTAGATACTTTTGTAATCCGCCGATGTAATGGTGAAAACGTTCAGTGTCACTACCATCTGCATGGCTGAAAATATTGTTGCCTTTATCATCCACGACACTTTGATGTAAATGCATAGAACTGCCGGGTTGGCCTGCTATGGGTTTCGCCATAAAAATCGCGTTCAAGCCATGTTTAATGGCGATTTCTTTCGCCGCGTATTTAAACATAAAAGCTTGATCCGCTAAGGCCAGCGGATCGCCATGCACTAAGTTGATTTCATATTGCGATAGCCCCATCTCATGGATCCAGGTATCACCTTTAATCCCAATCGCATCGATGGCGGCATTAAACTCATCCCAAAATGGCGCGAGTTCATTGAGCATATTCATACTAAACGCAGATTGACCGTTTTCAGCTCGGCCACTTTTTGAAATGGGCGCCTGATACGGCTCACTCGGATCGGTATTGGCTTCAGTCAGATAAAACTCAATCTCAGGGGCCACCACGGGCGTTAACCCAAGGGCTTGGTAACGGGCCAACACATTTTTTAAAATGGAGCGCGGCGCAAATGGGCATAAATTGCCATCGAGCAACACACAGTCATGGATGGCAAATGCGCGCGGCACTGTGCTCCACGGGATCATTTTTAGGGTGCTGTAATCGGGGACGAGTAACAGATCAGGATCGGCATCGGGGAAAATTGGATCGTAGGAATACTCACCGGTAATCGCCTGCATCGAAATCGCTTGGGCAATACGTAACTCAGCACTCTGAGCAAAGCTTCGGGCTGGCATGAGCTTCCCCCTTGGATAGCCTGAGATATCAGGGAATAAACATTCGACATCACGTATTGTGCCGTGCTGGAAAAACGCAGTAAGAAGGGTTGAGTCCATTTGATTCGTTTGCCACTAATGTTGAAAATAACACCATGAAGGATGCAAAGTATAATCAGGCTTTGATTTGAAAAGCTACATGGCAACGATGAAATGTGTAAAATATAAATGACAATACCGTAAAATATAAGTTGACATCAGCTGAGCGTCTTCATTTAAGAGTGTAATCACGGTTATCCTAGTTCAAGCCTAGCCACCCTCCACTCGCCTTTTCCCCACTTCAACCGCTGAACCCAATGACGGCAGATATAAAAAAACCAGCCGCAGCTGGTTTCTTATTCTAACAGTGACTAATTCAATAGTGACTTAGTTTACGCAATCACAATAAAGCCGATAAACGCCAGTACAGCGGCGATCAGCGCATAAGGCAACTGAGTCACAGCATGGCTCACTAAGTTACAACCTGAGCCTTGGGCGGCCAATACGGTTGAATCTGAGTAGAAGCACGCTTGGCTACCAAATGATGATGCCGACAACAAGGCACCAATCACTAATGGGATATCCGCGCCCACCGATTGCGCTAATGGCATAACGATAGGAATGGTCACCGCAAAAATGCCCCAGCTCGAACCCGTCGCAAACGCGAGGATCGCCATGGATAAAAACACCACTGCAGGCAGCAATTTAGGCGTCATAAACGGGCTTAAGGATTCAATCACGTACTGCGGCAGTAATAACTGATCGCATACGTCCTTAAACACAAATGCCGCAATCACAGTGCTAATCGCCGGTAACATGCTCTTAAAGCCATCAATCATCTGGTCCATCATCTCGGATAACGGCATCAAACGCTGCACAGCATAATAAGGGATAGTGATGACTAAAGTCGCCAGCAAGCCTTTCCACACGTCGATATCAAAGTACACGGTAAAAGCCACTAACAAACCAATCGGCACTAAAAAGTTATGCAGCTTGCCATGATTATCGGCGTGCTTAAATTCCTCTTCTATGGCTTTAACCGCATACTCATCCGAGGTTTGCACTTGGTCGAAATCCACCTGGGCTTCTGCTGGCTCGCCTTGGGCGGCGCGCAGCTGCGCAGTCTTCATCGGACCAATGGCAGGCACTATGCCGAGTACTACAAGTAGCACCATAGCCACGGCTAACCAAGCGTAAAGCATGTAAGGAATCGCTTGCATGTAGACAGCAATGCCCTGACCTTCGGCCGCCACACCGTTATCGACCAATAACCCACCAAAGAATACTGCCCAAGTCGATAATGGCACTAACACGCACACAGGCGCGGCAGTGGAATCCACAACATAGGCGAGCATCTCACGGGACACTTTAAATTTATCCGTTACACGCTTCATGGTTTCACCCACGGTCAGCGCATTGAGATAATCATCAATAAAAATCACGATCCCAAGAATAAACGTCATCAACAATGAAGATTTGGGTCCCTTAGCAAATCTCAGTGCATTACGACCGAACGCTAATGCGCCGCCAGTGCGGACCAAAAGCGCAATCAGCGCACCAAAACCACCACACACCAGAATCAACCAACCTATGGTTTCATCGGCCATGACCTTCAATGACACACTGGCAAAATTGTTTAAGACTTGACTGGGATCGAGTAACAGGAAACCGGTTACCGCACCTATGATCAGAGATAAAATGGGACGGCGTAACCAAATAGCTAACACCAATACCACCAAAGGTGGGATGAGACTTAACGCTGTCGGTTCAGACATGCACTTAGGTCCTCTAAATAAATCGCCTAAAAGGCAAATGGTTTTAGAATAACGTCTGAAATCAACATGATTCAGAACGTCAACACAGCTGCTTCATGATGACTAACCCTGAAGATAAAACCCGCAAATTGCTTGCTATCTGAGGTGCCTTGCCAAAAACATCGCGCAGAAAATAAAGCGCATCGAATATTGAGTCAACTATAAATTTAACTTGATTGAAAATAATTTTAACGGCTGCAAACAAAATCAATATAACATCATGACTTTAAAGTCTTTTAACTCACTCGCAACGAAACCGTTTATGATCCTCTCAGCTTAATAAGCATTCAATAAATATGCCTATTTATCACAAGGTCATATACAGCTTGCATAAGTTGATCTTATCGAGGAACTGTGATTAAAAATCAATCATTAAGCTTTTGCTAAAATACACTTTTCCCCTACTAAGATTTATAGGACAAACAAATAAAACGAAATAGCCGTCAACCACTGAAAATGCATTTCCATCAAGCGTGATTATTTTCTTCCTACATGCCAAAAACACGTAAAGCGGGTTTTATTTACCACCAACATTAGCTAAACACTCTTAAAACCATCCAAAAGTCAGAATATAAAACTTGTTCTTATTTCATTAATTGACTGTTAAAGCATATTTAACTAAGCAGTATTTACAAAAAAAGTCCCATTCTGTGCAGTTCCCCCCTTTCATCTACAGTGAAATTTCGTTATGGTGCGCTAACTTAAGCCAAACTTTATGCATGTTCCGAGGTGTAAATGCGCCCTATCATCAAATCCAACAAGCTGGATAGCGTTTGCTATGACATCCGCGGCCCAGTGCACAAGGAAGCCAGACGTTTAGAAGACGAAGGTCATCGGATCCTCAAACTTAACATTGGTAATCCTGCCCCCTTCGGTTTCGAAGCGCCGGAGGAAATTGTGCGCGATGTGATCCTTAATTTACCCAGTGCCCAAGGCTACTGTGAGTCAAAAGGATTATTCTCTGCCCGCAAGGCCATAGTGCAGCATTATCAAGCCCAAGGGATTTTTGGTGTCGATATCGAAGATATCTATATAGGCAACGGCGTCTCTGAACTCATTATGATGGCGATGCAAGGTTTGCTTAACACCGATGATGAAATTTTAATCCCCTCGCCTGACTATCCACTGTGGACGGCGGCTGCCAATCTCGCTGGCGGCAAAGCGGTGCATTATCGTTGTGATGAAGAAGCGGACTGGTTCCCCGATCTCAACGACATTAAAAGTAAGATTTCATCGCGTACCCGCGGTATTGTGCTGATCAACCCAAACAATCCTACAGGCGCGGTTTACAGCAAAGAATTACTGCTGCAAGTGGTTGAGCTTTGCCGTGAACACAGTTTGATTTTATTTGCCGATGAAATTTACGACAAAATTTTGTATGACGAAGCCAAGCATGTTCCTGCGGCTGGCCTGTCGGACGATATTTTAACTGTTACCTTCAATGGTCTATCAAAGGCTTATCGCGCAGCGGGCTTTCGCGTCGGTTGGATGATGTTGTCTGGCAATCTTAAGGCAGCGAAGAGCTATATCGAAGGTTTAGAGATGCTGTCCTCAATGCGCCTATGTGCAAACGTGCCCAATCAACATGCGATTCAAACCGCGCTCGGTGGCTATCAAAGTATTAACGAGCTAATTTTACCTAAGGGTCGCCTGACAGTTCAACGGGATGCCTGTTACGAGCTGTTGAATCAAATCCCGGGCGTCAGCGTGAAAAAGCCTAAGGGCGCACTGTATGCTTTCCCTAAACTGGATATGAAGAAATTCAATCTGCGGGATGATGAGCGCTTAGTGCTGGATTTACTCAGAGAAAAGAAAATTTTGTTAGTGCACGGCACCGCCTTTAATTGGCCTGAGCCCGACCATTTACGCGTGGTTTTCTTACCCTATAAAGAAGATCTGAAAAAAGCATTTACCGAGTTTGGTGCATTCCTCGAAAACTATCGACAGTAGGTTTAGCCTCGGCTAACGGTTTGAGTCATAAAGCGATCCTAGTGGTCGCTTTATTTTTAGCGATTTTTACAAAATCTCCCGCTCATACTCACGTGTCATCCGAGGCTGTGATAATCTAAGACTTCATTAGCGTCAATACTGCTTATTCAACCCGTGTCACGTCTTCCAATGCAGCTTGTCGCCTTTCTACTCACTCATTAGCAGGCAAACTAAGAGTCATTTATGTGCCGTTTTTAGAAAACGAATGACGCTTATCCAACGCTGACCCTCGAATTAACAGGAAAACTATGAGTCACTTATTTGCCCATTTAGCTCGAATGAAGCTTATCCAACGCTGGCCTTTGATGTACAACGTTCGCACTGAAAATGTTCAAGAACACTCGCTACAAGTCGCCATGGTGGCCCATGCACTGGTGATCATCAGTAATAAAAAGTTCGGCACGACGCTTGATCCCCATCAAGCTACAAGTCTGGCGATTTTTCACGATGCCAGTGAAATTCTCACGGGTGACTTACCGACGCCGGTGAAATACTTCAACAAAGAAATCGAAGCCGAGTATAAAAAAATTGAGGCGATTGCCGAGCAGCGCATGCTGGATATGGTGCCTGAGGAATTTAAAGAAGATTATCGCAGTCTGTTCATCAGTGATTACGCCGATCCCATTTACAAGACCATAGTGAAATCCGCCGATACTCTGTGCGCTTACCTTAAATGTCTTGAAGAAAACCGCGCCGGCAACAGTGAATTCAATACCGCCCGTAAGCGTCTCGAAGACATGCTGGCGACAAATCCTGATCCCGCAGTACAGTATTTTATGAGCTGCTTTGTGCCAAGTTTCACCTTGAATTTAGACGAAATTAACAAGATGCTTTGATTTTCCACTCTCGCTAGGAATGCATATGACTTCAAGTGTTTGGCAAGAACGCCGTCATGGTGAAGATAAACAACGGCGTAACGATCACCGCAGCCCTTACCAAAGAGACAGGGCGCGTATTCTCCACTCGGCCGCCTTTCGCCGCCTGCAGGCCAAAACGCAAGTGCTCGGCGTTGGCATGAATGACTTCTATCGCACTCGATTAACCC
Source organism: Shewanella sp. SP1S2-4 (assembly GCF_031932075.1). Taxonomy (NCBI): domain Bacteria; kingdom Pseudomonadati; phylum Pseudomonadota; class Gammaproteobacteria; order Alteromonadales; family Shewanellaceae; genus Shewanella; species Shewanella sp. SP1S2-4. The sequence continues at coordinate 306,430 of NZ_JAUOET010000003.1, forward strand.
ACTCACTCGAAGTCTCGCAAATTGGCACTGGCATAGCCGCCCAGCTCAGACGTAAATATCCACAGCATAAGCAGCTGCTTTGCTCTATGAGCCTATTAGAGTCCCTGTGTTTGGCCCACGATATTGGTCATCCTCCCTTCGGCCACGGCGGCGAAGTCGCATTGAATTACATGATGCGCGACCACGGCGGCTTTGAAGGCAATGGCCAAACTTTTCGAATTCTCTCTAAGCTTGAGCCCTATACATTAGATTTCGGGATGAACTTATGTCGGCGTACCATGCTCGGGATTTTGAAATACCCCGCGCCGCACTCGAAGCTATTTGTTGCGGGCGAGCATAGTGAAATCACCAACCATAGACAGCTCAAACCGTCACAATGGCCGCCGGTTAAGGGCATTTTCGACGATGATAACGACATCTTCGCTTGGGTACTTGAGCCTTTGTCTGAGGCAGACCGCAGTCGTTTTACATCGACGCAGCAAGGATCACACCCTGCCCTACACCACTATCCACATCTGCGCACTCAGTTTAAATCCTTCGATTGCTCGATTATGGAACTGGCAGATGACATTGCCTATGCGGTGCACGATCTCGAAGATGCGATAGTGATGGGTATAGTCACGGCATCCCAGTGGCACCAAGATGTTGCACCAACACTCACAAACAGCGGCGATACGTGGATACGACAAGAGCTTGCCGATATTGGCAACAAGCTGTTTTCCCATGAGCATCACCTACGTAAAGATGCCATAGGCACCCTCGTTAATGGCTTTGTCACCGCGATTGTTATCTCAGAAGATGACGAGTTCGAAGAACCATTATTACGCTTTAATGCCACGTTAGAGCCGGAATTTGCCATTGCGCTCAATGTGCTCAAGCAACTGGTTTATAAATATGTGATCCGTAAACCTGAGATCCAAATGCTCGAATATAAAGGCCAGCAGATTGTGATGGGCTTATTCGAAGCCTTCGCTTCCGATCCTGAGCGTTTACTGCCACTGAACACCCAAGAGCGCTGGCGTGAAAGTGAGCAACAAGGCTTAAACAGTCACAGAGTGTTGGCGGACTATATTTCAGGGATGACAGATGAGTTCGCGGGGCGACTGTATCAACAGTTATTTAGCCCCAAAGCGGGTTCGAATGTGGAACTGAGCAAGGAAATGTAGGCAAGCAGACATTGCGCTGCCCGACTTGCTATAAAGCCAGACCGTTTGTAAATGTGCGAATTTCTATAAAAGCTAAACTTTCTATAGCGCCCGCTGTCACAGACATTCTTTATCAAAGGCGAAAGATGAAAGACAAAAAACCACCTTGCGGTGGTTTTTTATTTTTGTCGCTATTTCAAGCTCGACCTATAAAGCGCCGATGGCGTCTTTACAAAGTTGAGTGATACGATCCCAATCGCCGTGTTCCATTGCATCCGTTGGCGCAATCCAGCTGCCACCAATACAATCGACGTTCTTCAGCGCTAAATAATCTTTATAGCTGCTTGGCGTAATGCCACCTGTTGGGCAGAAGCGAATATCCGCAAGCGGACCCGAGAAGGCTTTCAGTGCATCCACACCACCCGAAGCTTCGGCTGGGAAAAATTTAAAGTGGGTGTAACCAAGCGCCATACCCGTCATCACTTCTGAAATGCTCGCAACGCCTGGTATCAATGGTACAGGACCATGCATACCGGCTTTGAGCAGTTCAACTGTCGCGCCTGGGGTGATAATAAATTGCGCACCAGCGGCAATCGCAAGATCTAGCTGAGCTTCGTTTAAGATAGTACCCGCGCCCACTAAGGCCTCTGGCACTTCTTTGGCGATTTTAGTGATAGCTTCGAGTGCGCAAGGCGTACGCAAAGTCACTTCTAACACGCTAATGCCGCCAGCAACCAGTGCTCGCGCTAATGGCACTGCATGTTCAATCTTGTTAATCACCATCACAGGAACAATAGGGCTGCGTTTAAAAATATCTTGTGGCTGTAGTGACCAGTTATTCTCAAGCATTGCGTTATTCTTCCTTTGTTTTAATAAAGTTCATCGATGGCATTAGTACAACGCGCACCAGTTTCTGGACTGCTTAGATTGGAACGTAGCGCGCTAAACAACTCGCGGCCCATGCCATAACGTGAGCGATGTAAATCCACTATTCCCGCGGCTCTGGTGGCAAGTTCAGCTTCAGAGACCAGCAGGCTCAGTTCGCCAGTTAACGCATCGACACGGATCAAGTCGCCATCTTGGACTTTGGCAATTAAACCGCCATCTAAAGCTTCTGGCGTTAAGTGAATCGCCGCAGGGACTTTACCCGACGCGCCAGACATACGACCGTCGGTCAACAGCGCAACTTTAAAGCCTTTGTCCTGAAGCGTGCCCAATAATGGGGTTAACTTATGCAGTTCTGGCATACCGTTGGCTTTCGGGCCTTGGCCTTTAACCACCACAACACAATCTCTATCCAGAGCACCGGCTTGGAATAAGGCATCAAGTTTGTTTTGATCGTCAATCACTACAGCGGGCGCTTCAACGACACGATGTTGTGCTTGTACCGCCGATACTTTGATCACAGCGCGGCCTAAGTTACCTTTCAGTAATTTCAAACCACCATTGCCTTGGAAAGGTGATGCGACAGAAGTTAACACTTCAGTATCTAAACTGGTTGTTGGACCATCGACCCAGCGCAATTCACCGTCGAGCAGTTTTGGCTCTTGGGTATAACGGCGTAAACCAAAGCCCGCAACGGTGTTCACATCTTCATGCAATAGACCCGCATCGAGTAATTCTTTGATTAAGTACGCCATGCCGCCTGCTGCGTGGAAATGGTTGATATCGGCGTGACCGTTTGGATATACGCGCGCCACTAATGGCACGGCATCGGATAATTCAGAAAAATCATCCCAGTTCACGATAATACCGGCAGCGCGAGCCGCGGCGACGATGTGCATGGTCAAGTTAGTAGAACCGCCAGTAGCCAAAAGTGCCACTATGCCGTTCACCACAGACTTTTCGCTGACCACTTCACCGATTGGGGTATATTGAGTACCCATTTCGGTTAAACGACACACTTGCTTAGCCGCCATCTTGTTTAAGGCTTCACGCAGTGGATCATCAGGATTCACAAATGACGAGCCGGGTAACTGCAGGCCCATCACTTCAAGCATCAGTTGATTCGAGTTTGCCGTGCCGTAGAAGGTGCAGGTTCCTGCACTGTGGTAAGACTGGGCCTCGGCTTCTAACAATTGCGCACGATCCACTTTACCTTGGGCAAATTGCTGACGAATGCGGGCTTTCTCTTTGTTCGGGATACCTGACTTCATCGGCCCAGCAGGCACGAATAACATAGGTAAGTGACCAAAGCTTAAGGCGCCGATAAGCAAACCAGGAACGATTTTATCGCAAATGCCGAGCAGTAAAGCACCATCAAACATGTTGTGAGACAAGCCCACAGCCGTTGCCATAGCAATCACTTCACGACTCAGTAAGCTCAATTCCATACCGGGTTGACCTTGAGTCACACCGTCACACATGGCCGGCACACCGCCCGCCACTTGTGCAACACTGCCGACTTCCTGACAGGCTTTTTTAAGCAATTCAGGATAGCTTTCATAGGGTTGGTGCGCAGATAACATGTCGTTAAATGCCGTCACTATGCCAATGTTCGCCTTATTCAATTGACGCAATGCATTTTTGTCGTCTGGATTACAGGCGGCAAAACCATGGGCCAAGTTGCCACAGCTCAATGAGCTACGATGTACACCATGGTTACGGGCATCATTCAATGCGGCGAGATAACCTTCACGTGACGCTTTGCTACGGGCAATAATTCTGTCGGTAACAGCTTGAACTACTGAGTGCATCTTGACTCCTTAAGCGCTCCAGAACACATCAACGGGCGTTTTACGCTGCGCTAATACGGCTCTGATAGGCATAGCATGGACATCATCACTTTCTAACGCTTGACGATATACGGATAATTTCTGTTCCCCGACCAAGTGCAGATAAATTTGTCTGCTGTTCAGAATCGCACTCTTAGAGAGCGTTATTCTGCCGTGGGGCGCTGTGGTGGGGTTAGTCGCCACACACAGGGCTTGGGTTGTGAGCGCATTTTCAAGCTCAGCGCTACAGGGAAACCAAGAACAAGTATGACCATCGTTACCCATGCCTAATACCACCACATCAAAAGGACGTGGGAAATTAGACAAAGACTCGGCGGCCATATCGGCGCCCGCTTCTGCGGTCGAAAACATGTTTTTTAAACCGCGGAATTTGGCATTCGACGCACGGTTTTGTAATAAATGTTCACGCACTAGACGTTCATTAGAAGCATCGGCGTCGGCTTCAACCCAGCGCTCATCGGCGAGAGTGATATAAACATCACTCCAATCGATGGACTTCATGCTCAATAGTTGAAATAACTTAAGCGGCGTCGAACCACCGGAAACCACTAGGCTCGCTTTTCCGCGGGCATCAACGGCTTCCTGTAACTGGCTTGCAATCTTGCTGGCCAGTTGCTGTTCTAACGCACTTGGCGTATCGAAAGATTTGAATACGGTTTCTTTAATCATCAAAGTCTCCTACTCGTCCCACGAACGGCCATCTTTGGTGATCAAAGCAACTGACGCAACTGGACCCCAAGTACCCGCAGGATAAGGTTTTGGTTTTTCGTTGCTTTGTTCCCACGATTGGATAATGCCATCCACCCAAGTCCATGCCTGCTCGACTTCGTCGCGGCGCACGAACAGCGCTTGATTACCGAGCATAGCTTCGAGTAATAGACGCTCGTAGGCATCGGCGATACGTTCATTTTTGAAGGTATCGGAGAAGCTCAAATCGAGTTTAGTGGTTTGTAAACGTTGTTTCTGCTCCAAACCTGGCACTTTGTTCATCATCTGGATTTCAACCCCTTCATGGGGTTGCAGACGAATAGTCAGCTTGTTGGGTGGCAGATTACGGTAGCTTGAGCGATACAGGTTATGCGGTGGATTTTTGAAATACACCACAATTTCAGAGCTTTTAAACGGCATACGTTTACCGCTACGTAAATAGAAAGGCACGCCCGCCCAACGCCAGTTGTCGATATCCACACGAATCGCCACGAAGGTTTCTGTGTGTGATTGAAGGTTGGCGCCTTCCTCTTCTAAATAACCCGGTACTGGGCTGCCCTTTAGGAAGCCAGCACTGTACTGACCGCGTACGGTATTTTCATACACATTGTCAGAATTAATCGGACGCAGTGATTTAAGCACTTTGACTTTTTCATCACGAATGCTGTCAGCGTCTAAGTTGACCGGTGGATCCATAGCAACGAGCGTTAACACTTGTAGCAAATGGTTTTGGATCATGTCGCGCATCTGACCCGCTTTGTCGAAGTAACCCCAACGGCCTTCGATACCCACTTCTTCTGCGACTGTTATCTGGACGTGGTCAATCGTACGGTTGTCCCACTTAGAGGCAAATAAAGAGTTAGCAAAACGCAGTGCAATCAAGTTCTGTACGGTTTCTTTACCTAAGTAATGGTCGATACGGTAAACCTGACGTTCTTTGAAGTAAGCGGAAACTTGATCGTTGATAACGCGAGAAGAGTCTAAATCTGAACCGATTGGCTTTTCGAGTACCACGCGTGAATCTGGGTGAATAAGATCTTGCTCGTGCAAACAACGGCAAATGTCACCGAATATCGCAGGTGGCGTAGCAAAGTAACTCACCATGACACGCTCTTCTGGTTTGAGCAGTTCATGGAAGGCACTGTAGCCCGCTGAATCGGTAAAGTTAGTGCCTATATAGTGGCAGCGGGACAGGAAACGTTGGAGAGTCTCTTCGCACAAAGGCTCTTTAACGAAGGTGTTTAAGGCAAGCGTGACTAATTCGATAAACTCTTCTTGAGTAAACTCATCTTTCGCGACACCGATCACTTTCGTATCTTTATCGAGAAGTTCAGCTTTATCTAGCTGGTATAAAGAAGGTAACAACTTGCGTCGTGCCAAATCGCCTTTAGTACCAAAGAGTACGAAGTCACAAGCTTTGGCGCCTGATGTTGTTTTGCCCATTGCGTTACGATCTCCTTTGTATGTCGTGTCCCTTCATGTCGATGAAGAAATCCACACTTTTGTTGTAATATAACAACAGAATTTGTTAAATGCATCTATTTTTATAAATATTAACATTCTTGCTAACTAGGCACTTGCAGCATAAATCTGATATGCTTTTTGTGCTTAAATTACTGAAGCTAGTAAAGTCTTATTTCAAAATTGTACTGAAAAGTTACTACAAAGAGTCTCTTTGTGGGCCGCCGGCCTTGATCTGTCACCCACAAAACTAAAAAAATAAAATTACATTCTCACTTTAGCGGACATACGCGTATGAATACCCTAGAAAAGGTTCAAAAAAGCCTCACCCATTTTAGTAAATCAGAACGCAAAGTTGCAGAGGTGATCTTAGCATCACCACAGACAGCTATACATTCTAGCATCGCCACACTGGCTAAGATGGCAGATGTCAGTGAACCTACTGTGAATCGTTTCTGTCGCCGCTTAGATACTAAAGGCTTCCCTGATTTTAAGTTACATCTAGCGCAAAGTCTCGCTAACGGTACTCCATATGTGAGCCGCCATGTTGAAGAAGATGACTCACCAGAATCTTACACGACAAAAATCTTCGAATCTTCAATGGCTTCGCTTGATACCGCACGTCAAAGTTTAGATATTTCAGCCATCAATAAAGCCGTTGATATACTGACTCAAGCTAAGACGATTTCCTTTTTTGGCTTAGGTGCCTCCGCTTCTGTTGCCCATGACGCACAAAATAAATTTTTCCGCTTTAATGTGCCTGTCATCTGTTTTGACGATGTTCTAATGCAACGCATGAGCTGCATAAACAGCAATGAAGGCGATGTTGTCGTGTTGATATCCCACACTGGCCGTACTAAGTCATTGATTGAGATAGCACGTTTAGCGAGAGAAAACGGTGCAGCTGTAATTGGTATTACTGCCCGCAACTCACCGTTGTCGATGGAATGTACGCTGCCAGTGACAATGGAAGTGCCAGAAGATACCGACATGTATTTGCCTATGGCCTCGCGTTTAGCCCAATTAGTCACTATAGATGTATTGGCAACGGGTTTTACCTTACGTCGAGGTCCACGTTTCCGCGATAATTTGAAACGCGTAAAAGAAGTGTTAAAAGAGTCTCGCATCAATAAAGATCCGATACTGTAACTCACCTCCTTTTCTAAAAATGGCTAGCGTTGATCCTTTACCTAGCCATTTATCGTGCAAATATCAGCGATACCTCACAAATTTCATACATAACTTTAGATCATTTTGATTGTAACTTTACTACATAATCTGGAATTGCATGGTAATATAGGCCCAAGATTTTTTTAACTTTAACGGAGTATCCTTATGTTCCGCAGAACCAAAATCGTCACCACTCTAGGTCCCGCTACCGATCGTGATGATAATCTACGCCGCATCATCGCGGCAGGTGCAAACGTTGTACGTCTTAATTTCTCCCACGGTTCCCCTGAAGATCACTTAAAACGAGCGACTCAAGCGCGTGAAATCGCTAAAGAGTTGGGCGTTCATGTGGCCATTCTTGGTGACTTACAAGGCCCTAAAATCCGTGTTTCTACTTTCAAGGACAATAAGAAAGTACAACTGGTATTAGGTCAAGCCTATGTACTTGATGCCGAGTTAGCCAAAGGTGAAGGCGACGATACCCAAGTGGGTATCGATTACAAGCAATTGCCAGACGATGTGACTGTTGGTGATATCCTGATGTTAGATGATGGCCGTGTTCAATTACGCGTTGAGCGTGTTGAAGGCCGTAAAGTGCATACCACAGTGACTGTGGCAGGCCCTTTATCTAACAACAAAGGTATTAACAAGCAAGGCGGCGGACTTTCTGCTGCTGCACTAACCGAAAAAGACAAGGCTGACATTTTGACTGCGGCAATGATCCAAGTGGATTATTTAGCCGTGTCTTTCCCGCGCAGTGGTGCTGATTTAGATTACGCCCGTGATCTTGCCCGTCAAGCCGGTTGCAATGCCTTGATCGTGGCTAAAGTTGAACGCGCTGAAGCCGTTGCGACCGATGCGGCTATGGACGATGTGATCTTAGCATCTGACGTGGTTATGGTTGCCCGTGGTGACTTAGGTGTTGAAATTGGTGATGCTGCGCTCGTTGCGGTGCAGAAGAAATTAATCGCCCGTTCACGCCAACTGAATAAAGTCGTCATCACGGCCACTCAGATGATGGAATCGATGATTTCAAGCCCAATGCCAACCCGCGCCGAAGTAATGGACGTGGCGAACGCTGTGCTTGATGGTACCGATGCTGTGATGTTATCTGCTGAAACTGCTGCCGGTGACTTCCCAGAAGAAACCGTTAAGGCAATGGCAAACGTGTGTGTTGGCGCTGAATCTCACCCAAGTGTGATTGTGTCTAAGCATAGATTAGATGTGCGTTTCACTTCAGTTGAAGAAACCATTGCACTCTCGACTATGTATGCAGCAAACCACCTTGAAGGCGTTAAGGCTATTATTGCTTTGACTGAATCAGGTGCGACACCACAGCTAATGTCTCGCATCAGTTCTTCACTGCCGATCTTAGGTTTATCACGTCACGCGACAACGCTGGCTAAAATGGCCTTGTACCGCGGCGTGTTACCCATCTACTTCGATTCAACTATCCACCCAGCCGATGAGCTAGCGCAAAAAGCGTTAGAAGCATTAACAGCGGCAGGTTATTTGAATAGCGGTGATATGGTACTGATGACCAAAGGCGATGCAATGGAAACGATTGGCGGCACTAACACCTGTAAAGTGTTGATCGTAGCTTAAATTGCTTTAGCTTTATCTAACGACTAAAGCGCGTTAGATAAAGCCAATAAAAAACCACCTCATGAAGGTGGTTTTTTTATATTGACTGTTTTCTGTAAGTGCAGATTTCTATTAATGCTAATTTGTCGTTCTCTCATTGCTGAGGGAAATCCAAGCGGCCCAAGCGGAGTAATCATTGAACTTAATACCGCTTAGACCAGACCGTACTAACATTAAAAGCTGACATTAAACACTAACATCAAACACTAGCAATCATTATAACGTTTCGAAATCATTCACATTAATTGCCGCTAAGCGTAACTTATCAGCATGCTGCAATTTCTGCTCTTCATCGGCAGTGATTACGCCAGTCTCGAGGGCTTTTGCAAACAAGACGAGATTAGGCACTTTGGCTGGCAATTCACCGGCACGCTGCGCTTTCTTCAGCTTTTTATAGATATCTTTACAGGCATACTGAGCGACAAACGCTTGCTCAACTTCAGCAATACCGCCCTTATCTCCTTCAAATTCAGGACATAAGAAGGTAATACGGTCACGAGCAGGACCAGGCTTCAACATGCCGCCGACTAAATCAGTCGCCATTTTATCGCTCGGTGCATTGAAGTGATTACCCAGCGGGAAGATTAAGCCGCGCAGTAACCATGCCACAGGACGGCTCGGGAAGTTACGAATAGTGTCTTCCAGTGCTTTCGCCGCTAAGTGCAAACGATTGGCCATAACGTAACGTACTGCTGGCAAATCGTCCTGTTGACGGCCATTGTCTTCAAACAACTTCAAAGTTGCAGAACCTAAATACAGCTGGCTGAGCACATCGCCCATACGCGCCGACAACATTTCTTTGCGTTTTAAATCGCCGCCCATGATCAGCATAGATAAATCTGTCATTAAGGCTAACGCAGACGAAATACGCGACATATCTTTATAGTACTGCTTAGTTTCACCGCTCACTGGCGCACTGCCAAAACGGCTACCGCTTAACGCGCTAAACAGAGCACTGAACGCATTGCGTGTGGCATAACCCATGTGGCCCATTAATAGCGCATCAAAACGCTCTAAGGCTTCATGTTGGTTTTCCATCGCAGCAGCTTCCATTTCGGCAAGCACGTAAGGATGGCAGCGAGTCGCACCTTGACCAAAAATCATCAAGGAGCGGGTTAGAATATTCGCGCCTTCGACAGTGATCGAAATTGGATTCGACATATAAGGGTGGCCTAAGTAGTTTTTAGGTCCTAATTGAATGCCCTTACCCGATTGAATATCCATGGCATCGTTCATCACTGAACGGCCTAACTCAGTCATGTGGAACTTAGCAATCGCAGTCACAACCGAAGGTTTCACTTTAAGATCGATACCCGTAGTTGTTAAACGACGCGCAGCTTCCAACTGATAAGTGTTGGCAATAATACGCGCAAGCGCTTCTTGCACCCCTTCAAACTGGCCAATCGCCATACCAAACTGATGACGCACGTAGCTGTAAGCCGTTGTCGTCTTTGTCGCCATGTGACCAGACGCCGTTGCCAATGCTGGCAATGAAATACCGCGGCCCGCCGACAAACACTCAACCAGCATACGCCAGCCTTTACCGGCAAATTCAGGGCCACCGATAATCCAATCCAGCGGGATAAATACTTCTTTGCCTTGAGTAGTACCGTTCATAAACGCCATGCCCAGCGGATTATGACGACGACCAATCACCACACCAGGATGATCCGTTGGGATCAACGCACAGGTAATGCCTAAGTTTTTCTTATCACCAAGCAAGCCTTCAGGATCGCGCATTTGGAACGCTAAACCCAAAACCGTCGCCACTGGCGCCAGCGTGATGTAACGTTTATCCCAAGTCAATTTTAGCCCGAGCATCTCTTCGCCATTGAAGGTATCACGGCACACAATACCCACATCGGGGATAGCGCCGGCATCACTGCCCGCTTCAGGACCGGTTAATGCAAAACAAGGGATTTCATCGCCTTTAGCTAAAGCGGGTAACCAGCGTTCTTTCTGCTCACTCGTACCATAGTGGGTCAGCAGCTCACCCGGACCTAAAGAGTTTGGTACCATTACTGTAACAGCAGCGCTTACGCTGCGGCTGGCTAATTTGCTGACAATGGTAGAGTTAGCATAGGCAGAGAAAGCTTTACCACCGAATTTCTTCGGAATGATCAGGGCGAAGAAACCTTCTTTCTTGAAGTATTCCCACAACTCTGGTGGTAAATCTTTACGGTTATGCACTATGTCGAAATCATCGATCATCGTCAGTGCTGTCATCACTTGATTATCGATAAAGTCTTTTTCTTCAGCGGTCAGCGTCGGTTTGCCGTAGCTGTGCAAGGTATTCCAGTTAGGATTTCCGCGGAACAACTCCCCTTCCCACCAGACATCACCGGCTTCCATCGCTTCGCGCTCGGTATCTGAAAGTGGCGGTAAGACCTTCTTGAAAAAACTAAAAACTGGGCGGGTAATAAACTGCATCCGGATATTTTTCACCGCAAACAACACGACAATGGCTATCAGGGCAAGAATTATAATCGTCAACATTATCAAGACCTTTTAATTAAGAAGAAACGGGGACTGATACGCCAGCCGCCATGTATGGGATCACTTTACGGATCACGGCTTCGATGTCGTTATGCTCACCAAACTCAGCAGCAGCGATATCGTTTAGGGCATCGGCGGACGCCATAGTGAATACGATAGTGCCTAAGGTAAAGTGTAAACGCCAAAACATTTCAGCGGGTGGAATATGTGGCGCACTGGCCGACACGGCTTTAACAAAAGCATCGAGATGCTGGCCGTAATGGGTAGTGATAAACCAACGTAAATGTCCTTGGCTTTCGATATAGCCACGGCCTAAAAGCTGCAGGAAGATCGTGGTGCCTTCGGTACGTAGCGCGTTTAAATCCAATAAAGGATCGACCAGCGAAGACAAGATCTCTTCGAGAGTTGCTTGTGCTGGCGCGGTATTTAAGCGATTAATTTGGTTTGAAGCCGCAGGCATAAACACGTCTAAATAACGCGCTAATACTGCACGGATCAGCTCTTTTTTAGAACCAAAGTGATAATTGACCGATGCTAAATTCACCTCAGCCTTACTGGTGATGAGTCGCAACGAGGTCTCAGAAAAGCCCCGTTCAGCGAACAGTTTTTCTGCGGCATCAAGTATTCTAGTTTTTGTATCGGATCGACTTGCCATTCCGTGACCTTGAATTAATTTAAAACACTCGTTTAAATTAAACATTGGCACCACGGATGTCAAACTAAAATTGGACAAATTCGCCGCTTTCTAGCCTGCATTCAAGCCGTATATGGAACATCTGCGAAATAAGTGTAACTAACAAGCTCATTAACCCTTGTGCAATACACCTTAGCTTTATGTAAACTGTGTAACACAAAAACAACAAGGACAAGTAGACATGGTTATTTCATTGAATCGTCGCAGTAAAATCGCCCTCACAGTCGCCTTAGCGCTGGGATTAACGGCCTGTAATGATGCACAAAGTAAAACAGACAAGCCTGCTAGCACTGAAGCGGCGGTCATCAATACCACACCTAATAAAGCACAAGCGATTGCTTTTATTAACGATGCAGAAGCCAAAATGGCTGAATTATCGATAGAATCTAATCGCGCCGAGTGGATTTACAGCAACTTTATTACCGATGACACTGCTGCCCTCTCTGCCGCAGTCGGTGAAAAGGTCAGCGCAGCGTCAGTAAAATTTGCAACAGAGGCGACTAAGTACGCCAATGTGGACCTCGATCCCGTTAATGCTCGCAAACTCAATATATTGCGCAGCGCGTTAGTGTTACCCGCCCCGCTCGACCCTGCGAAAAATGCCGAGCTTGCACAAATAAGCTCAGAGTTAAATGGCTTATACGGCAAAGGAAAATACTGTTTTGCCGACGGTAAGTGTATGACCCAGCCTGAGCTATCGAGTTTAATGGCCGAATCACGTGATCCCGTTGCATTACTGGAAGTGTGGAAAGGCTGGCGTGAAATCGCCAAACCTATGCGCCCCTTGTTTCAACGTGAAGTGGAACTGGCCAATGAAGGCGCGAAGGATCTCGGTTATGCAAACCTGTCTGAGCTATGGCGCAGTCAATATGATATGAAACCCGATGATTTTTCACAGGAACTTGACCGTCTTTGGGGCCAAGTCAAACCCCTTTATGAGTCATTGCACTGCTACGTACGCGGTGAACTCAATAAAGAATACGGCGATAGCGTCGCACCGACCACAGGACCTATCCCTGCACATTTACTCGGTAATATGTGGGCCCAGCAATGGGGCAATGTGTATGACTTAGTCGCCCCTGACAATGCCGACCCAGGTTATGATGTCACTGAGTTACTGGCAAAAAATGGCTATGACGAGCATAAAATGGTGAAACAAGCCGAAGGCTTCTTCACGTCGCTAGGATTTGCGCCATTGCCTGAGAGTTTTTGGGCTCGTTCACTGTTTGTTCAGCCAAAGGATCGTGATGTGGTTTGCCACGCCTCGGCATGGGATCTCGATAATCTCGACGATATTCGCATAAAAATGTGTATCCAAAAGACCGCCGAAGACTTTAGCGTGATCCACCACGAACTTGGGCATAACTTCTATCAACGCGCTTATAAGCAGCAACCATTCCTGTTTAAAAACAGCGCCAACGACGGTTTCCATGAAGCGATTGGTGACACGATTGCGCTGTCGATCACCCCAAGCTACTTAAAACAGATCGGTTTACTTGAAGAAGTGCCTGATGCCTCTAAGGATATTGGGCTTTTACTGAAGCAAGCTTTAGATAAAATCGCCTTCCTGCCCTTTGGTTTGATGATAGATCAGTGGCGCTGGAAAGTGTTTAGCGGCGAAATCACACCAGCGCAATATAACCAAGCTTGGTGGGATCTCAGGGAGAAATACCAAGGCGTAAAAGCACCAGTTGAACGTAGTGAAGCAGATTTTGATCCGGGCGCTAAATACCATGTACCAGGCAATGTACCCTACACCCGTTACTTCCTAGCACATATTTTGCAATTCCAATTCCATCAAGCGCTGTGTGAAACTGCAGGTGATAAAGGTCCGGTACACAGATGCAGTATTTATGGTAATCAAGCAGCGGGAGAGAAACTCAATAAGATGCTCGAGTTAGGCTTAAGTAAACCTTGGCCAGAAGCATTGAAAGAAGTCACCGGCAAAGAAGCTATGGATGCCAAAGCTGTGCTCGATTACTTCGCGCCACTTAAAACATGGTTAGATGAGCAAAATACCGCGGCTAATCGCCAATGCGGTTGGTAATCATGAGTTAAACCATCGCCAAGTTGTATAAAACAAAATGCCCAACGAGATTGGGCATTTTTATTCGAGACTTTTTATTTCATACACGGCCTGTTTTGGTCTAACGCCAGCCTATGCCTTTACGATTGGCTTCACGGTTCTCAAGCTTTAGCTGTTCAGACTTAGTTAACATCACATACAGCGCCCCAGTGCCGCCCTGCTCCGTTTTCGCCGAATGATAGGCCAGCACCATATCAAGCTGTGATAACCAACAACACACAGCGGACTTAAGTAATCCCGCAAAGGGTTGGCTCTGATAACCTTTACCGTGGATCAACATCACACACCGCTCACCGTGCGCCTGCGCTGCCAGTAGATAGTTGAGTACGGCCTCGCGAGCTTGATTAAGCCGATAGGCATGCACATCGAGCTCCATCTTGATACTGTATTGCCCCATGCGTAACCGCTTGAAAACGCCGCCTTGTACCCCTTCACGTTTAAAGCTGACAATGTCATCCGGCGCTTGCTGCACAAACACTTTTAAATCCAGCGGCATACACGTTAAATAAGCTTCCCTTTGTAAGGCATCACGTCTGTGGATTTGTTCCGCCGTTAACGCTTTGGGCGCAAAACTCACCACAGGCACCTCGCCTTTCAGTGGTACAACTCCGGCCATTTCCTCAAAAAACAGTGCTGATTCATCATCCAGCATGGCAAGCTCCTTTACTTCACACTCTTGTACAGAAACACACTTTGTAATCATTCAAGGCTTTAGTTCAGCGGGCGGCTCCATTATAGTGACGCCATGATTGCCAGATTAGAATAAAGTAATGAAATTTTTGCCGCTAGTCCTGATGTGCCTATTGTCGCTGCCAAGCTTAGCCAATCCAGCTAAAACGCATACAAAATCCACAGATGATCAATTGATCAATGCTAATTATCCTTTATTTATTAGCGCTTTTAATCAATTATCCCCTGAAGTGACCCGTGAAATTTATGCCGATGATGCGAGCTACTTATCTGAGAGTCAAAGTAAAGAGATTTACTATGGACGAGATAATATCGTTGCGATTTACAAGAAATTTTTCGATAAAATCCGCGCTAAGAAAGCCACTATCGACGTGGATTTCCGCATTACTAAACGTAAAATTATCGGCAATGGTGCCATAGATACTGGCTATTATTTAGTTCGATTTTATCCCGCACAAGAAACGGGTGAACCTGTGAGTGAATTTGCAGGCAAATTTGCCATTGGTACAGAAAAGGTCTCAGCGACTCAGTGGAAAGTAAGTTTAGACACCAATAATCGTGCAGAACCTAGCTATTATCTAAATGCGAAACCTGTGCCTAACTTGTATTATGGTCGCCAGTTCCCGCCTTTACCTGCGGGTAAGAAATTACCCTAAGTTTTGTGCTGACGCTATTTAACGCATTCAGATATATGCTTAATGCATTAAAATAAAAGTATAATGCGTTAGAATAAAAGCTTAATTTATTGAAATAAATCATCATTTAATCGATACCGCAAAGAAAACATGATTACAACTGAACAAAGCTGCCCCTGTGGCAGTAGCAAACGCTATCAAGATTGCTGCAATCCACTGCATATTCATGTCGATTCTGGGCAAGTCATTGCGCACACGCCCGAGCAACTCATGCGCTCACGTTACTGCGCATTTGTGTTGAAAAATTTTGATTATATTTTAAAGACACATCACCCCGAGTATCTAAACGGTCTCACCCTAGCGAGTCTTAATACTGGCCCTCACCCACATTGGCTAGGACTAGAAGTACTCAGCAGCAGTGAAGCACCCGCCCACAACTCTCAAGCTGCGAATCAAGCAATCGCGGAGCCAAGACATGGCAATGTGACATTTAAGGCTTGGTACACACTCGAAGGTGAAATTGATGCTATCTATGAACGTTCGGAATTCATCTATCAAACGGGCCGCTGGTATTACAGCCAAGGCCTGCAAATGACGGCGAAGTTACCCGGCAGAAATGATCCTTGCGTTTGCCATAGCGGTAAAAAATTCAAACAATGCTGCTTAAAATCCCTCTGATTTAACAAGTACACCAGTCTAGTGGGTCAAGACCGAAGGGCTTTTGGCCGACAAAATAAATTGTGCAAACTCAGGCTCCCGCAATGCGGGGCTATAGAGATAGCCCTGCGCCTGATGGCAAAAACTTTTCGCTAAAAAGGCTTCTTGTTCAAGGGTTTCAACCCCTTCTGCCGTCAAGGAGATATTCAAGGCACTCGCCATGGCGATAATGGCTGAGACAATTTCGCGGCTTTCGCGGCTCACAGTCAGATCTGAAATAAACGACCGATCAATCTTAAGTTTACTGATCGGGAACTGCTTCAAATAACGCATTGAGCTATAACCCGTGCCAAAATCGTCAATCGCAAGCCCTACGCCTAATTCCGCTAATTCTTGGCATAACAGCGTCGCGTGGCGAATGTCGCCCATCAACTCAGTTTCAGTGATCTCTAAAATTAACGTCTTAGGTTTCAATCGATAACGAGTCAACAGCTGCCACACCTGCTCGAATAAATTGCCACTGAAAAACTGACGGGCCGACACATTCACGTGCATCGTCATATCCGCATTATGGTGTTGCCATAGGTTTAACTGGCGACATGCAGCCTCCAACACCCAGCTGCCGATGGAATTAATCATCCCCGACTGCTCGGCAATGTCGATAAAAGATGCGGGAAATAACACGCCTCTTTTTGGGTGATGCCAACGGATTAAAGCTTCAGCACCAATATAGGTATTCTGCTCTAAATCCCTCAGTGGCTGATAATAAAGCTCAAACTGACGGCCACGAATGGCACTGTGTAAATCGCGCTCTATCTGCGCATCTTCTTTAAATGCGCTCAACAAAGTACTGTTAAACACTTGGATTGCAGTGCCTTTTTTCTTTTTAGCATACTGAACAGCAATATCGGCACAGGTTAACGGCGCAAACAAACTCGCCACCGAGGCGATATCAACCACAGCTAAGGCAGGCTTAGGCTCGACTTGCTCGCGACCGATTAAGATAGGCATAGCCAGATGCTGATACAGACGCGTACTAAAATAGTCGAGATCGTATACCGCGTTATCATCGGTCAGCAGCACTGCAAATTCATCGCTACCGACGCGGGCAATTTCGGTGGCTTTATTGATCTCGGAGAAATGTTTCAAACGGCGGGCGATTTCAATCAATAAGCTATCGCCATTCTCATGACCATAGGTATCGTTAAACCGTTTAAATCCTACTAAATCAACTAATAACAACAAACCTTTATTGGTACGTTCAAGCACTCGATTAAAGTGGGTGCGGTTATGTAGCCCCGTTAATCCACAGCGCCAAGCGAGGCGTTCAAGCTCTGACTTGTAGTTGTGCTCATCGGTATTTTCTTCACACGAGACCAAGGCATAATGATTGCCGCGATCAGTAATGAATTGACTCAAGACGTATGTCAGCCAATAGCGACTGCCATCGGTACGGCTAAACTGCACTTCGCCTTTGGCAATCTCGCCCCTAAATATCTGCGCTAGGGTTTGCTCGGCTAATTGGGCATGCTGCTTAAAAAAAGCCAATTCACGGATATTTGCGCCGATTATCTGCTCACGGGGCATGCCAGTGATTTCACTGTGTGCCTGATTCACATACTCGACTTTTTCAGTATGCAAATTAATGAGCATGCTGATCTGCCGTGATTGCTCCGTCGCGCAGCGAAATAGGCTCAGGCTTTCTTCTTTGTCGTAGCTGTGTTTTGTCGCTAAAGTCAGGGCTAATTGATCTGCCATCTGGCACGCGAGGTGGATTTCGCTGTCGTGCCAATGGGGAGTGAACTGCGCCCGCTCGATGCAGAGCACACCTTCCAGACGACCATTGATGCGAATGGCGATGTCGAGAGTGGAATTGATGTGCCGCGGGATAAAGTAGCACTCTGCCAATTCACTTAAACGGGGATCGGTCAGCGTATTGCCAGCATCGATATGGCGCAGGGTTTTAAGCTCGTGCACATAACGGGGACAAGCTTGTAATAGCTTAGGCCTATGAATGTCTTGCAACATCATAGAACCAAATTGTGCAACGAGTGTTTGGGTTTGTTGATCAGCTGAAAACGTCCACACTGACACCAAAGAAACCGCTAAATTCTGGCACAACAACTCTGTGGCTAACTCTGCTGTCTTGGTGAAATCGCCCTGCTGTTTTGCAGTTGACTGAACCAAAGACTCCAATAAATGCTGATGCTGACGTCGCTTCACGCTGATTCCCTACAAAACTTCGTGTTGGGCTAAAGGTCTTTGCTACGCGCAAACGTAGCTTGAAATGTGCAATTAAGCTGATTGAATTATTCTTATTTGGAGGCAGATTACACTATCTATTGTAAGTGCAGCAACATGTGGCACAATTTATTACAATTCAGTTAACAATTGCAGCATTTTTAGACAGTTAAAACGATTAAGTTCGAATTCTATCCGCTAAAAGTGCTGCACAAAAACTTATAAACCGTTTTCCAATTGGAAAATCATTTTCTCAGCGCTCACACCAAAGGTCAGCAGTAAATCGATACCCGCAGCCGTGGTCACAAACTCAGTTTGCACTTCAGCAAATCGAGCTTGGGCACGGCTCGCCATACTTTCTGCATCTGTTTGCGCGCTATCGCCAACAAAATTTAACGTCAATAAGGTATCGTGTTCATCAATGACGGCGCCGATATCGACAAAACTGCCACAATCGGTGCAAGTATCATTCACTGCCGGATTCTGTGCTTCTATTATGCCTTTCATCTGTATTCCTTATTTATAAAGCGACTGATTAACGGCATCACTAAACTATGCTCGCTAATTTATTTGCGCGGTAAGTGGCTAACTCGATAGGTTAATCAGAATTATAGGTAATTAAGCCTCAAGATAACTGGCTTTAGCTCACGCTTATTTACTGAAATGGCGCAGATTGACGCAATTGCTATTGCTATAGCAGAACACGCGTTTTAAAGAACACTTACAGGAGTTGGTAACTAGGCAGAAGCAAGCAGAGGCACCAGATTACGTTGGATTGCCAATTGATCGGCAAAATGCATGATTTCGACCTTAGGCGCGCTGAGTTGGCCCCTCTGCCTAAGCTGGGTGACATGATCACAGTTACTCAGGGCCTCGGCCATTGCTACGCTCTCACCGCCTCGGATCACTAAGGCTTCCGGTCGCAGTGCCTGCTGTAATTGAAATGCCCGCGGACCTTGCGCCATAAAAATACTGCTATTATCGACCACAGGTTCAGCAGAAGATAAATCTGCCATTAAGCTTTGCTGCGGTGGCAACTCGAACTGACGCTGTAATTTTTGCGCCATATCAAGCTCGTTTTGCCATTGAAATTGCGCCATGTCCCGTGCGTCAACCGACAGTAACGACAGCAACAGGGCGAATTCGCCCCGTCTGTCGTTTTCTATCGCCGCGTTTAAGCGGGTGCCAATTTGGGCTTCGTTGACTAAAGGAACATCAATTTGCATAAAAAAACATCGTCAAAACAATTCGTTGTTAGTTAATCGACCATTTGATGCATAACTTTAGGAAAATTTTTAAATTGGGTATTTACATGCAAAAGGTTTCTGACTACTATGGCGGCCGCAATTGAGGAGGGGTTCCCGAGTGGCCAAAGGGATCAGACTGTAAATCTGACGGCTCAGCCTTCGAAGGTTCGAATCCTTCTCCCTCCACCATTTGCACTGTAAGTTTGTGAGTGTTGTTCGAAAATGATGTAGAGTTTTATAAAAGCGTTAAAGGTATTTGTGGAGGGGTTCCCGAGTGGCCAAAGGGATCAGACTGTAAATCTGACGGCTCAGCCTTCGAAGGTTCGAATCCTTCTCCCTCCACCATCTTTATCTTTAACGCAGATAATCATTTTCAAGTATCAAACATGGCCAATGTTTGGTTCAGCTTTAAAAGTAAAGAAAGTTTGTGGAGGGGTTCCCGAGTGGCCAAAGGGATCAGACTGTAAATCTGACGGCTCAGCCTTCGAAGGTTCGAATCCTTCTCCCTCCACCATTTCTTTCATTGTCTATACCGCTCTTGTTCAACTTCCGTTTTGTCTATTCCAGTTTTATATGCCATAGCTTCATCTATTCATTTTGTTCTAATTACATTCTTTGTATTAAACTGCACTTCTATTTGAAGCCATATTTTTTAGTTCGCGATATTTGTCTTTAACATCAATCACGCCTCGCGCGACTTCAAGCTAATGCCCCCAAGCGAGTAACGCCAAGCAGATCCAATAAAACCGCTTTGCCCGTCCCTGTGATATGCTCTAAAAATGATCCCTTTCGAAGTGACTATGATGATTTCTAACACGATTCAACCGCCAGTGGACTCACACAGCGCTCGCAGATTCTGCCCAACGTGGGAAGCCCATGCGATAGGCAAGATTGAAGCGGATTTTCAGCGCAGCGCCGATACCCATTTGATTAAACTTGAATTACCTATGCTCGATGGCATAGATATTTATCTTAAAGATGAAAGTACCCACCCGACAGGCAGCTTAAAGCATCGCCTCGCCCGCTCACTCTTCCTCTATGCCCTGTGTAACGGCTGGATTAAACAAGGCACGCCGATTATCGAATCCTCATCGGGCAGCACGGCGATTTCTGAAGCCTATTTTGCCCGCTTACTCGGTTTACCTTTTATTGCCGTGATGCCTAAAAGCACGGCTAAAAAGAAGATTGAACAGATCACTTTCTATGGCGGCCAATGTCATTTTGTCGACCATTCCAGTGAGATTTACGCCGAATCGGCGCGCCTAGCCGTGGAGCTTGGCGGCCATTACATGGATCAATTCACCTACGCCGAGCGCGCAACAGACTGGCGCGGCAATAACAATATTGCCAATTCTATTTTCAATCAGATGGAACGCGAGCCACACACAATCCCGCGTTGGATAGTGATGAGTCCGGGTACAGGCGGCACATCGGCGACCATAGGCCGCTACATCCGCTATCAAAGGTTGGCGACCCAGCTTTGCGTAGTTGATCCGCAAAACTCGGTATTTTTTGATTTTTATCAGAGCGGCGATGCCAGCTTAACCTGTTGCAATGGCAGTAAAATTGAAGGCATAGGTCGACCAAGAGTCGAGCCATCGTTTATTCCTGGCGTTGTGGATTCTATGCTGCAAATCCCCGACGCGGCTTCCGTAGCGACGATTCATTGGTTAGAGCAACTGATTGGCCGTAAAACCGGCGCATCGACAGGCACTAACCTTTACGGCGCATTGCAACTTGCCGTACAAATGCAAGCGCGTGGAGAACAAGGCTCAATCGTGACCCTAATTTGCGACTCGGGTGAACGTTACCTCGATACCTATTACGATGCTGATTGGATTGCGGCTAATATTGGTGATATTGCCCCCTATCAGCGCCAACTTGCGGCATTTAATCATTTTGGTCAGCTAAGCGAGCTTGATTAACCGACGAGATTAAATTCCTTGAGTCGATGGCTTTAAAGTCCACCGCTAAACGTCAGCCATAAAAAACGCCCCACAATTGTGAGGCGTTTTTTTATCGTTTATAGATTAACTGAAGGGCATTAATCAATATTCAAATACTTATGGGTTTGGATTGATAAACGCCAATTACGGGCAATACACACCTTCATAGCCAGTTCAGTCGCTCTGGGCTTTTGGCTAATCGGCTGCAGGCAAATCGTTTTCGCTGAAATATCGATGTCTTGTAGCAATTCATCCAATTCAGCAATGTGATTTTCAGTGGCGATAGGATGCTTGATCTCATTGGCACGGTTCAGCGCCTGCGCTAATACCTTATAGCCACCTTTCATGTTCACCTTGGGCGATACCGTCACCCAAGTGTTATCGGCACAGTTGATGTCGAAGGTGCCGCTGGTTTCGATTTGGGTGGCAAAGCCTTGGTTGTGCAAGGTTTCAGTTAATTCGCGTAAATCGTACATACAAGGCTCGCCGCCGGTGATCACTATATGGCGCGCAGTAAAACCTTTAGCATGAAAAGCTGCGATAAGACTTTGCGCCGTATGTTCTGCCCAGCGCCCAATAGTGCCGTCTACGGTAATGACTTGCTCTGGCGTCACTTTATTCACTTCAAGCACATCCCATGTCTGTTTCGTATCGCACCAAGCGCATCCCACGGGACAACCTTGCAGGCGGACAAATATGGCGGGCACTCCGGTAAAGACACCTTCACCTTGAATGGTTTCAAATACTTCGTTGACTGGGTAGTTCATGCTGGCGTTCCACTTTTCTGGGGCGGCATTTATAGTGGATTTTAGCTTGAGCTGCAAGTTTTTGCGCCGAGAAAGCCTATTTGATGCAGATCGCCAGAGTTTGCAAGGACTATGGCCTGAGTTACACTAACGGCCTATTTATAAGTGTTCTACGGTTAAGTGAAATCCTTTATGTCAACGAGCTTAGTGTCAAAACCCTTAGCGTCCAAAGCAGTGGTGGTATTCAGTGGCGGACAAGATTCGACAACCTGTCTTATCCAAGCCCTAACCCAGTACGATGAAGTACACGGGATCACCTTTGACTACGGTCAACGTCATCGCGAAGAAATTGAAGTCGCCAAATCCTTAGCCAAACGCTTGAAGATCACCAGCCATAAAGTCATGGATGTCACCTTACTCAATGAGTTAGCGATATCGGCGCTGACCCGTGATGCGATTCCCGTTTCACATGAGCTGATGGAAAATGGCCTGCCGAATACTTTTGTGCCTGGCCGTAATATTCTGTTTTTAACGCTTGCGGGCATTTATGCCTATCAATTAGGCGCGCAGGCGATTATCACCGGCGTGTGTGAAACCGACTTTTCTGGTTACCCAGATTGCCGCAACGATTTTGTTAAAGCGATGGAATCTGCCTTAGTTCAAGGCATGGATAAACAACTGAAGATCATCACGCCCTTAATGTGGTTCAATAAGGCACAAACCTGGGCGCTGGCGGATAAATATTCGCAACTCGAACTGGTACGCCACCACACCCTCACTTGCTATAACGGCATCATTGGCGATGGTTGTGGCGATTGCCCAGCTTGTCATCTGCGTAAACGGGGGTTGGACGATTATCTACAGGATAAAACCGCAGTCATGGCTTCACTCGACGCTAACGAGCCTAAGGCATGACACGCAGTCCCTATTGGGTTGCGCTGATAGTGAGTTTGATATGTACGGGTTTGTATGTCGCAGGCTTAGCCAGTCCCGCTGTCGACAACCTGCTCGCCTATCGCCGCAGTGCCATTGCTGATGGCGAATGGTGGCGCTTAATCAGCGGTAATTTATTACACACCAATCAGTGGCACCTGTTGATGAACCTTGCAGGGCTGTGGGTTGTACTGTTTTTGCATCATTTCCACTACCATCTCAAAGGCTTAAGCGCACTGTTCCTGGTGTTATGTTTACTCGAAGGTGTAGGCTTATATTTAGGCTATCCGCAATTACTCGGTTATGTCGGCTTAAGCGGTATGTTGCATGGCTTATTCGCCTTCGGCGCGGTGCAGGATATTGTCCGCAAGCTACGTTCAGGCTATCTGCTGTTACTTGGCGTTATCATCAAGGTCGGCCACGAACAGCTTTATGGCGCCAGCAATGATGTCACCGCCATGATAGGCGCGCGCGTGGCAACCGAGGCACATTTGGTTGGCTTAATCTGTGGGCTGATTTGTGCTTTAGCGGTTTTCATCACGCTAAAGTTTAGCCCCGTAAAAGCCTCTGCTTAATTCACTGACAGACATTAAAAAGCCGTCGCAGCATGATTGCTGGACGGCTTTTTTAATCTTTAGCGTTAAGGTTAACCTAGGCCTTGATCAACAAGTCCCGCAAATGCTTGACTTCATCACGCATCGCCGCCGCTTGTTCGAACTCTAAGTTGCGCGCATGTTCGTGCATCTTCTTCTCAAGCTGATCGATTTGATGGCTCAACTCAGTCGCATCGGCTTTATGGTAATGGGACTTAGGTTCAGCCACTTTGCCATACACAGCTTTACTGTCGCGGCCGTCATCAACATCCATCACATCGGTGATCCGTTTAACCACGCCCTTAGGTGTGATGCCGTGCTTTAAGTTGTGCGCGCGCTGGCGTTCACGTCGGCGGTCAGTTTCACCAATGGCCTTCGCCATCGAATTGGTAATGCGATCGGCATAGAGGATTACTTTGCCATTAACGTTACGCGCGGCGCGGCCAATGGTTTGGATGAGCGAGCGTTCTGAGCGCAGGAAGCCCTCTTTATCCGCATCTAAAATACACACTAATGACACTTCTGGCATGTCTAAGCCTTCGCGTAATAAGTTGATCCCAACCAACACATCAAACTTACCTAATCGCAGGTCGCGGATGATCTCCACCCGTTCAACCGTGTCTATGTCCGAGTGCAAATAACGCACTTTTACACCATGCTCGTCGAGGTATTCGGTCAAATCCTCCGACATACGCTTGGTCAGCGTCGTCACTAACACCCGCTCGTTAACAGCAACGCGCTTGGCGATCTCGGACAATAAATCGTCCACTTGAGTCCCAACAGGACGCACTTCTAATTCAGGATCGAGTAAACCCGTTGGCCGCACGACCTGCTCGGCAATCTCGCCTTCGCTTTTTTCCAGCTCGTAGACACTCGGTGTCGCCGACACATAAATGGTTTGAGGCATCAATTGCTCAAACTCTTCGAACTTGAGCGGTCGGTTATCTAAGGCAGACGGTAAGCGGAAACCGTATTCCACCAATGTGGTTTTACGGGAACGGTCACCTTTGTACATAGCGCCGATTTGCGGCACAGTCACATGGGATTCATCGATAATTAATAGACCGTCAGCGGGCAAATAGTCGAGCAAGGTTGGCGGCCCTTCCCCAGGAGCGCGGCCAGACAAATAGCGCGAGTAGTTTTCGATACCGGAGCAGTAACCTAACTCCACCATCATTTCCACATCGTATTGCACTCGCTCATGAATACGCTGCGCTTCGATTAACTTATTGTTATCGAGTAAATATTGTTTTCGCTCACGCAGTTCTTCTTTAATGAACTCAGTGGCGGCGATAATTTTTTCCCGCGGCGTCACATAGTGAGTCTTAGGGTAAACCGTCGTACGTGCTATCCGTTTAATAATATGGCCCGTTAACGGGTCAAACTCACTTAAACGCTCAATCTCATCGTCAAACAATTCAACACGAATGGCATTACGCTCAGAATCGGCGGGGAAAACATCAATCACTTCTCCACGCACGCGATAGGTGCCGCGCTGCAGTTCAATATCATTACGCGTATATTGCAACTCACTGAGACGGATTAAGATATCACGCTGCCCCATCACATCGCCTTGGCGCAGATGCAGCAACATTTTTAAATAGGAATCGGGATCACCCAAACCATAAATGGCCGACACAGAGGCGATGAGCACCACATCTTTGCGCTCTAACAGCGCCTTGGTCGCCGACAGGCGCATTTGCTCAATGTGGGCATTTACTGACGCATCTTTCTCAATAAAGGTGTTAGATGCAGGCACATAGGCTTCTGGCTGATAGTAATCGTAGTAAGAGACAAAATACTCGACCGCATTATGGGGAAAGAACTCTTTCATCTCGCCATAAAGTTGCGCCGCCAAGGTTTTATTCGGCGCCATGATAATTGTCGGGCGACCTAACTTTTGGATCACATTGGCAATCGTAAAGGTTTTACCTGAGCCCGTCACCCCAAGTAAGGTTTGGCAAGCTAAACCCGCTTCGAGTCCATCGACTAATTTGGCTATCGCTGTAGGTTGGTCGCCTGCGGGGGCGAATTGCGATTCAAGCTGAAAAACAGATTCTGACACGCGCACATATCCTTTTAATGAGTCGCCCCATTCTAATCAAGTCACCGACTAAGCTCCACAGTTATCCTTACTGTCGCCATTCATTACGCCGCAACACCACCAGATGACAATTTAGTGGAAGCAACATGAAACTTTTACACCAAGTCATTTTCAACGATTTTTGCTTACAAAACACCCGCAAACTAAGCAAAAATGCCAATTTAATACACAAGAAATCAATTTCGTTAGATTACAAAATTGCAACCTGATTTACCCCCTCAATAAAAACCACTTGCTTTTAGTATGCACTTGATAATGCTTATATTTATTTTTGAACCCCAAAATAGTGCATTTTAAGTCCGCCGCCCATACGCCAAGGCTTTGACGGCCGTTTATTAGGACAACTCACAGGGTTATCCACAGATTTTGTTGATAAGTCGAAATAACCTAGAAACCACGCGGGATTGGAGGCTGTCATGCCACTGAATAACAGCCAGTCAACATTTGGTAATTTAATTACATTTGATAAATGTTGCTACTTGTATCAATTTCACTAATTGCAACTGTAGCGCGCCACGAAATTTGATAAACCAATTCACCTAGATTGATAATTAGTGATTGATTTATTACTAAGTGCTTTACTTAGTTTGATAAATATGGGTTCATTCAATTTGATAAACTTCTCAATAGCCCCCTAAAACGGGAGCTATTGAGTCTTTTCTACCTAGTTAATACATTGGCTTACCAGTTCCAAATAAGCAGTTCTTGCTGCTCTGAAGAGCGTTGTGAGCCTCCAACTGTGTATCGTATATCTAGTGTTTTCATTTGCAACCCAGCGAATGCGTCGCGCATTTCTGGTATGTCATTAACACTGATAACCATTTTACCTTTTATTAACTTAGCAAGTTCAGCCATTAATTCATATTGCTCTAATCCAAACTCTACACCATAACCTGCTGTATTCCAGTATGGAGGGTCTAAATAAAACAAAGTTTCTGGCTTATCGTATCGCCTTACGCACTCAGCCCAGTCCAATCGCTCGATATAGGTTCTCGCCAAGCGTAGGTGAGCAATGCTGAGATCTTCCTCAATTCTTAACAAGTTCAAGCCAGCGGGTCGAGACGCTGAACACCCAAAGTTCTGACCGGAAACTTTACCGCCGAAGGCCAGTTTTTGCAGATAGTAGAAGCGACTCGCTCGTTGAATATCAGTCAGTGTTTCAGGGTTAGTATTCTTCTGCCATAGGAACTCTTCACGGCTAATTAAAGCCCATTTAAAGTGCCTTACAAACTCTTCTAAATGGTGTTTAATCACTCGATAAAGATTGACGAGATCGCCATTCATATCGTTTACCACCTCCACCCTCGCCTCGTCCTTGCTAAAGAACATTGCAGCGCCGCCGCAGAAGGGTTCAACATAGGTATGGTGTTCAGGGAATATCGGTAAAATCTGCTTAACTAATCTACGCTTACCGCCCATCCAAGGGATAATCGGTTTTGGCATGTGAGCCTCCTTTTTTAGGATTTTTTATGCTAGGCTCGGTTCGCCGTGTCGACGCGGTGAGGGAGCCTTGGTTGGCTCACAGGGTGTAATCCTGTGTGTTGACGGTCTAGCAGTGTTGGTAGCATTGCTAGACCGCTCTCTTTTATTAAATCTCTAATTCAACATAAGTCAGGTCGGCGGCTTGGCCTTGGATCTGACCATCAACGATATACACTTTTCCGCTGGCAACTGAGTCCCCCAAAACAGTCTGATAACTGCCATCGGCGTGCTGCACTGTCGTGGTGCCATTCGTCACGTTAATCACAGTGGCAACACTGCGCTGAGGCTTAGGGTTTAGGTTCGCTAAGCGTTGATAGATGTTGCTCATGCCATGGCCTCATTACGCAATAGCGTGACGGTCTGATTCACTGTAACTATCCCCGTTGACTCATTAACGCTGCCGCTTATGCTGAAGCTTTCACACACTGACTTAAACACCTCGGCACCTTTGCGAACCCCAATTAACATGCCTGGTCGCATGGGTGGCAAATCCGCCATGACCTTAGCGCGAATGCTGTTTTGCACCTTATTACCTGCGTTGGCTAACTCGGCCGTTGCGCGCATTCTCGCGGCTTGATTATCAGTGATTAATTTATCCACTATATCAGCAGCAAAGTTGTCACCAGCGGTCCCGAAACGTTTCACTTTCGCCGCCACGCCCTGCTGTTCACCACGTACAAACACCGCATTAGCATCGGGACGAATATCGATACGCTCGTTAAATTCGAGGATCACTCCATCGTGCAAAATCACATCGGGGATCGCGCTTGCGGTATTCCAAGGCACTACGGGCCACTGAGGGATCACGGTTATAGTCTGAGTTTCATCGTTCACATCGAGCATGGCTCCAATGCTATTTGCCATCATGTTAATGGCTTCTGCGGGTGTTTTAGCAGCATAGCTAAAGGCATTTGCAGGCACGGGATAATCGGTGATCTGGCTGGCGACAGTCCACCCAGTGTTGGCCACAATATCGACCATCAAACCAATAAAGCTGCGGGATACCACATTCACATAATTGATGGCCTTTCGGTTCGGGCTTGCGAGAGTTGCTAAACGGCCTCGACCTGTCGCGCTATAACTGGTTTTACCGAAGGCTTTAGACTCGCTGGGAGACTCACAAAGCAGGTAAAAGTCATAGCCGTTAATGCTTATTTTCAGTAGTTCATTAGCGGCACGCTCGGCATCAATACGGGATGAAAACGCTAAGCTTCCGCTACTGGCCCATTGCGAGCGGGACTGGGAAATGGATACTGATTTGAGCACCAAAGCAACGCCGTCACTCACACGAACACAACTTATTTGAGGCTGCATGAGGTAACTCCTTCTGATTTGCGGTTCGATGGGGATCTTAAAATCAATGGTAGGCAACGGTGGGTTGGCATCAATGAGGCCGCCGCCATCGTCCCAGTAGCACACGTTCGGTGAGGCCGTGAATCTAAGCTGTGTTGGGCTAGTTGAGTTAATCCAAGGTTCGCTAAAGCGCAGCGTGACCTTACCCACTGGCGGTACGTATTTACTGGAACATACCCATCTCGCCGCATGAGGAGCCCATGCCACAGTCTTATTATCACCTTGGCTTTGAATGTTGGTATAGCTAAGCGCTATCTCAGTCGCTAGTTGCTCGCCGAAATGCAGTTTAACGCTAATTTGCTGGCTCTTGGCGGCGGCTTGTGACCAATGCATTCCAAGCACTGTCTGCTGCAGCTCTGGCACTATCCAACTGCTCATAGCTTGCTGACTATGAGCCTCTGGTACCAACCAATTCATATCAAGTTGAAAAGGTACCAACGTATTCCATTGCCACTCAATGGCGAACGTTTCTCCTGCTAATGGTGGCGAGGCATTCCATAACATGCTGATTTGCTGCTTTAGAAGAATGCTTTCCCATGCAAAAAGTGCATGAGTGCCGTGTGATTGACTACGTGTAATGAGGCTAATTTTCTGCTTAATACTTTGGCCTGTATCCATTACCAAACCGCAAAGCATACCTATGCTGCCAACACGAATAGGCGGGTCTGGTAACTCAGGAATAGGGTCATCACCAAACCGGATTTTTATCGGTGAAGTTTTATTAGGCCAAGGCTTAGTAAATCTTAAAATGATGGCTGTCATTAGCGTACATTCACAATGTTGCCATTAATTAATTCGGCCTTAACTCCATCAACTATTTCAGAGTTATAAACGTTATCATCATCTAATATCCCAACCAGTAAGGAGTGAGTATTACTGTGTTGGATTGGAACAATAAATTTCATCACTTTATTGTTTTGCAATTTGAAATTTTGATATGTTTCACCACTTAAACGATCAATAATCAACACTCGTTCAGCGTTAACATCGGCATCAACTTCAACCATGGCCTGAGCGAATGTCCTATCTTTTGCTGCAGAAACATTGATAATTTTAGTCATACCATTGCTCCGTATTAATCCAAAGATGCGGGGAAAGATTCGATCTTAATAGCGTATGCATAACACCATTCATCGGCAGATCAATCGGCCAATTTTCATCCCTGTACCCCATAAAGCATGAGGAATACATACCAGGTATTTTGGCTCTCACCATTGGGCTAATCATGCTGTTTGCCGCAGCATCACCGTTACGATCTGTTGAGTTATAAGGAATGGTCAGTAGTAGTGGTGATAATATGTGCTGAATACCTGACGTTTCAGCATTGAGATTATAACTTGTAATATTGTTATTGCCTGT
Source organism: Shewanella sp. SP1S2-4 (assembly GCF_031932075.1). Taxonomy (NCBI): domain Bacteria; kingdom Pseudomonadati; phylum Pseudomonadota; class Gammaproteobacteria; order Alteromonadales; family Shewanellaceae; genus Shewanella; species Shewanella sp. SP1S2-4. The sequence goes on from NZ_JAUOET010000003.1 coordinate 336,555, forward strand.
GAACGGATCGGAAGTATTGTATTCTTTTACTCCACCGTTTCCACCATCGACATCATAAAATCGTGCATATTTAACGTTATTGTTTACGCCCATATTACCTGTTGTATTGCCACCACCAGTACCACTAACCAAAGTAAAAGTGCTTTGGTCATTTGCATAAAACGACTCAACGTCACCAATGAAATACATTTGAAAATTGATATAGCTACTGGTGCCATTACCGTCTGACATTGTCATCTTATTAGTCTGATGTAAGATTAAATAGAATCCCCTTGATGTACCGATAATTTCCCACCCTCTATGGGTCGATTGCTGAGTCAAAGCACGGTACGGCACTCCTTTGATGAATGCATCGAGATCACTCATGCCTGCACTGGCCCACATGAGGCAAGTAACATTATTCGAGTTGGCACCACTAAATTGAAAATAACCGCCACTACCCCCGTCAGTTGTGGTGTTGCGAAACGCAACTTTAAAAGCGGCTGCATTTTCAAATTCCAATGTCCACCCAAGTGGTGCCATAGAACCATACCCCTCAACCAACACTTTTTTTAGAATGTTAATCCATTCTGACGAAGTGGCATTAACCAACTGCGGGGCGCCCTCATCGGTATAACGATAAACAGTAACTGGTAATCCCATTGCAATTGCTCCTATGACTCGTTGCCGAAAAATGACAATACGGCTTTATCTGTAGTGATTTGACTATGGCCAACCTGCACATTGCGCAGCAACATTATTGGGTTTGAGGCCGCGAACGTGCGAAAACGAATCGCTTCGCCTTGTTGCCAACCTCCGCCAAATGCGCCTGAGCGAATAATGAAATACGGGGCATTTGTCAGTGGGTTAATCGGTGCAAAATCATTCAGCGTATCGCCTGCGGCGATTTGACCAAGACGGCGGCCAACACAACGAAAGGCGGTGGCTGAGGTCATAATCAATACCCAATCTTCATTCACTGCAGTGGTGTTTTTGACTTCAAACGGATAGTCAACCGCATTCACGTTGCCCGTTGCTGGATCGCCATCGATGTCCCAATTGTTGGCCCATGCGGTCATATCCCGCACTCTGCCAACACGCGCCTGCAGGTCGCCAAGGATTTGCACACTGGCTAGTGTGGTACCTGCTGGATACTCACGGGCTAAGGGCTTAGCCAACACAACGCTATTGCCTGAAAACGATGACACTAGACCGAGTTCCATAATGGTATCGCTCAGCACAAACGGCGCAGTAAACCCCGTAAAATCACTGTTAATCGTGACCGTTCCGGCCACCTTGTTTACCGTGAAATGGTCATTGTTAGTGGTCCATAGGCTGGCACCATTGGCATCGGTAATATCTACAAACTGGGCATTTTCACGAATCGTAAACACTGTGCCGACAGAGCCTGTGACTTGCTGCACTTGGGTATGAGACAGCGCAACTGTGCCCCATCGTCTGAACATATCGACAATGCCATCATTGGGGATACGCAGTGGGTTGAGCCCGTAAATCTCGGCGGGTGGTAGCTGGCGCAATTGGTCAGTAATGTCATAGCGCAGTGTGGTCAAATCCACCGGATTGGTAAATAACAGCTCAACCAAACCATCTACGATAGTGCCGCTAATGCCACTGCCCGTTATCACGCCTTGGTTGTCAGATGAGGCGCTGATAATGGCGTGGTCGGATATCCGTTCAACCTGCACGTAAAAGCTCTCTAACAATGGATTAGCCACACTCAGGGCAAATTTAGCCGTAGTATCGCCTGCAGCCGCTGCAGTGGTTGATTCAACTAAACCTGAATAGGTCAATTCAAAACCACCACGGCTGACCGTTTGCTTGGTAACGACACCCGTAAAATAATCAATGGTCGCCAGCAACTCAGTGGTGTCATAGAGCTTACCGATACCGCTATTCACATTTTCAAATACGTCCTGAGGCACATAGTTACTATCAGCAAACACAGCGCGGCCTTTTATACTGCCGACCGTTAGCTGCTTATTGGCTGGGAATGCATTAGCGCTTGAGTAAATACTGTATTTGTACGCAGAAACATAATAGAGCGAGACAGTGGGATTATAGGCAAAGCGCACATCAGGCCGCAGCGTAACGGTCACGTTACCTGTCCCGACAGTAATCGACTGAACTAATGAATTACTCCCGCCGAAAACGCCATAAGGATCGGTAGAAACTGCCGTGACAACATCAGTATCTATCAGTAAATCCGCTGTCGTGAAGGTATAGCTATACGTCCCTACTGCGCTTGGCTGGCTAATCACTTTGCGGATCACTTGGCTAACAGTGGCATCGCCGTTATCACTGCCACCCGTGATGGTATTGCCTGGCTTTGGCGCTAAGGTGGTAATCGCAGGCAGTAACGATAATTGAGTCGCGCCCACAGCTAAATTTACCCCGCTGGCGGCGGCAGTCAGCTTAGTTACCCCGTGGAATTTCAATGGGGATGCAGTGTTAGATAATCGCAAGCGAGTGCATTTATTCTGGCCATTGATTTGCAAACCTGGTTCTGGTGTTGCAAAGGTGATCGGTGGGTCAAATACTACGGTACCCACAGCGCCATTCACTATGCTGGTTCGAGTGACTTTACAAAAATGGGTTTTGCGTGGCCATGCCACGTTTTCAATACCAGGATATTCCACGGTGATGCAGATCACTTGGCCAACCTGCAGATAAGTGGTTTTCCAATAGTCGCGATCATTAAAGCGATAAGACGACTGCAGGTAATCCGAGGAAAATGAGTTTTGATTCACAAGGAATCCGGGACCACCTTCACGGATCAATTCCCCTGCAGTGACTGACGACTCAATGATCTCTTTCATATCTGTCATGCGAGATTCATCATCCAGCGCGGCAGACTCGATCATGAATACGTTAACTAATGGGTCTATCGGTGGCTCACTGATAAACACATGTGCATCAATCAAAGTGCTGGTGTCTGGCGTATCGAGCGCAGGGAACGCTTTTACAATGTCGATACTGGATTGGGCATGGTCGATATCGGATATCGCTGAAAATAGCTCGTTAAGCAAGCCTGACTGCACAGCGTTCTTAGTCCGTTGGCCGCCAGCCTCATTACTTGAACCCAGTAACTCGGGTTTAAATACTTTTAAATCTAAACGGGAAATAGTCATAGCACTCTCACAATAGGTAAATGGCCTTTAAACGGTGATTAACTTCAAGGTGATGGCCTCGATTTCGTCGGGGTCGGTATCGCTGTAATTGATCGCTGGCGTGCCGCTAATGGGCTGTTCTCTGTAGTCCCACATCACGGTTAATGCAGTGCCATTGATATCCAGGTTAAAGCTGGTCGCGCCCTTTGAATTGGCGTGGGCCTCAAGGGCGTTAAACACCGCTAATGTTTCTGCATCGCTAAATAACACCACAGGGCGGCCCGCTTGTTTGGCGGCGACTTCAACATGCTGCGAGCCATCGAGAGCAAACTCAGTGCTGCTCACAAAGGGCGTATAACCAAAGCGGTTAAGCCAAATAAAGTGCGGTAATTGAAGCGTGTCTAAGGTGATCATGAGGTGGCCTTAATCTGTTCTAGTTCGCGCAAAAACAACTGCTTAAACTCATCAAGCAAATCGGCCTTCACTACATTGCCCGAGGGCATCGCTAGCTCTAGCCGATACACCTGCACGCTGCCGCCTGTGTTCTGATTGCTCACAGATGCCGAAGTTGTTTGGCTTACGGGACTGCGAGTGGGATTAGTCGCAGTGCTTGTACTACTTGATTCGCGCTCGTTCGCCTGCGCGCTACGTTCTGCCGCCTCTGCTTCGATTTGTTTTAGTTTGGTGGCGTAGATTTGCTGACTCAGTTGCAGGGCTTCTGCCGCACTGGCAATGGACTCTTTATCCTGAGCCGTGCGGGCAGCTTCGAGCTGCGCCTTAAGCTCAGCCTGTTGCTGTTCATAGCGGCGTTTCTCGATAGCAGCTTGGTTATTGTTGAGCTGATCCATCTCATCTTTGAGACTGTCCAAGGTCGCGTTGATATCGTCACGCAGGCCGAGAATACGATCGCGGGTAGCATCAATGGCCGCTTGCAGTGGCTTAAGATCTTCGTCGCCTAGCTCGCGTATATTCCACTTTGCCTCGCGGCTAATTTGATTGACACGATCGAGGCTAATGCTGGAGCTTTCAAGTTCTTCAGTCCATTTACGGGTCAGTAAGGTTTCATTGATGATCTGCTTTTCGCGAATAAAGGCTTGGTTACTAAGCTGCGCCAGCACACCCCAAAAGCCGGTATTCACCCGCATATTATTCATGATGCTGTTAGTCAACTGTTCGACGCGGGCGTTGAGTTTTTCGGTGCTATCTTCGTTAAAATTGAACTGTTTGTTTAAGTGGGCATAGGCACCCGCAAATAGGTTGACATACTCAGTGGCGCGGCCAGTGGTTTCCTCTAACTGTTCAAGTTCTTCGCGTTGCTCAATTAAGGTTTTAGTGGTCTTTTTTACCTGTTCGTCAGTCTCTTGCTCACCATCTTCCAAGCCGCCCATTAAGCGTTGCAATATTCTGAGCACTTCGACCAGGCGCTCTTTTTGTCGCAGGTATTCTTCCGCCGTGATGCCGCCGTCTTTATAGGCTTGTTCGAGCCTTAACATCTCGTCAGATACCGCGGCATACTTACTTTTTATCTGTTCATAATTAGCCGCTTCGAGTGCCTGCACCTCACTCAGCTGCTTAGTTTGGTCACTCAACTTGCCCTGTAAACTAATCAGTTCTTGCTGCGCTTTGGCTTTGGCTTTACTCGATACCGTCAAGCTGTTCATCACATCGCGGCATTGCTTCAAACGGGCTTCGGTGTCAGCAACCGCGCGGCTTAGCTTGGCTTGCTCGGGTGAAAGTTCCTTCACGCTGTCTGTATAGCCGTATTGCTTTGCAGTCAGCTCGCTCAGTTCCTTGGTTAGCCCAAGGGTAGCGGCTTGCGCTTTCAAGGTTTCGGGGACCGCAGCCCCCGTCGCTTCAGCGGCCGTTAATGCCGCTTTCGCCCAGGCTAAAAACGCATCCTTTTGTTGCTCAATAGGTTCACGGTTGTTTTTAATCAGATTAAAGGCCGCTTCAGCTTTAGAATTCACCTGTTCTAAGGCATTGCTACTGGTCAGCCCTAAGTCCTTATAGGCTTGTTCCAATGCCTCAGTACCCTTAGCCGTGGCATCAAGATAGGTTTGCTGCTCTTCAAACTTGGCGCGCAGTATCGTGAGTAACTTAACGTGGCCTTCGTATTGATCCCCCGCCGCTTTTAACGGCACTAAGGCGGCATCAATTTGGCGAATGAAACCGCCCATACCACCTTTAACGCCATCGAGCGTTTTAGTTTGTTCGCTTAAGGTAAAGGTCAGGCGCAGCGCTTCTTCAACCGTTAATTTAATCGGCTCAACAACGTCAACCGCAGCCTGTTTGACTTCTTGCATGGCTTTAGCGGCGTTCTTCCACTTACCAGTGGCGTCGTCATAAATCAGTTTGCCTTCGTCTACCGCCTTGTTGAACTCGGCCATAGTGGTAAAGGCTACGCCCGTTTGCTCACTGAGATCCTTAAGTGAGTACTCCAACTGTTTGGCGCTAGACGCGGCAGCGCGTTTAGACTTTGCCAGTGCTTCTTCAGCAATCAATAACTCTTGGTATACCCGAGCGACCTCTATCAACTCACTAATCAGGGCTAAGTACAAACCCGCTTTAGCCGCTGCTGCCAAGGCGGTTTTAAGTTTGCCAGCAGCTAAGGCCGCGCCCTCACTCGCCGCAGTGGTACCCATGATCGCGCCAGTGTAAAGACGCATCACGCCGATGGCGGCATTGGCTCCGGTGATCACATCACTAAAATAGCTACCGACTTTTAACGCTAGAAATGCCTTAGCCACAAAACCAATTTCATCACGGAAGTGGTAAAGCATCGCCGCGCCATCTTGCACCGCTGAGCCAATGCTCACGATCGTGTCGCTGACTTGCTGCGCCCATTCCTTTAAACGGCCATCAGCGGCCATGGCGGCAAACTCAAGATTCAACTCACTGATCTGGCCCTTGAGCCAATCAAGTGCACCGGACTGAGCCACGAGATCATAGAAGGATGAAAGGTTATCTTTGAGGTTTGATACTTGGCCACTGAGCAAGGCCATCTGCGCCGCTGCACTGCCATTAGCGGCTCGCCCCATTTCATCAATCAAGCCTTGGATAACATCGCGACCAAGCTTGCCTTGCTCACTGAGTTTTTGCAGTTCGGTGGTGTTCTTGCCCGTGACCTTAGCCAGCATGTCCCATACGGGCACGCCGCGCTCAATCAACTGCAGGATCTCTTCGCCCTGTAGCTTCTGTTTTGCCCAGGCTTGGCCGAGTGCCAAGGTGATCCCCTCGACCTCTTGAAAACCGCCACCGAGTTTAAAGGCTTGATCCACAATCGCCTTCATGGTGCCGTTCATCGGATCAAGGCCAAAGGCTTTGGCCTTCACAAACGCTTGATTGACTTCGTTCAGTTGCAGTGGCACATCGATGGCGAATTGCTTTACCCAAGCGGTGGCTTGTTTGCCAGATTCAAAACCGCCCATCACGGCATTCATTTGCACGCCAAGACGTTCAAATTGATCGCCCGTGGCAAAAATGTCCTTCACCGCTTGGGCCACGCGGTCAAAGCCTAAGTAAGCCCCTGCTAAAGCGGTCACTTGGCCGATCACACCACGCAGGGAGCTGGCATGATCACGGGCGCTGGCATTGCCCTTATCTAACTGATTAGCAAACTTATCGACATTGCGGCCAGTGCCGTCAAATTCAGCACTTAACTTGCGCTGCGCTGTGGTCAGGTTGTTGTAGTCAATGCCTGATTTCGACAGAGCATTTTGCAGCTTAGTGTGGCTGGATGATTGCTGCGCTAACTCGCGCTGCATTTGCTCCAGCTCTTTTTCTGCCACATCAATAGAGCGTGCCAGCTGCACAAAAGGCGCATCTGTTTGGCTGGCACGTTGCTTTAAGTCCTGCAGTGCTAAGGCAGCGGCAGTGACAGCAAGCTCTTGTTGTTCAAGCTCATTACGTGACCGCTTAAAGGTGTTGATCAGGTCTTGCTGGTTAGCCAGCTCATCGAGCTTATTGGCTAAGGTATTGGCCTTTTGGCTGGTCGATTGGCTGCTATCGCCTACGTCATCAAGCCCAGTTGCTAAAGGCTTGAGGTCATTAGTGAGCTGCTCTGTTTGGTTGCTGGTATTACGGCCGCTTTGGGCCACTTGGTCTAGCTGGTCGCTTAACGGATCAAGGCTATTTTTGAGTTCATCAACTTGATTCGCACCCGCTTTGCTGGCATCACTCACACCATCGAGTTCATCAGCGAGCGCCTGCGTCTTAGGATTCGCCGCATCCGACTCGGTGCCGATGCGCTTAAGCTCATCGACTAAAGCCGCAATGTGTTGCTTGCCCGTGGCTTCTGCCACGATCCGCAGGGCGAGTTCTAAGGTTTTATCAGCCATGGCTATCTCGTTAATGCTCTCGTTAGTATCTAAATAATCGGTGTTTAAACGGCGGTTAAATGGGGATTAAAGGGCATGGCAATTGAGTACGGCCATACCCTTGGGTTAAGCAAAACCGCTTACGCATCCAGCTCTAGGTACTCGAACGGATGATCCTTACCCGCGACTAACTGGGCTTTACCCGCAAGGGTGGCGCTCACAAACTCACTGGCGGCAAAATCGATCGCAGCCGTAGGCGATAAGCTGGCGTCGAAAACATCGAGCTTAATCGGCTTGCCTGTTTCTAAGTTGGTACCTTCACCGAAGATCCGCGCACGGGTTTGGGCGTTAATGCCACCGCGAATGAGGGTGCCGCTAATGGCGTTATGTTGGCCTGTCACTGTCACCGCGCCGCCCGCTTCTATGTCGCCGCCTTTTACGGCGCGCACTAGCCCTAGGGCATAGTTCACCTCATAGTCAGTGCCCAGCACTAAGGTGGCAGCGTCTTTCTTCACCACAAAACCGAGGGCGGCAAAGTTACTTTCAGGTAGCTGTATCCAACGCTGATTATCAGGCAAGGTCACGGCCTCATCAGTTAAGGTGCCGCTGCCCGTGTTCAGCACTTGAGTATCACCCAACAGTGCCATAGCAATCAGTTCGGCGGGTTGATCGTCGAAGGACCATTCCACCTCAACAGGCTTAGAAATTTTCACCACGCTTAAGGCTTGGCCATAGCTTTCCTTCTTTTTACTGCCACGTACCTTTTCTTCGGCATCGGTTTTGATCGCGAGCTTAGTGGTGTTAATGGGGCCAATGATCCCCGTTGATTGCCCTTGGGCATTTAAGCGGTCAACAAAGAAGTTGCCTGCGACTAATAATCCATTCATAGGATTTTCCTCATATTAAGTTGTTGGGTTAGCTGGGTTTGAATCTCAGTTGCACACTCACGGCCACGGGGTAATAACCGTGGCTTTTAGTGAAACGGGGTTTAACGGGACTGTTAACGCGCACAAAGGGGCCAAGCATCTGACCATCCACCGCAATGGACTTACCCACAATCGCGTTTAACAGACTGACTAATAACTCACCTGCTTGGCCTTCGTGGATAGATAAACGGCAAGCCAATACCACAAGCCAAGTCTGCTTAATTTGGCTGGTGTTGCCGCCTTGTGCGGTATCCGCCAGCGTATCGCCCAGATACAACACATGGGCGGCGGGGGTGATTTGGCTGCGCTCATCCACTTCGCTTAGCTCATTGGCTTGATAGACCTTTTTCAGCTTCTGGCTCGTCACTAATGGCTCAAGTATTTGAGTCAGCGCATCACCTGCAGCAAGGTAGTTATCTTTAATTTCAAACATCAGATAAACCCCTTAGACGATGCACGGCCAAACACGCTGCCTGCACTTTCGATACTGACCACTAACTCACTTTGGCTAGCGACTTCTCCCGTATCAGCTAGCCCCAAACTGATATCGCCTTTGCTCACAGCGGTTAAAAACTTCACCACAGCGGTATAGCGCTTCTCGACTTGTTCAGGGGCTTTATCGCCATACAAGAAGTAACGGGCGATATCGCAGCAGTTACGCTCCAATACGGCGGGAACAGTAGTTAACGGCAAGGTGTAACGGCCCACGATATAGCCATCAATCTCGGCAGACGCATCGCGCAATGCTTGCTCAAGCAAGGCGAAATTGATTTCCCCTGGCACACTGCCTTCGCGCTCGGTGAGCAGCATTAAGTCCTGCGCACCAAAGCGACTCAGCATGTTGTCAGGGGTGGCGTACATGGCTCTTGTGATGGCTAAGTCGGCCATGACTACTCACCTGCTGCGTTGGTGGTTGTGCCAGATGGTTCAGTGCTTTCCGTTTCAGCGCTAGGCGTTTCAGTGTTTTGGGTAGCCGTTTCGTTTTCACCAGGCACTGTGACTTTTACTGCCTGAATCGCACTAATTAAGTCAGTTTTATTCATCGAGTTAACACCCGTGATCGCCAAGTCTTTTGCCAGTTCTTTCAGCTCTTTTACTGACAGTTCACCCAAGACTTTCTCTTCACCATTGGGCTCTTTCACACCAGTGAGTGTGCCTGTGATATCTGTGCCTAATGTCTGATCACCGTCTGGAATGTCCACACTCCCCGACGCTGGTGCCATATCACGCACGGATACTTTAAGGCGCTGATCAGCTTCAAATGCTGCAACTTGCTCATCCGACAGCTCGGCCAGCGGTATAAGGTTTTCGCCTTTGGTAAGCGCCATGCCCGCACGGCGATAGCCAGTGTGCGCAAGACAGATAACCAACAGGACTTGAATGTTCTTAGAAGGATTCGCCATTTCATTGTTACCTCACTCGATGTTGGGGTGCAGGCGCATCCTTGTGCCTGCGATTCGCTACTCAAACTTAAGGGGTGAACACCTAAAGTTGCGGCACCACAAGGATCTCGAACTTGCCTTTCAGTTCGTTATCCACGGTCACGCCACCTTCATCAATGCGCTCACGGGTCATTAACTTGAGTGCGACGTCTTCAAGAGAAGCTGGGATCACCAACAAATTGGGGCGAATCTTGAGTTTCTTACCGCCGTCGCTGGTAAAAGCTTGCATGGCTTTGTAAGCGCCCCATAGGTTGGTGGCATTGAGAGTACGCTTGTTGGCGAAGGCCATCTGCCAGAAGCCAAAGCCCGCCTCACAGCGCATATCGGTGCCGAACTGGAACTCGTTATTGGTCCAAACTGCAGGGTCGGTTGGATTAAACAGGGTGTTTAAATCCAGCTTGCGACGCTCTTGGAAGATGAGTGGCTTTAATGGGCGCGTGGTATCGAGCAAAAACCAAGGTTCCCCCGTATAAGCGCCATCAACCACAATGTTGGCCACCGATACGTCAGCACCCGTACCATCGTGCTTCTCGTTAACGGGATGGTCAGTGTCAAAAAAGTTCTGCCCGTCATAACACAAAGTGCCAAAGCCTTCAGCTAATAGCTCGAACACCAAGTCGTCGGGAAACTCTTCACCTTCCTGTGCCAATGCTTGCACCATAGGTTTGTAAATCCCTAAAGTGTCATCTTCCACATCATCACGACTAATACCTATGGTGGTTTCAAAGGTACGGTTAGTGATTGAATAACCATGCTCTTTGATGGAGTTGATCACCCGCGCACCAATCCATTCGCGCATGGTCGGCATTGAACCTAACCAGCCGTAGGTATTGGACTTAGTATTGCTTGGCACGACTGAGGCAATTTTTAAATACAGTGGCTCAGTCTTAGCTAAAGCATTTTGAAACTCGCTACGCACCATAGTGCGCAGGGCTTGTAATACTGGGGCGTTAATAGCTGCCATTATTTGTGCTCCTGATCAGCGGCGATAGCTTTAGCAAAGTCAGCTTGTGACATGCCCCAAGAATCGGCCATTTTGATTTGGTCGGCAGTCAGTGCCGCGAGTTTGGTTTCCTTGTCCTTGATAGGATCGGGAACTGTGGTGGTTTGCTTGGCCGTTAATGCGGCAATAGCCACACGCTCACCCAAGTTGGCAGTCAGTGCCACCATGGATTGCTGGCCTAACTTGGTTAGGTAATCACGTTCACACTCAAAGGCTTTGCCTTCGTCTATCGCCGCCTTCACGGTTTGCTCAACGGTAAGCACGCCGTTTTCAGCAGTTAGCGCCACCAGCTGCGCGCGCAGTGCAGCGACCGTGGCCGCTGGAACGTATTGGCTTAGATCAACCGAGGGCGATGTAGCACTCAGCGCGGTAAGCTGTTGCTTTAAGCCATCAACGCTATTTGCTGCTGTGGTTAGCGTATTAAGTGCAGATAGCGCCGCGACCTCTTGCTCAGCGGTTAAAGCTGTCACGTCATCTGGAATTTCAACGCCCAAGGCGGCTAAAATTTTTCTCAGTAATGGGTTCACATGGAGTTCCTCCGTGTCGGTAGATTGGATAGGTTCGTATGGATTGAGGCTTGTATTAAGAGCAGCCAGTGCAGCCAACGATGCGAGTGGCAACATGCCATCGACACCAGGGCGGTTAGTTAACGCGGCTGAGTGGATAAATTGCGGGCGGCCAGTGCTGGTGTCGTAACCGAACACTAGGCTGAAGTACTTGTATTCTTTGGCAGTGAGATAAGCGATGGCGTTATCGGTAAAGCGCGGCTTAATAAACAAGCCCTGCCCCTGTCGATATTGCACGTCATCGATGTTGAACCAACCCGCAGCGGGTGCAGGCTGGCCATTCTTCTCTTTGTTGAGGGTTTGGTGTTCGTAGTCAATAACCAGATCACCGGCTTTATGGGGGGTGTTTGCTCGCAGGGCCGCGAACGCAACGCTATCCATCAACCACTTGCCACCAGCTACATCATCAGGGCGACCATCGACGGCAGCAAAGTGGCCATCAGGCAGCGCCTGAATGTAGCCATCTTCACCAACCACAAAGGTTGCTTCTGGATTGACGTTTAACTGGCTGCTTAAGGCGGCAAAGCCCAAAGCGGTGGTGGTTGCAGACATAAAAAAGGCACTCTCAATAACATTGGAGTACCTATAATGATCTCACTTGAATCGCTAGCGGATTGGAAAGGTTTCGGGATTATTTTATGTATGGTTTTAGGTAACGCGAGAACACCCAACCAGTACGGTATTGTTGAGATTCACTATCAAAATATTCAATAAATGACCAACTTCTAGACTCGTCCCGTTCTATAACAAAGACGCCTTGACCAAGCTGTAGCGAATCTATAGCAAAAGAACTACGGCGGCCTTCGGCGCGAACATATAGCATATTCGCATCTACATATTTGCAGACTCTAAGATTTTCCAAACATAAGTCCTTCTTGGCATTAGTAACAACTTCCTTCTGAGATGCCGATGTAGGATTATTTAGATACGGAAGTACATTATGAGCCTTGGCTAAATCGTAGACATAATTTTGTCCCATGTTGCCTAAAACCTGCAACATGTAAAACAGAACAATCACTAGTAGACTCTTAGGGTCTTTTAGTAAAGAGTCCCAGAATCTCGTACTCGGTTCCGCCTGAGCTGCTTTTAAGGTATCCGAAAACTCACTTAGGTCTGACTCGCTTAGAGGGGATATATCGGAAATATTCTGAGCCGCCTCCTCCAGTAAAGCTAAATGTTCGCTATTTAGCGCAGGTAGCTTGGGGAGAATTAAATCTAAATTATCTGTTAGAAACTTAGAGAAAAACACACCAGAGGTAGTGCTTCCTAATTGAGTAAGTAATGGGCTTATTTGAGGATACAACTTTGTCATACCATCCAATAGCGTTCTTTGAGGCGCTAACATTCGAGCAAGAAAACTGGGTGATTGTGATTGCGTAAATGCTGTTCCTGCAGTGGCCAAGTTTAATGTTGGCTGAAGGGCTTTTATAGGGGTTGTTAAATTATCAATATCTTTCAACATTTGAGATATTGCATTAGGTAATTCAAAAGCCTTTTGTATTTCTCTAATTTTATTCTGCGTACTATAAAAACGAGCCAATTTAGCATTGACCTCATCAAATTTTGCTAAAGGGTTATCAAAGCCTTTGGTCATTACCTTATTGATTGTCATCCTTAACACCTCATCTATTTAAGTAATACTACGGCTATCGAAATCAACACTATCCAAATATCTGCGCCAGCACCTTCTGATTCAGGCTGGGTAGTTCCACCACCTGTTGCTTGTTCGGTAAAGTGCTTTAGTAATGGAGGCTCTACACCATCACCATTAACCCAACTGCTTAAGCCTAAGCTAAAGTGACTACCTCCACTCGGTACCAATTTATTAATCAAGTTCATGCAACCTCCTGTAATGTTGTCCTTGTTGGGTTAATGAGTGCGAGCATAACCCAGTTTAAAATCCGTTTAAATCCTTGTTAAAGCGTTTAAATGATTTTGCGATAAGCCGTTGTACCAAATTGAGAACCAAGCCGCTTAAAATTCGTTTTAGCGCTTTGCGATAAAAGCACCTTCCCCTTAGAATGGAGCCCTTACTTTTACATCCAAGGACGGCGTATGACCACCAATCCCACTGCAAGACAAAAAGACCAATCTTCACTTGTAGAGCAATCTAGAATGCTTGCTGATTGGCATTTTAGACTTGTTTGTTTTGTTGCTCTACTCGCTTTACTTTTAATAGGCCTTTACTTCCTAAATTTTCATTCAGGTGTACCTGATCAAGAAAAGTTCGGCCAGTTTGGAGATTACTTAGGCGGAGTATTAAATCCAATATTAGGGTTTGCTACTGTGATACTTCTTGTACACTCACTGAAAATTCAATCCAAGGAATTATCTTTAACCCGAGATGAATTGGCTAGAAGTAGTGATGCAATGCAAAGGCAGGTTAACCATCTAGAACAAGAAGCTAAATTAAATGAGTTAATGAGAGTAATTACAGATATAAGGGCTCAGTTTAGAACTCAAATCACTTCAAAAGTGAAAATTACCGATGATTTTTTCCACATTTTCTGGCAAGCACATAAACATAAATTTTCTGAGAGCAAACAAGTTTATGAACTCACTATTTATAATTTACTTTATGAAGATTCAACGTCATCTATACAAGATATAGAGGAAGCAAAAGTCTACATAAAAAATCTTTACGAATACTCCTTAAAACAAAAACAACAATGTAGTTGGAGCAATATTGAAACACTGTTAGTCAACTTTTCAATAGTTGCCAAAAAATATTATTCTTCCTCAGAAAACAAAGAAACGGCAATGATATACCTAAATGAGGCAAAGTCGATGCTACAGCCATTCCAGAATATCTTTTGGACAGAAGATATAGCTAAACAGCTTGCAATAATCAATATAGAGTTAGCTGAAACGAATAATCACCTGCAGAAGTAAGCTTTACAGCTTAATTTTGGTTAGCGGATTTAGTTTTGACACAATGGCACTCTCAATAACATTGGAGTGCCCATCATGGTCGAGTGGACTAACTAGCCGATTGGAAAGATTTCGTAATTAATCTAAGCATTCAATAGTATCAGGGAAATCGTTAAAACTAGGATAGGTTTCCTTAATAACAGCAGAAATAAGCTCTACATACATATATTGATATTCATTTTTATAGAGTTGGAATTCCTTGACCCATTCTCTATATTCATTGATATATTTAATCACGGTCGACTCTTTAGCGACATCAAATACTGAGCAAATTTCAACAAATGAGTGACCATTACGATACAAAAAGTCTGCGTAGCCTTGCTTCGCTAGCTTTCTAGCATGATTGTAAGTTGCATTTTTTTGGGCTTATTGTAACTTAAAACCTTCCTGATGCTTATCAATAAATTCAGAACAAACTTCAGAGCTAGATATTAAATTTTTTGGCAGATCTACACCTAATGTAGTTGCTATCAATTCAGCATATTCGAATTGCTTAGTTGAACATGGTCTATCGTCATAAGGTAAAGCAGATCTCAATAAATCATAAAATTCAGAGGCAAAACCTTCTGAATTACTAATTGCTGCATCGGTTAGTTCATCCAGTCTATTTAGCACATCATCATCTAATTCAACCTCTAACTCAGTATCCATTATAGAGAGTGTTGTTTTAGATTTCTTAACAGGTAGTCTCGCTTTTAAAAGACTATTCAAACCATAAGAAATGTCGATTTTTTTCCCAGCTACGGCATTAATCATAACATCCGGCAGGGGGATGCTCAGCGTCCCCATATCCGAACGTAGCACCGCAAAACTTACATTTTTATCTTCCACAATATCTCCATACGACAATCAATTTTTAAATTTTATATACAAAAAATACATGACCCCAAAAACATAAATGTAATACCAAGATACTCAAGACCATACGATGAACTTTTTGTTAATTCCGGATCATCAAGCAGTTGTGAGTTATCTGATGCAATATTTAGAGTTGTTTGGGGTTTCTGTATAGCAAGAGTATTATCATAAACTACCAACCTAACCCAGCATAACCCAGTTTAAAACCCGTTTAAATCCTTGTTAAAGCGTTTAAGTGGTTTTTAGATAAGCCGTTACACCAAGTTGAGAGTTAAGGCGCTTAAATCACGTTTGAGAGCTTTACGCTTCGGAGCTTGTCACCTTAGAATACTGTCATTACTTTTAAAGCATGGACGCCACATGACCACCAATCCTCATAAGCTACCTCAAGCCGATCAGACTCTAGTTTCTAATGCTGAGAAGTCGTTTAAATGGCTCATCATTCTACTGGCCACGATCGCGGGTTGTTTACTACTCCTTTACTTTTCAATTTTCCATGGAGGTGTCGGAGATAAAGGCGACTTTGGTGCTTTTGGAGATTATTTTGGAGGCGTGCTAAACCCTATACTTGGTTTTGGTACTGTTAGCCTACTAGTATGGTCATTAAAGTATCAGATGGATGAGCTAGCGCTTTCACGGCAGGAACTTGCCCTGACTCGCCAAGAACTTGCAGAAACCAAAGAAGAGACGGCTCTAAGCCGAAAAGCTATGGTGGAACAAGTAAACCATATCAAAAATGAAGCAAAGCTAAATGAGTTAACGCGACTATTAGAGCGCTCACAAAAAAAATATGAAGTGATTATAGGGCAACCATTTCCAATAAAATCAATTCCAACAAGCCCCACTTCGACGCGCAGACTTGATGATACGTACAGTTCATTTCTTCATATCACATTGGTAAATATTGACCCAATCTACAATCCACAATTTGCAAACGCTGTTAGTAAAAACCAAGATGTAACAAGCCATTTAAATAGAATAAGACGTGAGACTATACTCATTTCTGACTTAGCACTTAAATACTATTCCATAAATGAAAGTACCGAGTTTGCAAGAGCCTATTTGTTCGACTCTTTCGATATGCTGCAAGCAGTTGAACGAATTTATCCAAATGAGATCACACAGGACAGACTTTCAACTATTGCCTCCTTGATGGGGGAATACTTGGATGTAGCCAAAGTCCCAAGTGCCACAGAATCTTAAGACCACAATAAATACCCACCTAAGATCCCTAACATAGACTGCTCATTCTCACGGCTTACGCCGAGGTATGGTCGTGCCGGAATACCCGCTGGGCCTGCGGGCATATCGTCGGTGCCACCAAACTGGTGAATAGCGGCATAGATTTTATTGCTACCAATGGCCGCCCAAAAGTCGCCGCTGTCGGCAGCTACGCTGGCAGCTAGCCCGCCAGCACTGGCTTGTAATATCTTACCGCCCTGGCGTTTAGGGTTTGTCTTAAGGTAGGCATCACTTAAGGATGCCCAAGCTTGGCCTGTCGTGGGATCGGCCTCTGCTTCAAACGCTGATTCGGTGGCCGATTCGAGCACGGCAGCAATATCGTTCATCGGCTCGCTTAAGTCGTCGAGCTTATTCATCAAGCTTGTCAGCACCTGTATGACAGTGTCATTGCTGAGGGTGATATCAATCTTACTCATAGCGCTAACCCTTTAACTTGCCTTCAAGCACTTGGTATTGGGCTTGCTGCAGATCTGCTAGTGATAACTTAAGCACTTCCACTTGGCCCTCATTAGGTGTGCGCTGTAATGGCCAATGGCTCGCGATAAGTAATTTGCTCGCTCGTTCATCATCAGCTTGCCCTTCAATTGGATACACATAGAGCAAGGTTTGATTATCGTTATCCCATAGAACGGCCTCAGGCTTAGCCAGCATCAGCGGTAATTGCTGCAACTGGTTAGGCGTCACCGAGGCTTGCGCTGTGCTGAGTTGCCGCTCTTTTATAGCCAGCAATGCGCTAGGCTCGCGGCCTAAACGCGCCGTTACCGCAGCTTGAATTGATGGCGTCATAAAACCTAACGCCTGCTGACTTGAGCCTAGGCGCTTCTGCTGCTCTGGTTTGGCGAGTACTTCATCCGTCCACTTTGCAAACTGGGCGTGGCGCAGTGGGCTATTATTGAGTGCTTGAATAAACTGCGCGCGGGTATCGAGGGATTGAATAGTGCCAAGCTTTTTGGCCACCGCTACGTCGGTACCAAAGGCGGCTTCGCCTGGACTATAGGCCCAGCCTAAATCGGGGCTCATGCTGCTGCCATCGGGCAGATCGATACGCGCATGGGGCACGGTTAACACTTCACCCGTTCCGCGCGCGACTGTCTCAGTGTCAAAGCGCTGGATATAACCTTCGCCATTTTCCACAGTGATCCCCATCGCCTTAATCTGCGCTTCAGTTAACGCCCGAACGCGGCAACGACAGCCCCAACCATTGGGGGGATAGATGATGTCCCATATTGGATCGTCAAAGCGGAACACTTTACCCCTAAGCCGCGCATGTGCTGGGCGTGTCTGGCCGTCATCTATCGCCACATACTGCCAATAGGGGTGAGTTTTAGTGCGCGACAACATGCGCCGATAGCGACCAGCCATGTAAGCCGTTTGCAAGTTTTGACGATAGATGGTGTTTAAGCGGTAGGGACTCCCCAGCTGTACCTCGCGGCCATCGACTTCCTTTTTACCCCACCATCCGAGCTTTTCAAGCTGCGGTTTAAGGTTTGCCTGAAACTGCTTAGCGGTTAACCCTTGGCTTAGGGCTGCATCCACTTCATTACGGATCGCCGTGAGCACATCCATCTGTGCTGCCTTGGCCACAGTAAAGGCACGGGCGTGGGCGCGGGTCCACACGTCTTGCCAATCGTCACTGATGGCAAAACCCTTGGCACGGAAATAGGCCACCGCATCGGCGGGGGCTTGGTTAATGGCAATGCTTAAATCAACGGTTTTAGGCACTCTTTGTTTAGGCATTGGCGATACCCCATAGTTCGGCCACAAACATTAACCGCGCTAAGGTTTCGGTAAGCTGCTCGGTATCCATGGCGGGATAGTCCTGTTCCAGCTGGGCGCGCAGTTGCTCCGGCTCGCTCTGCAGTTGTGCCAGTAATGGCTCAACCATCGCCATATAGGCTTCGCTCATTTGCCCTTGAGTGAGTGCATCCAAGGCTTTATCTAAGGCGGTTTGGCTCGGTTCACTCAACGGGGCATCTGACTGCTTAGCCGCCCCCTCTGTCGCAGAGAGTGCGGCCAATGCTGTCTGCTGATTGTCATTACCGCCTGCAGCGCTGGCATTGGGGTCTTCTTGCTGGATCACCAGCACGGCTTCGCCATTAGCGGGCTTAGGGATACGGGTCTTTTCATGCAGCCAGTTTTGTGGGATCTGCATGCCCATGCTGACGAACGCCCGCAGCGGATACGCTAAGGCGCGTAAATCTTCGGCCTCTGTGGTATCAAAGACTAAACGAGGATGACGACGTTGGCTTTGATAACTCTTGCAGTTAAGCGCATATAAAGGGGCCACTATGTCGCGGGTTAAGGTTTCGGCAATCAGGCTAAGGTCTGCATCGCGCAGCTCTTGGCGTACTTCGTTATGCACGTTACCGAGCGCATTAGTTGAGCTTTTACCGTCGGCTTGGCTGGTCAAGGTGCCGCCTAAAATCACCTTGCTCATGGTCTTTTCAGCCCAGCTAATCATCAAATCAAAGGGATCAGCTTGACCTGTGGCTGCACTCTCAAAATCCATCACCATGCCCTTGGGCATAATGCCACCCGCGTTATGGCCAATGCTCATCACTGCATTTAACAGGGCGCGCTTTTCCTCATCGTTGGCACCCGCAGGATACTGACCAATACGCAGCGGCAAACCGTAGATCTCAAGGAACTCGGCTAAGTCGCGCACACTGTAGTTTTTAAAAATGAACGGCCAGATTAACTGACGCACTAAACCACTGCGGCTGACATAGCCCGACTTGGCTGGATGAATATGTTTGATCCAACCAAAGGGCCACAGGTCAGCGCCATTGACCCTGGCATCACGCAGGCGCAGTTCGTTGCGCCGCTCAGGGTGAGTCATAAACCAAGACGGATCGCGATACTCTGGCACTTCAATAAACCATTCCCCAAGTTCTCGCGTCCAGGCTAACTCGTGCATGCTAAAGCCCTTGAGAATGGCATCACTCATTGACTTAATGAGCGTCTTTATCCAGTTACCTTCCTCAAGCATTTCTTGCAGATATTCAGTGTCGGCCTTTTCCTGTGGCGTCGGATTACGGGGTGGTACTAAGTAATAGTCCACGCCGATCAACGCCCGTTTGCGCTTGTCTAACTCGGCATAAAGGTGGCCGTCTTTCTCTTCGATATCTTCGGCCAGTTCACATTGAGCAATGAGATCGCCTTGCTCGGCGGCCTGCAAAATATTGGCTGCACTGGCGGGCGTCAAGCCGCTACTTGGGTGCTGGCTAAAGGTACGTTGCAAGCCAATTAAACGCACATCGTCGGTCTGCAGTGCTTTGGCTTCACGCTGCTTAAACGGCCGACCACTGGCGTCCAAAATACGTGATTCAGTTGTTTTTTCTTGCATTACCAGCAACCTCGCTGCGTTTGATGATCATCCTCATGGGCACTTGCATGGGCATTCGGATTGCGGTGATCACTTCTAGGAATGGGGGTGAACTCTATGGGTGCACCGTCTAAGGTGGAGGCGTATACCATCAAGAACAGGCTGATCGCGGCATCACCATGGCGTTCTTTTTCTTGGCCTGTCCGCACATCGCCAAGACATGGTGTACCTCGACGGTTAATGCTTAAAGCCCGCAAGTCAGTACTGGTGTCGTCATCCCTTGGAATAGTTAACAGCCCATCTTCAAAGTGACTTTTAAAACGTGGCATTTGCTCGCGGTAAAAGGACTCAGACAGCATCACGCAGGCGATCACTTCACTGCCGTATTTATCTTGGGCGTACTCCGCTAACGCTTGACCATTACCGCGCGCATCCATCGCGCCGCCCCTTAACCGTGGCAAGCGGTCCACAATGTAAAACAGGATCTGCTCTTGCTGGCGAAAGGGAATGTTTTTAAGCTCGACCTGTAACTTGATTTTGATGTGGAGATCTTGGGCGATTTCCCCCACGTCAATCACAGTTAAGTCACCACTACGGGCAAAGTCTTCACCAAAGCAATGGGGGCGTGCAGGGTCTAAGCTATCGAGAACCGGCTTTAGTTCATCCTCACACCACTTAAGGATCTCCGCCGCCCGCAAACCCTCTGGCCACTGTCCAAAAGCGTCGTCTTTTTTAAGGCGAACAACGGGGCCGCTATCTGTCACGCTGGCCATGCGGGCTTCGATTAACGCGCGGTTAAGATAGGCACCACCGCCCGATTTAGGCACGCAGAAGTATTCTTCTAATGCGTCCTCTTCGGTAGCTGTGGCTTTGAGTAATTTTGCTTTCCAGTCATCCTCGGCCGCTTGGCTCCATTCGATGCCGCGCACTTGGCAAATACGCTTATACAGCCCCTCATTACAGGCATCATCTAAGGTGACGCGGTGAATGGAGTAATCTTTTTTACCCGCACGGGAATCATTAATCAGCTCATTGAACTGGTTATCAATGCCATTATGGGTGGAGATCAAGCGTACCTTCGCGCCCCACATGGTTAGCGCTAATGCCGCTTTTAGCACTTCGGCCAAGCGTTCGTGGAACGCGGCCTCATCAATGGTCACATTGCCTTGCATACCGCGTAGGTTTGAGGGATTACTCGATAGCGCCTGCACCTTAAAACCTGAGGCAAAGTAAATGGCAAAGGTCAGGATCTCTTTACCGTCTTGGCCTTCATCGACAAAGACTTCTTCTTGGATTTCACCTGCGGCCTTATCAAATACTTTGGCCCACATGGCCGCAGCGTCGATAAATTCCCGTGCCATCTCCTTGTTACTGCCCACATAAAAATGGTTAGTCCCCCCTTGGCCACGGGCAGCGCCTGCAGTTAAAGAAGCATCGGCAGCTTCGGCCCAAGTGAGTCCAGTTCGGCGCGACTTTTCGGCAATTTTCAGCGGTGACTCGTCGGCTATCCAGCGTTTCTGATAACCGAGTAGCACCTCTTTAGGATCAAAGCGACTTAGGCAACTTGCCTCGTACGTGGGATCAAAGCTGCTTGCCGTGGGCGTGATGGCTAGCGCTACCGCAGTCGCGGCTGCTAACACCTTTTTCTTAATGGTCATCAGGCAATCCCCAGTATTTCGCGCTTAAGCAAGGCCACGGCATCACTGGTTAAGCCTGCAGTTTTAGCTACCTTCTCGGCGGCATTAGCCGCTTCGGCCGCGAACGCAGTGCGGATCTCTTTCTCGCGCTTATGGCTGGCCATTGCAGCAGACTCCAAACGCTGCACCGCTAACATGGCGTCTTTAATCATGCCAACGTCGGCACCTTCGCCTGTTTCATCTTGGTTTAATAGGGCTTTAAACAGCTGCGAACGCGCCATTTCGAGGATGAGTTTAGTGACTTCACCTGTGGGTTTATCGCCCAGCTCTGCCGTCCACACTTGGGTGATCTCACGCATTTCGCGCAGGGATTTACCCACGGCCTCCATCTTGGTGGCGTAACGGTTGATGCCTGCACGGGAAAGCTGGTTTTCCTCAGGCAAGCCAGCGGCTTTAATCAGCGCATTGATTTCATCGAGCAAATCAATCTGCTGAATCGAACCATTACGCAGCCCCGCATCGAGCTTCTTGCGAATAGGATCAGGCAGTAAATCCACCTTAGAGCGGCGGCCTCGGGTTTCACTCGCCATGGCTACTCTCCCGCCCGTGGACGTTTAACCCCTGGCACTACCGCGCGGCCTGTCGCCACATCTTGGCCGCGACCTGTTAGCGTGGCCGTGGTCACTTTGCCCACTAACTCGGTTTTAATCAGCCCTTGCTCATTAAGCCAAGCCAGCTGCACCAGTAAGGCATCGCGGCTAATGTCGAGGCCGTAGGCATTTAAGCCATCTTGTAAGATGGACTCGTTGAGTGCGAAGGCTCCCGCCTCGGTCAGTAATCGAAGCACCACAAGGCGTTGGTGCTCATTGATAATTTGCTGCATCGCCATTAATGGCCTCCTTTCAGTTCGTTTTCGAGAAGCATGTCGGTCTTGGTTTCTAAGCGCCGAATGCCTTGTTCCATTGCGCCAAAACGCTCACCTAAACCTGTGAGGGTTTTATCAAGCGCATGCAGTTCGTCACGGGTCGGCATGTACTCCAATTGCATTTCAGTTTCGCTAAGGCGCTTGTCGATTTCAGCCACCTTTTGGATCACCTTTTCGTGCTCAATACGTGGGGTAAATCGCGTGCTAAACCACGCCATCAGCAGTGCACAGAAAACGCTAATGACGCTGCCAATGAAGCCCCAATACTTACCGAAATATTCAAATAGCGATTCGATCATAAACGCGTCCCATAGCGCTGCTTCTGGCGCTTATCTTCATCCTGTTGGCAACTAATACAGCGCAACTCGTTAAGCCGCTGTGGCTCATTTGGCTCTAAGCAATCAATACAGATGCCATTGCCTTGGCGATGCTGTTTGTGCTTGGCGGCATCCCTTACTGCATCAACGCAGGCAGCTCGCTCGCGGGTTTCCATATTGCTAGCCCAATCGGTTTCGTCCATGGGGTTCCTTATTTTGTTTGGTCTGTTTGATGGCGTAGCCGCCAATCGTGCAGGGCTTGCCAGTCGAGGTTGCATTGCCCAAGGTCAGTGAGTAGCGAGAGCATTAGCCCCGCTGACTCTTGATTGCTGAGCGGTGGGTTGCGAAGGCACACCTCCTGTTGGGTTTGCAGGCACTGCAAGACCTGTGGCGGTACCTGAGTGACGTTGCACTCGCGCATCAGTGCTTCTGGCGGCAACACATACGCGGTCTTGTAAGTGGGCACGTAACGCACAGCGGGCGGCATTGTCGTACACGCGCACAACATCGTTAGGCACACTAGCCACACGCCATGTTTGTGTTTGTTCATCCTGGGCGTCCTCAAGTAACTGGGTGAGTTGGTGGTTAAGGTCTTGATTACGGGTAGCTAACGCGGCCTTTTGCTGTTCGACGGTTTGCACCTGCAGGGCGAGGGTTTCGCCTTCGTCTTTTAGGGCAATGCGTTCAACGTTGGCGTCTTGCAGCCATACCGCTAGGGTGTCGGCGCTCTGTTGCAGGGCAGCATTGTCAGTTAACGCTTGGGTGAGTTGGCTATTAGTGCTCTGCTGTTGCTGGTACATCAGCCCAATGGTGACTAATGCCAGTGACAAAAATAGCCACTGCACAGTGCTAATGATTTGTGAGGGATTCATTGCGCGCCCCCCTTTGATTGCGAGAGGCCCAGTTCGCTTAGGCAAATGGTTTGCTCTTCGGCACGACGCTTGATGAGGCCATTTAGGCGCACCTTGTTACCGAATAGGTCGGTGCCATACGTCCAGCCATTACAGACGCGCTCACCCGTTTGCTTATTGGTTGAACAGGCTTGGGTTAGCTCCTTACAGGCACCCACACGATCCCCAGCTAACAGCTTTTTGCGCAGGGTTGAGCTGGCAAAGTTGCCGTATCCCGCCCAGTGCAAAAACGATAAATAGGCGGCGTGCTCGCTGTGGGTGAGAGTTACGGGCGCTGTGAGGCTAAGCAGCTGCTTATCTTCCTTGGCGATATCCTTGGCAAAGATCTCCATGCATTGCTGCTCGGTGAAGATTTGATCAAGCTTTAAGTCTTTGCTCGTATGGCCACGACAGGCTGTCAGAACGCCCACCGCATCGACATAGACGCTCAGGCTATTGCCTTCCCATTTATCGGTAAGCTGTGCGCCAGTTATGGCTGCCGAACTTAAGCCTGCGGCTAGTAAAATCGCCTTGAGTTTACTGTTCATTAGGCACCGCCATAGCTTGTGCCTTGCGTTGCTCGCGGGCTTTTAAAACATGGAGGTGAGTGACGGCATGCCAGCCTTGTTCAAAGTAGCTTTGACGGGTGAGACTGTGGCTATACAAGGGTACGGCGGCGGGCACATCGCCTGCTAACTCCGCCTTGATGCGGGCATTAAAACCGTCCTTAGCGCACTGGCGATAGACTCGGCTTTGAATGCGTTTGGGCTGCGCATTCGCAATCGGCATACTGTTAACGCCGCTGCGACTCTGGCATTTACGAGAAGTATTGTGGGTGACAAAGGCCATAAAAAAACCGAGACAGTGAACATGGGTTCATTGTCTCGGCTTAAGGGTTTGGAGCGGATTGGAAAGGTTTCGGGATTAGTTTTTAATAAATTTATAAAGTCGATGGTATTCTATGAACGGTTCCAACGACATAAGGCACTCATACTTATCACTTCCACTTAAATCGACAAGTTCCTTATAATCAATCTCACGCAACACAACATGGTGAGCAGTAAATAAATTTTTTAGCTGGTCTAGTGCAATCTTTGTTGCTGTAGTTTTTATCTCCTCATTAAGTTCAATTTCTAATCCATCAGTACGAATTGCACTAACCAAAGACCAAAATGGTTCAATCCTGTCATCTAATTCGCCAGCAAATGCAAAAGGTTTTTGAACTGCTATCTTCATAGAAAGTAGCATTTGCTTATAGATATTGAGCATGAATGGCCGCATCTGCTCCAAAGTTTGCTGAGCATTTTTGGTTGCTTCCCTTAACTTCAGCACATACCCACCTAATGAAAGCTCTGAAATCGATGGCAACAGATTAATGATTAAAGCAAAAAACCATACAGCCATATTCCAAGTAACAAAATCAGAGCTGGTGATAAACATCTTCTTCAACAGCCAGAATGAATAGCCCATCAATGCCACAACTATCACCAACGAGACGACCTTAAGCCAATGATGTGTAAAAAAAACGCTCACCCGCCTTAGAGCATTAGTCATAAAATACCTTTAATATTCTTGCAGTTACAAATCTAGAAACATGGATACAGTGACAGATGGACAATTACCTGTTAGCCCAACTTTAGGACTTACACTTTTGTATGAAAAATCTTCATTTAACTTAATATAGTTATCCCTCCATCCACAGAATCTCAGAACCCCATATTTATCTAATGTACTGTACTTAAAAAAACGAGATCTTTCCTTAGCGCGTTCGAATATCTCATCAAAACCTAAACACGTAATGAAAAGATAAGGTTCAGTCCCTTTATCCATCAAAACTATGTTATGCAGATCAACAATCGAATCACAATAAGCATACGGAATTTGTTTCGAGCCATCATATTTAAGATAAGACAAATACAATGTTGAAGGATTATCTAGCAGGTAGTTCAAGTCAATAATATGTCTTGGTTTTTCACACCCAACTAAGACAAAGACGAGCGAAAAAATCAGTCCTCGGGAAAATAACATATAGCTATATTATCCTTTTATTAAATACTGGTTATCACTCATTTTCGTCCCGTTATAGTTCAAAAAACATGTGCGATACTCACCACCTGCATATGCCCCATAGCTGTTTTTGGCATTGACCTTTATCTGTAGCACCCTGCGGGCACCACTATCATCCTGCAGCCAGTCGAAAAAATGACCTTCAACCTTTATAGAGTCAGGATCTTTAAAATCGCCAGCGCGTTTGAAGTAAGCAACGCATTGATCAATGAGGTCAGCTTCGTTAAGGGGAGCTGATGAGAGTTTTGCAGGAGGAGTAACACTTATAGACTGGGCATCTTCAGCGCAAGGAACTTGGCTGAATGTCTCCACTCCATCGACTGTGCATTTGTAAATTTCTGCATGAACGCTTGCACTACACATTAAAACAATACTTCCAAGTAATTTCCATTTCAGCATGTATCAACATCCTAACTGTTTGAGATCCCTGTAAAGATTGATTCTAACGTCAATAAATTAGAAAAAACAGGGCTTAAACTGAAGCCCCGTACAAATTATGTTTTATATAATAACCTTGTCACACCATCAAATTTAGTATTACTAGACTAACACCACATCACTATAATCAGTTGTTGTATAGAATGTTTTACCTTTTGCAGCATGAGTGATCAATACGGTGTCTCCAGGTTTAAAACCGATTCTTTTTTCGTGTGAAATATTCACTCTAAAACCATCATTAATGCATTCAAAACTCACATGAGATTTGCCTACCTTTCGGATTGCTTTACAGCGTATTGATTTTCGCTCGCTATCTGTAAATCGTTCTTGCGTCATGTACCTTGTAATCGTTTTTCCTTCAATGGTTATTTCTCGACCATTGGTGTTCAATGGTACAAAACCATAGATCTCTTTGATGTTTTTACTTGGGCCAGGATGCGAATTCAAACAAGGTTTGTAATATGCTATTGCTGCAGATTCCGCATTGTCGGCTTCTTCTTGATTGCTGGCGATAGCAACAATATAGTGTCTCCAGTGCTTATGTTCTCGGAGTGCTTTTTTAAATTTTTGCTCGTATTCCGGATGATTTTTTGAATTTGCGATTTGTTGATGCTCACTCCAACGATTGACGATGCACCCACTCTGGCCAATATAAACCTCATCTTTAAGGTTTTCATGTGCATATATGACATGCTTAGCATTTTTTACTTGAAATGCTTTTAAGTTCTGAGTCAAAAACACGTGCATTTAATATTCCTAATATAATGAGTTTCAGCTTTTAAGACTGACCTACATGACAATAAGTAACGCCTTGAAAAGTATGTTCTCCTATATTAACTGGCCAAGCTTAATCCCCCAAATATCAACATCACAAATACCCAATATGAAACAATGTGTTACATTAAGGCACTTAAAACAATCTCCTCTGCTTCCTTGCCACAAATGCAGCTCTTTGCTCTGCCACTATCTGGCTGATCCGGCGCTCGGTGAGTCCATAGTCACGGCTCAACTGCTCTAGGTTATTGCCCTTAAACTCGCGCCAAATGCGGATATCCCGCAGCGCATCCTTGAGGCGCTCACCATTAGGGATGTAGATATCGCGCCCACCTAGGTAGGCACTTAGGCTGGTGGCTAAGGCTTCACTCACATTATCCGCGTTATCAATATCGTATTGTTTTAGGGTTTGACGCATCACATCGCACAGGCTTTGCAGGGTTGAGGGCCAGCGACGAATGAAGTCCTCACGCTCATCGGGCTTAAGCGTGGCTAAGGTTTCGAGGGCTTGTTCCAGCTCGGCGGCGCTGGTGGACAATAAATCCAACTGACATTCGGAAATGCTAACCGCATTTAGGATGTGCTTACTCATGGCCATGCCCCTCGTATTGCGCGACGATCACTTCATAGTTTGCGGGGCCTGTACCAGCTTCATTCATCTTTAGCCGTTCACCTCGGACAATAA
This sequence comes from Shewanella sp. SP1S2-4, assembly GCF_031932075.1. NCBI lineage: Bacteria > Pseudomonadati > Pseudomonadota > Gammaproteobacteria > Alteromonadales > Shewanellaceae > Shewanella > Shewanella sp. SP1S2-4. The sequence continues at coordinate 364,004 of NZ_JAUOET010000003.1, forward strand.
TGCGCTCGATAAGTACGCGCTTATGCCAGTTTTTCAGGCTTTCAAGTACCTTGTAGGCTTGCGGTTCTGTCATCCAAGCGGTGGCGTCCACGCCTTGGGTTTGATTATTAGTAATGCGGCTGCGTAGCGTCATGCGACGCACATAGGCATCAAGCGCCGACTCACTGTTATCTTGGATGACTAAGTGGTGGCCCATGGAGATCCAAATGGCACGTATTTTATCTATGCTGGCCAATTTGCTTTTACCTGCAGCAGGACTTAAACGGCGTTTAACCGCTGTTTTATTGTTGGTTACAGTAGGTTTAAAGCCCTTTTGTTTAAACACTTCTAGCGCCTGTTCAAGCTCTGGCAAGTTCATTGCCCGCAAGGAATCTTTACCCGTGGCATTTTTCAGCATGGCGCGGTAGATGGCTTCATCGAGCTGCAATGATCCCTTAGCCACATTGATTAAGGTGATCAGGCGCTTCTTGTGTTGAGCGACTGGGTGCGCCTGCGTATTAGTATGCACAGGGGCTTTTTGATTAGTTTCTAACATTCGTCATCCTCATCGGTTGTCGCACTGGATACTATCTTGATGGCTTTAGGCTGACTCTTAAGCTGCTGCCAATTCGGTGTTGCTGCATTTAAAAAGTTAACAGCCCAAAGCTCACGATCGGCGAGCAGTTCTGCCTTAGTTTTCCCCTTACGAACGGGCCTAACTGGGCAGTTCGCAATGGCATATTTGAGTAAGCGTTTAGCATAGGGTGTCATTCATCTTTACTCTTTGGTTAGCTGCTCATCAGTGCCTAATCACTACATTAGACAGACCTCGCTCCAAGCTATGGAGCGGGTTTCGCAGGGTTAACGCATTACTGGCTTTGGCTCTAGCAGTTCTAAATTATTGAGTGACTTCTCCATAAAAAAGGCGATCACAGCGCGGCGTTCGCCTGCAAACTCTTGGCTTAACTCCTTGAGCGCATTGAGCAGCGCGGCGCACATCATCAAGCAGTAATGCGGCCTTTCAGCAGCTAGGCCACTGAGCTCGCTGCGCAGATTGTCAAAGCTAGCTTCAAGTAAGGTCGCTTGGCGTAATTGAAACGCCACCCGATCGAGTGCGGCTTGGTTGTCATCGAATAGGTGTTGAATGCCCGATTGTGTACTGAGTGTCATGATGTGCTCCTTGCCCACCCTAAAGGGTGCTGATATCCAGTGGTAGTTGGGTGTATTTGCCATTAGGCTGACGCTCATATAGGCGCAGGTACTGGCTAGTGCCTGTGATTTGAATCGCGTCGGCTATGGCGTCCATGGCCCGTTTCCAGTTGGCATCGTCGATATCCAGCTGGCGCAGACTGAGCACTTGGTTAACGTCGATACGACCTTGTTGATTTACCCGAAACGCATGTTCAACCATCGCCATCAAGCGAGTATCCGCGCCACCACTCCAGCTTTTAATGCAGTCATCAATCAAGGTTTTAGCGGTTTGAATGCGCTCATCAAATACGCGGTGTTCACCTACAGCACGGCGCACTTGGTACTTGCCATCAAAGCTAGTAAGCAAAATATTGCCCTTACTGCCACCGACCTTAACGCCATATTCACTGGCCGATAGTTCGGCAAAGCCATCAATTTGTGCCATCGTCATCAGTTTGAAATTAAGCATCTGTTCACGCAGTTCTTTGGCTGAACCGACAATAGCCAGCACCACTTCATCGCGCAGTTTGTCCACGGCCTTAATACGATCTTCATGCACCAAATCGCCTACCGCGTTTTTGCGGTAGCCCTGCGGAATAGCAGCTTGGTTGTGGGTTTGTTCTTGTGTGTTCATCTTATTTGTCCTCATTCCAGCGCACTGTAACGCCATGAAATTGCACCGCCATACAACGGCGACGAATGCCTTTAATGTTCTCGATAATCTCAACTGCCATGCGTTTAAAATCACGGCTTGGAACGTCAATTTGGATAACACCGCGATGCTGGCTAACGACCTTCATCCCACGAAGCCTTAAGGCGGCAATCACATTGATAGCTTTTGTTTGCATGTTATTTACCTTTCCATTTGTTATCCCAAAGGGCGCTATTTAGGCGGTTAGCCACCTTTTGCAATTCTCTTTCGAGTAGTTCGATATGCTGTAGTTGATCGCCCTGGGCGAGTCGGCGACAAAACGCGAGCTGTTCCTCTACGTTGTAACGACTGTCTGTCGCTGATTGCACATCGATCCTCTGTGTTACTGCCGACTGCTTTAACTGCGAATGTGGGCAGCCACCGCGACAGGCGCGATAGAGCCGGACGCGTTGTGGGTTGGTAGAGCTAAAAGGCCGTTCTTGATTGTCTTTGCAGGTATCAACGCTGATTTGTCCTGCAACGGGGCACTGTACGTGGTGACGTAAGTAGCGCCCTTCGACACGATTTTTAATGGTGTCGATATTGCCTTTGTATTTGTTCAGCAGGACCTGATTAAGCATGGTCGGACTGACACCTAGCTCTCTGGCAATCTGCGCTTGGCTGCTCTCACTGACTTTTAACTCAAGCACTTGGAACCAATTGTCCTTGTTCATAGCGCCTCCCTATAGGGATAAAACTTCGATTTGGTTGGTGCATAAATACCGTCATCGATTAGCTCTGGTGCTAAAGCGCCACAGTCAACGTTGAGGTGATAAATGACCATTTCCTCTTCGATAGCTCTGATGCGGATCAAGCCTGCCCGTTGCAGGGCATTGAGGTAACGCTTTACCGTTGAGCGCGCCACCCTAGCTGTGACCATGATTTCTTCAATCGAGAAATTGCGCATGATGCGGCAGCTGTTCCAGATCCGCTGATTCGCTTTAATCTTGGCTAACTGAGACTGGCGCTTTAACGGACTGTCATCGTTTAACCAGTAGCGGTTAGTCAGCCCTGTACGCCCTTTCCATTCGAGTGTTAAGCGCCCTTCTCGATACAAATCACGCAAAAAGCGATTCGCGAGGCACTTGGGCATTCCCGATGCATCGCCAACCTGTTCAGCACTAAAACTAACTTTTCGATTGCGACAGCAGCACATAAACAACCATGCGCTGTGCCTTAACGGGGTTGAGCGTTTGACTTGTGCCATAACGCTTAACCCACAAGGCTTGGACGTCGAACACCATGGAATGGCTGTGCACCCCAGTGTTCTGCTGTGACGTAATCAAGTTCGTTCATTTTGGCGAGACGTTCGATTTGATTAAGGCCAATGACAATGCGACGAGCCTCACCACTGCTGGCTTTACGCAGTTCATCAAGGAGTTCAGGTTCGACTTTGATGTCGTTGTCTAAGAGGGAATCGGCCATCACCATGACGTCATCTAAGTCGGCTGGTCGAAACTCAACCCACTCTGAAATACGGTTAAAGAACTGTTTGCGTGTACTGATGCGGCGGGCGATTTGGTCCATACCAATGAGGATCACAGGGACTTCGGTGTTGTCGTAGAGATCGCGCACGGTTTCAAGCATTCGAACGTCCGACATGAGGTAGTCGGCTTCATCAATAAACAGTGGGCGTTCGTACATGCTCATTTGCTCGATAGTAAAATCGACCATCTTATTGATGCGCCACATGCCGCTCGATCCAAGTTCGCCGACAATGCGGTTCATCAGTGTACTGGCACTGTCTGTAGCCATGGCACGAACATAGATACCGTTCACTTGGTTAAACAGATACGTTGTTGCAGTTGTTTTACCAAAGCCACTTGGGCCATGGTACAAACCGAGACCTGGTACACCTATGCCTCGGGTACAAAGGTTGTCGAAGGCGTCTTGGGCTGTCAGGACATTTTTTACAGGTGCGATCACTGCTTTCATTTTGTATACTCCATTTGCTTTAGTTTTATGGCCTTCATGGCCGTTGTGGGTCATAAGTGCTCAGTTGGTCGCTCTGCGCTTATGGCCCATGATTTCATCAATGCGTTTTGCCCCTAACTTGTTGTGCTTTTTGTAATCCTTTAGGAATGCATCCTCCTTTGGCGTTAATTCACGGTTGAGTGATTCAGCTGCAAGCAAACGTGCCTTTTCGTGCTCATTACGCACTAAGGTTGCATGCTGTTGATTAATATTGTTTTTACGTTCTTCAATCGCTTTACGCTTCTGGCGTAAATGCTCAATTTGTTGGTCGCTATATCCAGGCTTATTAGTTTTAACGAGCTGCTCTGCGGCCTCAGTTAATGCCATTAAGCTGGGGTTTTGGTGGGCTATTGGCTGGGTTGGAAACTCGACTAGTGACTTAGCCTGCTTGGCATAGTGTTCAATGACGGTTTGATGGATCTCGCCTATGTTGAACGTTTTAGCGAGTTGCTTCATTTCAGCCCTAAAACTACGCAGTGCCTTGGCTTCTTCTTTTTTGGTTTGACGATAAGCCGCAGGGCTGATCTCTTGACCTAAAAGACGGCTATCAACAGCTTCGATTCGGGTTTCCCAATTATTGATCGGGTATATAAACGCTCGAGCGACATCCGTTGGATCGAGGAATACTCGGACTCTTTGCCCTTTCCACTCATGCTCCAACATTTCCGGTGCCGTATAACGCAATCCTCCCGCTTTAATAAAGCCCTTAAGGATGGTGTACTCGCCAACGTGATTAAGCAGGAGATCTAAGGCTTCTGGGTGTTCGACTGCCCGCACTTGATATTGAGCTGCGCGGTAAACTTCATTGGGTGTTTTACCCTTTAAGCCATCGTGTGCGCGGAGGTGATAATAGGCATCAACCCAATTATCAAGCAGTTGCTGCAATTCCGGTTGCGTCATACGGAGATCGTAATCCGCTTTCTCGTTTTCTTTCTTGTTGCGCTCTTTAAGGCGTACCGCAAATTCTTTTCGAGCCTCGATAGCTTCGCGATCATTGACGTTATGGCCAATGTAGCCAGGCAGTAACTCAATGAGATCATGGCTGAGCGTCTTAAAGAAACGTTCGATAAAGGGCTTTTCCCAACCTGAGTATGGGTTAGCTCGGCTTTGTTCTAAGTCGAGTAAGTGATAGATGCTCGTGGTTCGCTGGCTGACATAATCGCTACCGTTATCGGTACGCATTAAGCCGCCTTGGTTTGGAACTCCCCAAGCCAGTAGGGTCTTGCGCATTAACAGGCAAATGCCTTCGCTTGATGAAGTAGGCGAAACAAGCAGTTTGACGCGACGTGTGAAGCAGTCGATCACCGCAATAATGGTGTGTCGGCCTTCTTTCAACATGGCATCGACTGGGGTTGAGTCAAATTCCCATACATCGTTTGGCGCTGCCATCCATGGATAGGTTTGCTCAACCGCAGTGCGGTATTTATCGTTGAATTTTTTGGGGTTTGTGGTGAATGTAAAAGCCGCTTGATTCTGGCTTATCCATTTATTCACCCAGCGGCGAATACTGGAGATACTTGGGATCTGCCAAGGCATGTCGGTTTTTATCGCATAGATCTCGGCTAGCTTTTTAAGCTGCTTTGCCTTGCCCGCCAGGTGCGGTTTGGCGGTGATCAGCCCCTTTAAGAAGTCGGCTAAATCGGGCTCGTCATTCAATAAACAGGGACGCTCAGCTTTGTATTTGCCTGCGAGTGCGCTAACGCCCTCTTTTGCTAAGACCTTTTCCCAACGGCGGAGAGTTACAACTGAAACGCTGCTAATCACTGAGAATACCCACTCAGGTAGTGCAATCGAACGCTGGGCGTACGCTTCGCAGAATGTTTTTTCACCATCAACGAGCTTACGAACCTCAAGGTAAGGCATGCAAAATTTAGCCTTGGCATTGACGATCAGCATCTTTGCATCAGCCCGCTTTTGCGCTTTATCAGGTAGATTTATAAACTGCTGAATGCTCTTAGCTTTTTCTGTTTGACTCACGGCAGGTATTTGTAGTTTGGCAACTGCAGATCCCGCACGCATCAGAGACGATGGAGATTTGGCTATCTGCTCCGCTTCCTGTTTTGCCAGCTTCTGACGAGCCTCAAGGGGCAGACTATTTAGGTGATATTCAAATCCCCCACCTAGCCCTTGTCGCCTTTGCTTTTGCCAGTTCTCATGTTTTGCCCTATCGCGGACGCGTCTATCCCCGACATCCAATAGCTCTGCAATTTCTACAGTGCTAAACCATTCCTTAGTCATGGTGCTCTCCCACTAAATCAACACCAAGGTATTCAGATAAAGCAGCCATGATCTGAATGGCTTTTAAGCGTTTAGGTTTACGGCCTGTATTAGGTGCAAACCATTGAACGCACTTCTGAACCGTCCTTGGGTTGTATCCATGCGTAATCGCCCACACACGGCAGCTTTGTCCATTTGCGAGCAAGGCTGCATGTATATGACGAGCGCTTTCTATCTTCATAAGAATTACCGTGCTAATATTTTGATTACGTTCGCATTGCGAACGAACGCAGTTTAACTACAATACGTTACGCACTGCGTAACGTATTGCGAATATAGATCCAAGTCAGACACAAATCAACAGCTTTTTGTTTTTTTGCGCAGAAAATTACGCACTAAAGTTATTTTAGTGCGCAAAAGATTGATGTGGTTTCGGTTTGAATATTCAGTAAACCATTACTTATTCGGTAGTTTTTAAGTAATAACTATTGCTCTCTTGAGCGTTAAATAGATTTTGGTTCGAGGAAAATAATGAAGTCGGAAGCCTTACATTCAGATCCAACTTTAGATCCGACTTCCACAACTGAAGTCGGCACTCTTGCTGACCGCATTTCGGAAGCAATTGGGAAGCATAGTGTTCGTGAGTTCGCCATTAAAATTGGCGTATCTGAAGGCACCCTGCGTAATCTAATCAAAGGTGGAGAACCTAAGTTAGACACCGCAATACGTATTGCAGAAGAGGCTGGCGTGAGTATTCGTTGGCTTGCAACTGGCAATGGTCCTAAATACCCCAATCGCCAACGCGATGACATTTCCCAGGAAGGTATTGTTTACGTCCACCAAGACCAGTTCAATGAAGAGTATTATTTGATTGAAGGCTATGACGTGGTGGTAAGCACTGGGCATGGCGCGTTTAATGATGAGACTGGTGTACGCAGACGACTTTCATTTAGAAAGAACTGGCTTAAATACCGTGGTTTAAAGCCTGAGAATCTTAAAGTCGTCTATGCCAAAGGTAATTCGATGGAGCCCGCTATACACAGCGGAGATAGCTTACTGGTTGATATCAGCAAGACTACGCTAGAAGATGGCTGTATCTTCGTGTTACGCCTGGGCGACGATCTTTATGCTAAGCGCTTGCAGAAACTGTTTGATGGCGGCATAGAGATAATCAGTGATAACAAGGAGTATAAATCTCAGATTGTCTCTGCGGGGGAACTGCCAATGCTGCAAATTATTGGCAAAGTCGTTTGGATGGGTAAAAACCTCGATTAAATCTTTAACAGTTCCGAGTTTATCAATCTTAATGACCTATGATTTTTTTTCAAAGCTGGCGCATTGTTTATGCTCCGGCTTTGTTTTTATCAATCCTAGTGAATCACTTCCGACTTAACACATCACTCGAACAACTCTTGTACACCAAGGCTTCCCGCCTAGTTTCAACTAATCTCGGCTGTTCTCACTTATTGTCAATCCATTTGACTGGTTACATCTTCACTGCGTTGTAAGCCATTCGACTTGAGTAACAGATACGGCTAATTTGATGAAAGCTAAATTAAAATCAGTCACATATTGCGTGTTGAATTGGACACTTTAACGTTTAAAAAGCAATGAACGGCGATCAAATCTCGTTGAATAACTTGTTGGCGCTAAGCTAAAACCTAGCATAGACCAGTGATTAATACTCTAGCACTCCTTAATTATCCTACTTTCGAAGCTAAGATACGCTTCAACGCCATTAATAGTTCACTTTTACAGTAAATGTCTTCTATATACGACATACGACGTATAGACAGCTTAACCTTTAACTTGCTTACGGTGCATACTTGCTAGCCAATCTTTAGTCGGACATGGTGACGTATGCCATACCGAAGAAAGAAGCGTTCGTTAATCGCCGACCATACAGTAATGTGCCTCACGGTTTAAGCCTTGAGGTTTACCAAAGCTCCATATCCCTCTTTATGCTGCGATAACTTAACACTGCACCACTATGTTGGCTTACCAAACTAACCCAATGCTTATCAATCAGTAGAAAAGAGGAATTAAACCCGCAGCAATATTTGGTAGCGCTTTATATTTAAATTGTTTAAGTCTATTTATTGACTCTGAGCTCAACTGATTTCCCAAAAGTGCTTATTTTTTAACGAGTGATTTCAATTTTATAGCAATTTCACCCTGCGAACGGTAGCGGCGTTCAAAGCTATATTGCGAATTGTTAAGTGGTTTTTCACTAAAAATGTCGAATTCTGCACCACGATGCACATTAGATGAGCACTTAACAGCATAATTACACTTTTTTTAGTAACTCGAGTTGACTCATCCCACAGAGCGTTTTACTATGCGCTCCGTTCTCAACGAGTCGCTACGACTGTGTGAAACGATTCCCCTGTAGTTCAGTCGGTAGAACGGCGGACTGTTAATCCGTATGTCACTGGTTCAAGTCCAGTCAGGGGAGCCAATTTAACTCAGAGTAAAAGCAAGTAAGAACAAGCAGTAACAATATGTAATCGATTCCCCTGTAGTTCAGTCGGTAGAACGGCGGACTGTTAATCCGTATGTCACTGGTTCAAGTCCAGTCAGGGGAGCCAATTACATTATTACACTGCTGTTTTAAAACGATTCCCCTGTAGTTCAGTCGGTAGAACGGCGGACTGTTAATCCGTATGTCACTGGTTCAAGTCCAGTCAGGGGAGCCAATTTAAAACACAGAATAAAGTCGATAGTCATATCGCACCCGATTCCCCTGTAGTTCAGTCGGTAGAACGGCGGACTGTTAATCCGTATGTCACTGGTTCAAGTCCAGTCAGGGGAGCCATATTCAAAGTGTTATTTCTTAAAAGTCGATAGCAATATCGCACCCTCTACTCCCCTGTAGTTCAGTCGGTAGAACGGCGGACTGTTAATCCGTATGTCACTGGTTCAAGTCCAGTCAGGGGAGCCATATTTTCTAATTCAACAACCCATTCCTCAGTTTCACTCCTGCTTGGCAACTTATTCTTTTCGTTTTGTTTTTAAGCAAATGCAGTTACACTGTTACCAGCTTATTAAACAAATTTCTGAGTATCTTCACACAGATAGCGGTTTTTAAGCATTCTTGACTTAAACTTATCCTGTTCGTACTCACCAAAATCTAGAGCGGATTTTTATGGCCATGTCAAAATCATATCCAATTTTTTTACTGCTTATTTTTTTAGGTCTTTTTGCTTGGGTGTATCAAAGTGAAAACAGTCAATTGCAAGTCCAACAGCAGCAAGAACTCGATAGTTTTAAATCCAGCTTAATCCGCTACCAAGAATGGCAAGGTAATGGCACTGAACTCTTCAAAAAACTATCTCAAGACTACCAATTTCAGTTCTTCCAATATATTGATGATACCGACGGGCAACTGAGCCATACCGAAGGCAGCTTAGACAGCCAACACTCCCATCCTTTAGCCAGTTTATTTTCCATCGACCTCAGCCACACACAAAAATTGGCCGCGGGTCGTTTACAAGTCAAACTCAGCGCCAATCAAGCCATTGATACGGCAATTAGCAACACTGAAAAACTTGGCCTCATGTTGCTAGTGGCTTATCTGACATTACTGTTAGTGTTTGTTCTATTAATGTCAAAACATAGGGCAGCAATACGTTATGCTGCTGATTATATTTCCAAAATACCTGAGTTAGGGTTTTCTGCAGTCGCATCATCAAAGCTGACTGGCGAGCTCAACCCTATTGGTATTTCCCTTGAAGAATGTCGCCTGCAACTTAAAACTCAAATCGATAAGCTCAATCAAGAAAACGAAAAGCTACATAAAGCCGCCTATCAAGACACAGTGACAGGTTTTAGCACCCGCACAGGATTTACAAAAAAACTAGAAACCATTAGTAATCCAAATATTCCTCAATTGGGCTTGATGGCTATGGTTAAAGCGACCGAGTTGGCGCAAATAAACCAGAAACAAGGGCGAACAGCGGGAGATGATTATCTCGCAAGAGTCGCCAATTGCATCCGTAAAGCCTGTAGCAGCTATCCTGATGCCGAATATTTTCGAGTAGCGAGTGCTGATTTTGCAGTGTTTATTCCAGAAGTTATGCTCAAAGATGCACCGAAATTTTTAGACCAGCTAAAAATTTACCTCGATGAATATCAGCAGATGACAAAAGCGGAATCCGTTGCCCATATAGGCTTAGTACCCTACAACCAAGGAGTGGAAGCGGCTAATTTACTGACCATTGCCGATACTGCGGTCAGCATAGCGCAAACCCTTGGGCCCAATAGCTATCATATCCAAGAAAAACTCAATGGTGATGAACAATTTGGAGACGATCGCTGGAAGATGGCGATCAATGATTTAGTCACTCGCCAAGCATTAAAATTTTACCAGCAACCTATTCAGCCGTGTCGCACTGATGTCGAAGTTTACCGCGAGTTATTAGCCCGTTTTTATAATAGCGAAGGCAAATTCTTACCTACCACCACAGTGATTGCCATGGCTGAACGTCACGGCATGAGCACTGAGTTAGATAAACTGGTGGTGATCAGTGCATTAAGAATACTTAAGGAAAACCCGACCATTACCGGTAACTTTGGTATCAATATCAGCGCATTTTCGGCCCATCAAGACATGTTTGTCGCTTGGTTGAAGGACATATTAGGTAAGCAAAAATACATCGCCTCGCGCTTAGTATTTGAGATCAACGAGTCCGGCATGCAGTCTAACTTAGGGGCGAGTTATAAGTTTGTCCGCGAAGTGCACAGCGTCGGTTCGCGGGTGTCGATTGAGCGTTTTGGTATGAGTTTTACCTCCTTCAAATTCTTCAGCGAAGTGCGGCCCGACTTCATCAAGCTCGATGGTAGTTACACTTCTAATATCGATGAAGACAGCAACAATAAGTTCTTCGTGCGTATGATGGTGGATGTCGCAAGGCGGATTGGCATCCGGGTCATCGCTACCAGCGTCGAACGCCAAGAAGAAAAATTAACCCTCGAAAAACTCCTCATCGATGGATTACAGGGCTATTACATCGCACAGCCACAAGCTATGGCCATTACAGATCAGATTTAATACTTTAACGGGTTAATTCGTCGCCAAAATTTACAGTAAAGATGGTTAACCCTGCATTCTATATGTTGTTTATGCATACGGAAAAGTCGATAATACGGCCAAGATCCGTTTAGAAAAGTATTAGGATGACTGAATATCTCCTCCTGTTGATCAGTACAGTGCTGGTCAACAATTTCGTTTTAGTGAAATTCTTAGGCCTGTGCCCTTTTATGGGGGTCTCCAGCAAATTGGAGTCCGCTATTGGCATGTCTATGGCGACCACTTTTGTGCTGACGTTAGCCTCAATTCTCAGTTATCTCGTCAACCAGTATCTGTTATTACCCTTTGATCTGAGTTATCTGCGAACCATGAGCTTTATTTTAGTGATTGCCGTTGTGGTGCAATTTACTGAAATGGTGGTGCAAAAAACCAGTGCCGCACTGCATCGTGCCTTAGGGATTTACTTGCCGTTAATCACGACTAACTGCGCGGTATTGGGCGTTGCCTTATTAAACGTGAACGAGAAGCACGATTTTATCCAATCAGCTATCTATGGCTTTGGTGCTGCGTTAGGCTTCTCATTAGTGTTAATTCTCTTCTCGGCGATGCGCGAGCGTTTAGCGGCCGCCGATGTCCCCTTACCTTTCAAAGGCGGCGCGATTGCGATGATCACCGCAGGTCTTATGTCCCTCGCCTTTATGGGATTCACAGGATTGGTTAAGTAAGATGTCCGGAATTTTAATTGCAGTCATATTGTTGACCCTATTGGCATTAGTCTTTGGGGCGTTACTCGGTTTTGCCGCCCTTAAATTCAAGGTTGAAGGCAACCCGATTGTCGATGAGCTCGAAGCTATTCTGCCACAAACCCAATGCGGTCAATGCGGTTACCCAGGTTGTCGCCCTTATGCAGAAGCCATTGCCAATGGCGATAAAGTCAATAAATGCCCCCCTGGTGGCACAGCCACCATGGAAAAGCTGGCGACTCTAATGGGCGTTGAGCCAGAGCCGTTGAATGCCGAGGCACAATCTCAGGTCAAGAAAGTCGCCTATATTCGCGAAGATGAATGTATTGGCTGCACTAAATGTATTCAAGCCTGCCCTGTGGATGCGATTATCGGTGCAGGCAAGCTGATGCATACCGTGCTCACAACCGACTGCACTGGTTGCGATCTTTGTGTTGAGCCTTGTCCCGTCGATTGTATCGATATGATCCCTGTTACCCAGAATCTTAAAAATTGGAACTGGCGCTTAAATGCCATCCCAGTGACGCTCATCCAAGAGACTCTCAGCAAAGAGATTCAGAGCCAAGATCCACAGTTAGAAGAGGAAAAGCGGTGTTAACTTTATTAGATCAATTAGATAAAGGAACCCTTTGGCGCTCACCCGGTGGTATACATCCCCCTGAAGTCAAATTTCTCTCAAATGCGACACCGATTGGCCAATTGCCATTAGCCTCGACGTACTTAGTACCAGTGCCACAAGTCGGTGAAAACTGTACGCTTGCGGTGAAGGTTGGCGATAAGGTGCTAAAAGGCACGCAGTTAACGCAAGGTACTTCCATTTGGCATTTACCTGTACATGCACCAACATCAGGCACAGTTGTTGCTATTGAGCCAAGGGCCAGTAACCACGCCTCTGCACTGCCGGTTAACACTTGCGTTATTGCTGCCGATGGCAAGGACACCTGGTGCGAGTTAGTATCCAATCAACTTGATGACTTAAGCCATCAGCAAATCGTCGATAAGATTCGCTCAGCGGGTATTGCGGGTATGGGCGGCGCAGCGTTTCCGACTCATATTAAGCTAAATCCAGTCAGTGAAATCGACTTAGTCATCATCAACGGCGTCGAGTGCGAGCCTTATATCAGCGCCGATGACAGATTAATGCGCGAATACAGCCAAGATATCCTCGCCGGTATTGGCATAATCCATCGATTATTAGCGCCAAAACGCATTGTTATCGCCATTGAAGACAATAAACCTGAAGCGGCCAAAGCCATGCAAGCTGCAGTCAACCAATGCGGACTCCCTGCAGGCAGCATTCGGGTGACGGTTATCCCGACAAAATACCCTTCGGGCGGTGAAAAGCAGTTAATTCAAATCATTACTGGCCGTGAAGTCCCGTCAGGGTCGATCCCCGCCAAACTCGGTATTGTCGTGCACAACGTCGGCACAGCCTTTGCCATTCATCAAGCAGTGACCCAAGGTAAGCCTTTGGTTGAACGCGTAGTGACTGTGACAGGCAAAAATGTCGGCAAACCGGGAAATTACTGGTTACCGATAGGCACGCCCGTTGATCACATACTGACGGCAACTGAATTCACGCCAGAAGCTGAACAAAAGGTGATTATTGGCGGGCCTATGATGGGCCATGCGTTAGCCAATATCCAAGTGCCAATTTTAAAAGGCACTAACTGTATTCTGGTACCCAGCAGCCAAGAAATTGGTAGCGCGCCAGAAGAAAAAGCCTGTATCCGCTGCGGTGAATGTGCCACTGCCTGCCCTGCACTCTTGTTGCCACAGCAACTTTTTTGGCACGCCAAGGCCGAAGAATATGACAAAGCCGCCAGTTACAATCTAAAGGATTGTATTGAATGCGGTTGTTGTAGTTACGTTTGCCCGAGTGATATTCCTTTAGTCGAGTATTACCGCATTGCCAAATCAGCACTTAAACAAGCCGCCGATGAGAAGCAGCAAGCGGAGCGCGCTAAACAACGCTTCGATGCCCGCTTAGCGCGTCTCGAAGAAGAAAAACTGGCCCGTGAAGCTAAAGCGAAAGAAGCCGCAGAGCGCCGACAAGCGACGATGACAGGCACAGATAAAAATGCCGTTGCTGAGGCCATGGCACGCATCGCCGCGAAAAAAGCCGCAGCGGCACAAGCAGCCACTGGCGAATCAATTACCGAAGAGGCAAGCGCCACAACAACTGACACTACAGCAGCACCAAAGGGTAAGGCCGCCGTTGCCGCCGCCATCGCCCGTGCGAAGGCAAAAAAAGCCGCCCAAGCAAATACCGAGAGTACTAAATCACCTGGGGCGGAAACAGATAGCGCTCAAATAGACAGTTCGGCGAATGTTGATGCGACTGAATCAGCCACTAATGTGATAGCGCAGGAAGCGCCGTTATCCCAGAAAGATAAAGTCGCGGCGGCGATTGCCCGCGCTAAAGCCAAAAAAGCGGCGCAGCAAGCAGAAACCGCAGCTAGCGATACTGAAGTTAGTAATACTGAAGTTAGTAATACTGAAGTTAGCGTTAATGACGTTAGTGTTAGTGACGTTAATGATGCTGAAGCGATTAAGAAAGCCAAAGTGGCCGCCGCTGTAGCACGTGCTAAAGCGAAAAAAGCCGCGCAACAAGCTGAGACAAATGCTGAAAACGATTTAAGCCAGACCGCGACTCCAGCAGTTGATTCCACAGCTAGCGTTCAAGCAGATGTGAATGATGATACAGAAGCAGCCGCTACTGACATTAACGACGCTGAAGCGATTAAAAAGGCCAAAGTGGCTGCCGCAGTTGCTCGTGCTAAAGCGAAGAAAATAGCGGCTGCATCAGCAGAGTCTAAAACTGAGTCTGAAATAGAGTCCGTTGACGAGATCCAAACTGAAGCTAACATGGCATCGCCCTCGATAGCAGCAACGCTTGATACTGCAACAACTGAAGCTGATGCCGTTTTGCCATCGGTGGGATCCACTGCAGAGCCCATTGAAACGGCGCCTTTATCAAGTGATGAACTGAAAAAAGCGCGGATTGCTGCGACCATCGCCAAGGCAAAAGCCAAAAAAGCGGCACTCGCCCAAGAAGCCAACGCTTCGAGCGACTCAAGTGTGACTAATGATTAAGAACAGAATGATTAAAAGGGAACACAATGGCGTTTAAAATAGCCTCATCACCCCATGTAACGCGTAACTTGCATACCTCAACGGTCATGCAAAGGGTGATTTTATGTTTACTGCCGGGCCTTGTCGTGCAATGTGCCTTTTTTGGCTGGGGCACACTTGTGCAAGTCCTGCTGGCGATCCTCGTCGCCTTAAGCTGCGAAGCCGCTGTGATGAAACTTCGCAATCGCAATATCAAAGCAAGCCTTAGCGATAACAGCGCTATGCTGACCGCCATCTTAATTGGTGTCGCCATTCCGCCCCTCGCCCCTTGGTGGATGATCGTCATGGGCACCGCCTTTGCGATCGTCATAGTTAAGCACCTCTACGGCGGCTTAGGCCATAACCTATTCAACCCTGCAATGGCGGCATATGTATTGCTGTTAGTCTCGTTCCCAGTGCAAATGACCACCTGGATTGCACCGAGCACCGTCGCACTGCATTCACCCAGCCTTGTTGAAAGCTTGCAGCTTATCTTCAATATTGGCGCCCATGTCAACATGGAGCAATTTCGTTTAGGCATTGATGGCATGACAATGGCGACGCCACTCGATACCCTCAAAACCGATTTATCCATGGGATTAACCACCACAGAAAGTCTCACCAAAGCCATTTTTGATGGCAGTACAGGCGTAGGTTGGTTCTGGGTTAACTTGGCCTATCTTGCTGGCGGATTAGTGTTACTTAAACTAAAAGCCATTCGCTGGCACATCAGCACTGGCGTGTTATTAGGGCTCTTTGTGGCATCGAGTATCGGTTTCTTATTGTCACCCGATACACAAGCCAGTCCACTGATGCATCTGTTTTCTGGCGCGACCATGTTAGCGGCGTTTTTTATCGCCACCGATCCCGTTACAGCCGCAACCAGTCCCCGTGGTCGCATTATCTTCGGCGCGTTAATTGGTGTGTTGGTGTATATCATCCGCACGAAAGGCGGTTACCCTGACGCCTTCGCCTTTGCCGTATTATTGGCCAACCTCTGCGCGCCCTTTATTGACTATTATGTGCGTCCACGCACCTATGGCCATTCAACGAACTAAGGTCATGCTAAGCGATAGCATCATTCTGCGGGCAACGAGAGCTTAAGGAAAAAGAGTTGAAAAATCCGATGATTAAAAATGGTTTTTTATTGGCATTGTTTGCCTTGATTTGCACTGGGCTCGTCGCCGCAGTCAATCAACAAACCGTCGATAAAATTAAGCAGCAAGAACAGCAAGAGTTAATGCGAGTGTTACATCAATTAATTCCTGATGAAATGCACGATAATGAGCTAACGGCTCAGTGTACTCTGCTGCTAGATAAAGACGCATTAGGGAGTGATAGCCCAATGCCCGCCTATATTGCCACTCGAGCAGGCAAACCTGTGGCCATCGCCATTGAAGCCATCGCGCCCGATGGCTATAACGGCAATATAAAATTAATTGTAGGTATCAAAACAACAGGTGAAGTCCTCGGTGTTCGCACCTTAGCCCACCAAGAAACACCTGGGCTTGGTGATAAAATCGATCTGCGTAAATCCAATTGGGTCACTCAATTTGTCGGAAAAGTGTTAAGCTCGGCAGATGATAAACAATGGTTGGTTAAAAAAGACGGTGGCGATTTTGATCAATTCACTGGCGCAACTATCACCCCGCGTGCTTATGTCAAAGCAGTCAAGAACGCAGTAGGATATTTCAATAATAACCAAGCGCAAATTTTCAGCCAGCCACTAAATTGTGAGGCTAACCATGACTAATTATCGCGAAATTGCTTGGCAAGGTCTGTGGAAGAATAACCCTGGCCTAGTGCAACTATTAGGCTTGTGCCCGCTGCTTGCGGTCACAGCGACGATCACGAATGCGCTAGGGCTTGGCCTAGCGACTATGTTGGTGCTGATTGGCTCTAATATTTTAGTGTCACTGGTGCGCGACTATGTGCCCAAAGAAATTCGTATTCCAGTATTTGTGATGATCATCGCCGCGTTAGTGACCACAGTGCAATTGCTCATCAATGCCTATGCCTACGGTCTGTATTTATCCCTTGGGATCTTCCTGCCATTGATTGTGACCAACTGCATCATTATCGGCCGCGCCGAAGCCTTTGCCTCGCGTAATAACGCCTTTAGCGCTGCCTTCGATGGTTTGATGATGGGGCTCGGTTTTACCTTAGTGCTGACCGTATTAGGCGCAACGCGGGAAATCTTAGGTCAAGGCACACTGTTTGATGGCGCCGATCAACTGCTCGGCCCATGGGCAAAATCCTTAACCATCCACTTATGGCAAGTCGACACTCCTTTTCTACTCGCTATGCTGCCACCTGGCGCATTTATCGTGATGGGACTATTGATTGCATTGAAAAATGTGATTGATAAAAAAGTCAAAGAACGCCAACCTCAAGTCGCCGCAGAACCCAGTGTTACCCGCGCGCGCATTACTAAGGTCGGTTAGGCTTTCAACCTAACACCTCCTATTCAAGCATCAAAAAGAGTATTATGTTCACCGCTTAATGTGCGCTCAGCGCACATTAAGCGACTGGAATTGAGCCATATAATTTAAAACATACGCACTCAACATAAGCACTCAAAGCATAGGAAATCAGCGGGTCTAGGTTTTAGCTCGTTCAATCATGATTAATGGCCAATTGACAATAAATGATTAACAGTTGAATCCAACAACCGCGCAGGAATCGTACATGAATCAAGAAAAACGCATCCAGATCCTCACCCGTCTTCGCGATAACAATCCTAAACCTGAAACCGAGCTCAATTTTTCCAGTCCCTTCGAACTTTTAGTCGCCGTGACCTTATCCGCCCAAGCGACGGATGTGAGTGTCAACAAGGCAACGGACAAACTCTTTCCTGTAGCCAATACCGCCCACAGCATTTATGCCTTAGGCGTGGATGGATTAAAGGAATATATCAAGACGATTGGCCTGTATAACAACAAAGCCATCAATGTGATCAAAGCCTGTGAGATCTTGATTGAGAAATACAATGGTGAAGTGCCTGAAAACCGCGAAGCACTTGAGTCCCTGCCCGGTGTAGGGCGCAAAACGGCTAACGTAGTGCTCAATACCGCCTTTGGCTGGCCAACCATCGCCGTCGACACCCATATTTTTCGCCTCGCCAATCGCACTAAATTTGCGCCCGGCAAGAACGTGGTTGAAGTGGAAGAAAAAATGCTAAAAGTGGTTCCCACTGAATTTAAAGTCGATGTGCATCACTGGTTTATCCTGCACGGACGCTATACTTGCCTTGCGCGCAAACCCCGCTGTGGCAGCTGTATCATTGAAGACTTGTGCGACTTTAAAGAAAAAATTTATCCTGAAGAGTAAACCCAAGCGAGTTAGCCTTGGCTTTTCTTCTCGAGCAAACTGACTAACTCTTCATATTTCGGCCCTTGCCCAAATTGCGGCAAGGCCACTGCAAAGACCACGAGTCCAAAGGCCATATAAATGGCGAACTCATTGACCCACAAACCAGATATCGTCAGTCCAGTACCCAGCACGACTAATGCAATCACAGCTAACCGCACTTTCTGCGCCATCTGTACTTTTCGCTTAGCCGATGCAATTAATGCTATTTCAGTTTCGCTAAACATCATCTTCAAATCCTTGTGAAGTTTTACGTGGACTAAATCACAGACAAACAAAAAGCCGCAATAGCGGCTTTTTTGCTTAACTTGGTACAAGGTTAACTGAAACTTGTATTGCTAGTTAAAAGATTGAAACAAAGAACGCGCTGAAAAATAAAGCAATTACAACTGTAGTGCCTAAGGCCATTTTAAGTTCGGTGTTCATCATTCACTCTCCTAGTTGGTATGGCCATATTATCGTCAACCCTGCGGTAAAAACCCATGTTTGTATCTGTGTTTTGTGAGCAACAGCCAATTTATCGGCAATTTTCTTATCACAATCCGCAAATTCGCCCGTCGACAGCCAGCGTTTTCCTATCCTAACCAATCGAATTGATCAAGTGTGATAAAAACACCATGGATGAGATTTGTGGTCATGCGCAGAGACATTTTTGATATACTCCCCACCGGAATCTATTTAGAGAGAGGACCTATGTCGCAACTATTACACACTATGATCCGCGTCGGTAACTTAGAACGCAGTATTGCTTTTTATACTGAAGTGCTCGGCATGAAACTACTTCGTACCTCTGAAAATCCAGAATACAAATATTCTTTAGCTTTCGTGGGTTACGGTGAAGAGTCCACAGGCCAAGCCGTGGTTGAACTGACCTATAACTGGGGCACAGACAAATACGATTTAGGCACAGGCTTTGGCCACTTAGCGATTGGTGATGAAGATATTTACGCCCGTTGTGCTGCAATTGCTGCAGCCGGTGGCAAAGTAACACGCGCCCCAGGTCCAGTCGCAGGCGGCACCACTGAGATTGCCTTTGTTGAAGATCCAGACGGTTATAAAATTGAGTTCATCCAAATGAAATCGGCGACTCAAGGTTTAGGTTAAGTCTTGCCACCTGAGCAAGAAGATTAACTGAGCTAGATTAAGTGAGCAGAACAGTTCGCTAAATGATAAATGCCGAATCTGGATTCGGCATTTTTGTTTTTATAATTTATATCTTGCGTTAGGCACAAAGAATCGTAAAACAAGCCAACGATTCACCGCTCGCACCTTGCATTTAAGCTGATTTTATCGACGTTTTATCTTGTCCACTGGTCGTCTTTTTCACGGTTTTACTCATCCCTCTGCGGTTGAGGATGCGCTTAAGCCAAGGCGTGCGCCATAGCAATAACACGCTAAAACCTAAGATATACAGACTCGGCTCGATAATTTCCGATTTAACCGACCAGTAAAAATGGATTGGCGCTAATATCGCGACTAAATACACCCCATTATGCAAGGTCTGCCAACGACGTCCCATCTTACGCATCAAGGCTTTAAACGAAGTTATCGCCAAAGCAGTGACGATAAGATAAGCCACAGCGCCGACTAAAATGTACGGCCGTTTTACCACTTCGCTAAACAGTAATTCCCAAGCAAACAACAGATCTAAACTAAAGAATGCCAGAATATGCAAAGTGGCATAGGCGAACACATATAACCCCACCAAGCGACGAGTCTGCATTAATAGCCCTTGCTTGGTCAGCTTGGCAATCGGTGAGATCAATAAGGTCGCCGCTAAGGCATTTAACGCGCCTATACCTGTGTAGTGGATAATGTGCTGTACGGGATCGCCGCCCGCACGGCCTAACACCACAGTGAGCACGAGGTAGGCGATGGGCACTAAACCCAACAAATGAAATAACGCTTTTAGCCAAAACAAGTGCTTAGCGGTTAATCTCAACATAGGTCATCCCCGCTTAATGGCGTATTTCCAAACAACAAACCAAGCATCAATAGTTTTTCCTCAGATCCATACCGTCATAGAGTGAAGCCACAAACTCACCGTAACCGTTAAACGGCTGGGTATCAATACGGGTTGCTGAGAATAGTCCGCCCTCGCCAATACGACGTTCACTGGCCTGTGACCAACGAGGATGATCCACCGCCGGATTCACGTTGGCATAGAATCCATACTCGTGTGAGGCAAGCTGATTCCAGCTGGTGGGCGGCTGTTTATCCATAACGCGAATTCGCACTATCGATTTAATGCTCTTAAAGCCATATTTCCACGGCACCACTAAGCGAATGGGCGCGCCGTTCTGCGGTGGCAGGGTTTTACCGTACAAACCGACCGACATTAAGGTTAAATCGTTCATGGCTTCGGTTATCGTCAGGCCTTCAACATAGGGATAATGAATACCACCGCCCATTAATCGGCTCTTCTGCCCCGGCATTTGCTCGGGATCAAAAGCGGTTTCGAAGGCGACATACTTGCCCTTGTTGGTCACACCGACTTTTTTCAATAATGCCGCCAGCGGGAACCCCACCCAAGGGATCACCATGGACCAAGCTTCAACGCAGCGCAGACGATAATTACGCTCCTCAAGCGGGAACATTTTGGTGAGATCATTAAAATCTAAAGTCATGGGTCGTTCGACTTCACCTTCAATACGCAGTTGCCAAGGATCGACTTTAAAGCCTTGGGCATTATTGAAGGGATCTTGCTTATCCGTACCAAACTCGTAAAAGTTATTGTGCTGCGTCACTTTATCAAGCGGGGTTAACACATCGGCATCACCGTATTGCTTATTGGTTTGAAACGTCAGTGGTGTCGTGATAAATGACGACTTAGGCTGATCGCCAAATAGATCGAACAATCCGGCCTGCACATAACCGGGCACACTGGCACCAATAGCACCAAGCCCCATGGCTTTCACAATCTGCCGGCGCGAGCGAAACACCGCTTCGGGTGTCACTTGGTTGTCTTGCATGTGCCACTGCGCTTTTTTAAGAATACCTGGGGTAAAACGGGAATGTTTAGCCAATTAACACCTCTACCATCCAATGATTAACGCCACTGAGTCGCGATAAAAGCTTATCTGGCGCTCGTCTGTATCGCTCACTTCTATGCTCACTTTAATATAGACAGGTAAAAGCCAGAAAAACTTTCCACCCGTGAATAAATTCACCTTAAACGTATAAGACTTGCTCATTCAAGCATTAAGCGCAGATATAGTTGATTAAAGGGCTTGAAGCCTGTTAGGGGGCATGCGAACCTAAGCGCCAAAGCTAAAGGAGTGCTATTGATCATGCCATTTTCTCAATCTTTTTCCGTCGCCGAAATCATCGGCCTTCTCGCCATCGCCTTCTTAGGCCTGTTGATCGGTGCCCTGCTCAACCAAAGACTCACCCGCCAACGCTGGCAACAACATAAAGACCAACTTGAGCAAGAGATGCGTCAAGTGAATGAAGATGCTGAATTATCCTTAGCACAACAGCAGATTTTGGTTGATGACAAAGAGGCGCAACTGCGCCAATACCAGCAGCGCCTTGAGCTCAAAATTGAACAATTAGGTAAAGCCGAGGCCTTAGCCGAACGCGTTCCCACCTTAGAGCAGCAATTAAATGACAGCCAGCGCCGTCAGTTAGAAATTCAATTGGCCCTGTCGAAATCCAATGCCATGCAGCAAACCATTCAAGCCAAGGCCGATGCCCAACAAGAATCACTACAGGATAAAATCGCTAGCTTAGAATCGGCCGAAGTGCGATTAAAGACCCAATTTGAAAACCTCGCCAATCGCATTTTTGAAGAACGTAGCGAAAACTTTAAGCATCAAAATGCCAGCCAACTCGAAGGCGTGCTTGGGCCATTGAAACAACAGCTTGAAGGATTCAGACAACAAATTCGTGAATCCTACACCCACGAACAGTCCGAGCGCAGCGCCCTTAAACATCAACTTGAGCACCTGCGAGATCTCAATCTGAAGATGAGCCAAGATGCAATCAACCTGACCAAAGCGCTTAAAGGTGATAACAAGCAGCAAGGTAACTGGGGTGAAGTGATCCTCGATCGCGTCCTGCAGGAAAGCGGCCTACGCGAAGGCCATGAGTACCATACCCAACAAGAACTCAAGGATGACAATGGTAAGCGCTTTAAGCCGGATGTGATTGTGCATCTGCCAGAAAATAAAGACGTGGTCATCGACGCTAAAATGTCCTTGGTCAGTTATGAGCGCTACTTCAACAGTGAAGATCCGGCACTGCGCCAACAGGCGATTAATGAGCATGTGATCTCGATTCGCAGCCACATTAAAGGCTTAAGTCAAAAGGATTATCAAAATCTGCACGGGCTTAAGAGCCTAGATTATGTGTTGATGTTTATTCCTATTGAACCGGCATTTTTACTGGCGTTAGAGCATGACCCTAGCCTAGTGAATTTCGCACTTGAGCAGAATATCATGTTGGTAAGCCCGACGAATTTACTGGTAGCCCTGCGCACCATTAACAACATTTGGCGCTACGAATATCAAAACCAACATGCGCAAACCATTGCTAAGCAAGCGGGTCGAATTTACGACAAGTTATGTGGTTATATTGAAGACATGGAAAAACTCGGCCGCGCCTTAGATAACGCCGAAAAAACCTATCACAGCGCCATGAACAAGCTGTCATCGGGCAAAGGCAATCTAGTGCGTCAAGCCCACTTAATGCAGCAACTCGGGGTCGATACCAGTAAGCAGCTGGATAAAATGCTATTAGAAAAAGCGCTTAATGAAGCCCAAGACGACAACGATACACAGGATGACGCGGAGCAGACGCTGCCGCCAACGCGCGATCCTAAGGACACAGAACTCGAACCCGCGTAAATCCAGAATGAGATAGAGAGTTGAGAGACTGAGTTGATTACAAAGTTGAAAAACCTAATTGATTAATAGAGTTAAACACTCACCAATAACCTTGAATCGATACGGACATGTCGATTGATACCTTGATGCCCGGAGGCAAACGCTCCATGTGCAAAGCCGTGATGAATGTGGTTATATCCAGCGCAATATTGCTCGCAGGCGCCTTGAATGCCCCTTCTGCATTCGCGTTAACGCCAACGCAGAAAACTTTCCTTGAGGCCGAAAAAGCCTTAAAGAAACAAGACTATGAAGTCTATAAACCCCTACGGGCAAAATTGGGCGATTATCCGCTGGCGATTTACTTAGACCATGATATCGACATAGGCGATCTCAATGGTTTGCATGGCGCTGCGGCAAAAAATCTGATTGATAAGTATGAAACTACGCCTATGTACAACAGGTTAAGGTCTAAATACTTAAACAATGCGGGCACCCAAAAACGCTGGAGTGATTATCTTGCGATAAGCCCCGATGTCCCTACCGACATCCGCCTGCAATGTTATTACTACGAAGCAAAACTCGCCAAGGGCGATGTAAAGACGGCTTACGCGGCGGCGCAATCACTGTGGGTCTTTGGTAGTTCGCGGCCAAAGGAATGTGATCCCCTGTTCAATGCTTGGACCAAAGCAGGTAAACGCACTCAAGATGTGATCTGGGCGCGGATGATGCTGAGTTTTGAAACTGGCGAAACCAGTCTGCTGAGCTTTTTATCCCAGAAAATCACCACCCATAACAACGAAGCAAAGCGTTTAGTCGCTGTCTATAAAGATCCAAACAGCCTACGCCATACCGAAAAGTTTAAGGATAAAAATCCTATTGTCGGCGACATAGTCGCAGCGGGATTAAAACGCCTTGCCCGCAAGGATCTCGACCAAGCCATCAATTTGTATGAACGGTATCAAAAGGCCAATCGTTTTACGCCAGCACAAGCCCAACAGCTGGATAAATACTTGGTTCGCCGTATCTTAATCGAACAAGATGATAGCCATAAAAGCTATGTAGACAATGTGCTGGCCGAGCTGAAAAGTGACGACTTATTTGAACGCCGGTTAAGATGGGCCATTCGCGATCACGACATGCGCAGCATTGCCCGTTATTTAAATTTACTGCAACCTGAAACCTTGGCTAAGGAGCGCTGGCAATATTGGCTCTATCGCACTAATGCTAAAGATGCACCAGAAAGTGCCACTAAGGCTCTTGCGACAATCAGCAATGAACGTAATTTTTACGGTTTTGCCGCCGCGCAGTTTTTAAATAAACCCGTCTCGCTGAATCAAAGCCCTGAGCCTATCGTCGACGCCAGCAGCCAAAAATTAACCGATGACCTGGGTTTTGTGCGGGTGCAAGAGCTAATGGCGCTGGATCGTTATTTCGATGCACGTTACGAATGGATGTCGCTGCTCAGACGCAGTGACAACACTATGCGTGCCCGTTACGGCCGTTATGCCCACGAGCAAGGCTGGTATGATTTTGGCGTCGAAGCCAGTATCCAAGGTAAGTTGTGGGATGACATTCCCCTACGCTTCCCGATGGCGCACCAAGAAGGTTTTGAGCTCGCCAGTAAAAAACACAAAGTGAACATCGATGAGATTCGAGCGATCAGTCGCCGCGAGAGCGCGTTTTATCTTTATGCGACCTCAGGCGTGGGTGCCCGCGGCTTAATGCAAATTATGCCTGCGACCGCTAAAGCAACCGCCAAGAAACATGGGGCTAAATATAGCGATCCTAAGGATCTTTATAGCGCAGAGCTTAACCTCAATCTTGGCAGCGCTTACTATGCCCAGTTGTTAAAAGAGTTTAACCAGAACCGTATCCTCGCGACCGCCGCCTATAACGCAGGCCCGTCACGGGTGCGTCGCTGGTTGGCAAACTCAGATGGAAAACTCGATGCCATGGGCTTTATCGAAGCCATTCCCTTCACTGAGACCCGTGAATATGTGCAAGCCGTCTTCAGCTATCGATTGATTTATGAGGCGCAAGAGCAAAAAGCGCAGCCATTATTCAGCGAAGCCGAACTGAAGTTTGCTTACTAACTTGCGACATAAAAAGGAACTCGATGCTCAGCAGTATCGAGTTCCTACTTTTCAGCATACCCTAGGGTAATGCTCATGCTTTAACCGCCAAAAATTCTGAATGATATTCTCTAAATTCAAATAATTAGCAAAGCGAATAATTATTCAGCAATCACGCCGTTTTATCGTAAACTTGTTTGCACTGCGAGGCATTAAATGCGAATAATTAGTATTAATGCATTAAGACTCCCATTAGGCCCATGATTAACCTTAGTTCGTTAACGCTCAGCTGCGAATACCAACCCTTTGTCGATCCCCATACGTTAGCCATCGACGGCTATGAAGCCTTAGCGCGTTTTTATCTACCTGATGGCGATGCGGTTGCACCTAATATCGTGTTCGAGCAATTGCATGAATCCACAGAATTACTCGCCGCCGTTGAATATCAAGCCAAAGCATTTCAACTCGCTCACGCGCCCAGCCAGCAGCGCATTTTTATCAATGTCGATCCCCATGCTGTCGATGGGCCACATACTGCCAAGCTTATAAAGCTATTATCGCAGTACCAGCAAGTCACGGTCGAAATCATTGAAAATACCTGCATTAACGATGCCCAGCTTGCCAATCAGCTATTCAGCCAATTTAAACAAGCAAATATCAAGGTAGCGCTGGACGATATTGGCGCGCCCCACTCCATGCTTTGTGTCGATTTGATGATGAATGTGGATTATCTCAAGTTCGATCGCCATTGGTTAACCCACATCACGCATCCCGAGGGAGTCCAGTTACTCATAGCGCTGATTAACTTTGCCAAGCAAACCAATAAACAGTGCATTCTAGAAGGCATAGAAACCGAAGCCCACTTGGCGTTTGCGCGAGATATAGGCGTCGACTTAGTCCAAGGCTTTCTGTTTAAATCTTGGTTTATTCGCCCCACCCGCAGTCAAGCGCTGTGTCTTGCATAGATCCACGCGCCGCCCTTTGACTTTGCGCCACCAGCACACGCAAGCCTAAACGTCATTCAGTCGAGTAATTGATTTCGCACTATAAATGCCACTGGATAAGCAGGCGATGATCCGCCATAGTGGTTAAGCTTATCTGCTTTCGCATGCACTTTCAGTTACGCTTTTAAATGTATTAGGAGTTACCCGTGGCACAATCTGGGATCAGCGAATTACTACAACAACTCGAACAAGTGTTACTGGGCAAACCAAGGCAAATTCGGCTTGCTTTGGCCTGCATTCTCGCCCGCGGCCACCTGTTGATTGAAGATTTACCCGGCATGGGTAAAACCAGTATTTCCCATGGCATAGCCCAAAGCTTGGGCTTGAGTTACCAAAGAATTCAATTTACCAGCGACATGCTGCCCGCTGACATTCTCGGTGTGTCGATTTTTGATAAACATCAAGCGCAATTTATCTTCCATCCAGGGCCGATTTTTAAGCAGATGATCTTGGCCGATGAAATTAACCGCGCCAGCCCTAAGACCCAAAGCGCCTTGCTTGAAGCGATGGCAGAACAACAAATTTCCGTCGATGGCATCACCCACAGATTGCCTAATCCTTTCTTTGTGATCGCAACTCAAAACCCCACCGATCAATCCGGCACGTTTCCACTGCCAGAATCGCAGCTCGACCGGTTTATGATGCGTCTATCTATTGGTTATCCGAGCCACGACGCCGAACTTGCGATGCTGAAGAGCAATCATAACCACTTAACCTTAGATCAACTGCCCCAATGCCTGACGCCACTGGCCTTGATGCAACTGCAAGAACAATGCGACAAGGTCAGCGCTTCCGATGCCTTACTCAATTACATTCTGGCCTTAGTGAATTTTTCTCGCAGTCAAAGTGATAGCGTGGGTTTATCGCCCCGCGCTACCAAAGCCCTATTGCAAGCTGCTAAGGCATGGGCTTTTTTAGCGGGGCGACATTATTTAGTCCCTGAAGATGTACAAGCGGTCTTTTGCTGCGTGGCGGAGCATAGACTCAGAACCAGTAGCCAATTACAGGGTGAAGCCTTATCAGAGCGAATTCTGGTGAGTGTTAACCCCATCATGTGATGAACCGCTGTCATGAACAATATTGCTAAGGCATGCAGTTAATCGAGCAGTTAACCTAGGCATTAAAACAAGCCATTCAACCATGGAAGTGATGCAGAAGTGAAACGACTGATACGCCCTACTTTCGTTCCGACTCTAGTACCGATTTGGCAGCGTTGGTTAGCAAGACGTTTACCACCAAGCCCTGAAATCACCTTAAGCCATCGCAGCATTTTTATTTTGCCGAGCGGTTTTGGCTTAGTTTGGCTCGGGTTGGTTTTACTCTTATATCTATTTGGCACTAACTATCAAAATAACTTAGTCATTGGCCTTAGCATCTTATTATTAAGCCTGTTTAATACCTGTATTCTCTACAGTTACAAAAATCTGGCGGGTCTACATTTACGCGCCATGACGCCACCCGAAGTCTATGCGGGCGAAACCTTAACCTTTCCGGTCCTCATCAGCACCCATCACAGTGGTCATAATATCCAGCTTAACTATCCGCATAATCGCACTTATACGGTGCATAACGTCAGCACAGATGAACAGCAAGCGCTCGTGCCCTTCGAATATCATCAGCGGGGCCAAGTGTCACCGGGTAGGCTCAAAATTGAATCCTTCTATCCCTTAGGGCTGTGCCGCGCATGGTCCCATGTGGATTTGGCCATTAGTCACTTAGTCTTTGCCCAGCCGATTGAAGCGCCGCTGCAGCTTGAGGCTGATCATACTCAGTCTGAGCAAGATCCCCTGCTACTGGCGGGTAAACATGTGTCAGGCATCGATGAGTTTAAAGGACTTAAACCCCATGTGCTCGGCGAGTCCCTCAAGCAAGTGGCGTGGAAACAGTGGGCGCAGGGTCGCGGTATGTTGAGTAAAGAATTCCAGCAGCCCCAAGGCGATCCCGTTTGGTTAAGACTCAGACCCGATGCTAAACGGCTCGAAACCCAGTTGAGTCAATTAAGCTGGCAAATCAATAAACTCACGCAACTCGAGCAGTATTTTGGCTTACATCTGCAAACACCCATGGGCGAGGATATATTGATCGCGCCCTCTATCGGTCATAACCATAGAATCGCCTGCCAGAAAGCCCTTGCCTTGTATCCACAACTAGCGCCGTCAGCCGTTAATTCGTCATCAGCGGCAATGCACTCGAATAAAACGGCGAAAACCACCAGCAAGAAACGTCATGTCCCTACTTCGGGGGAACAGGCATGACATTAACGGCCAGCAGCACGACACCGCAAATTGGCGATAACATCAGCCGTCAGACACTCTTTTGGTTATTAATCACCAATATCGCCGTACTGAGCCCGCTATTTGATAAAACCACGCCTTGGACCTTAGGCATTTGCGCAATTTGTTTGCTGTGGCGTGTGGGGATTTATGTCGGCAAAGTGGCAAAGCCGCCGCGTTTTCTGGTCACCAGTCTTGCGATCGGCGCCGCAACCACATTAGCACTCGTGTCCAAGGAAATAGGCTTACTCAACGCACTCGTGAATCTGCTGCTGTTAGGTTACGCCTTAAAATACATTGAAATGCGTAACCAAAGGGATGTGCGCGTTGTCGTCCTCGCGGGCTATTTTATTATCGCGCTGACCTTTATTGATCACCAATCCTTGCTCAATACCGCGCATTTACTCGTGGTGACGCTGATCAACACCTGCGTGCTCGTGACTCTGTATCAAGATAAACACTCCCTAAAACACACGGCGTGGCTCGGTAGTAAATTTTTACTCCAGAGTGTGCCCCTCGCGCTGCTGTTGTTTTTAGTGTTACCGCGTTTTGCGCCGCTCTGGTTAGTGCCCAACATGAAAGAAGCGCAAACGGGCTTGTCTGATAGTCTGGCCATTGGTGATATCGGCAAGCTCACCCGTTCGACTGAACTTGCCTTTAGGGCGAGTTTTAACAATGCGGCGCCCATTAATGCTGAGTTATATTGGCGCGCGCTGGTGATGGAAAACTATGACGGTATAACTTGGCGTCAGGAGGAAGGCATTAAAAAGCTGCAAAAAGATGCGCTGCTGTTTCCGCCCTCGCGGCCCAGCCCCGCCTTGATGGTTAATAATCCAGCTTCGACAGTCACCAGTCCTGACTCTGTGAACAATAACCCTGATTTAATAAAGAACCCCGCTTCGATAAGCAGCGAAGATCAAGATGCTGCAAAACAAGGCAATCAAAACAACAAGCCTAGTCTTCGTTACCAAGTGATTGCTGAGCCTAGCCACCAGCCGTGGTTATTTGGTCTTGATGTCGCCTACAGCCAAGATGATAGTGTGGTCAATATGCCCGACTATCGACTGTTAGCGCTGCGCAATGTCGATCAGCGAATGAGTTATCAAGTGGAGTCTTGGCCCAAGGCGAAGATGGATCTCAGGCTCTCTGCGCGGCAAAGACAGATTAACCTCGAACTGCCGAGTAACAGTAATCCACGAACTTGGGCGCTGGCCGAGCAATTTAAGACTCAATATCCCGAGCCTAAGCCACGACTCTGGGCCATGATGCGCCACTTTAATACCGAGCCTTTTTTCTACACTCTCACGCCGCCTCCCCTTGGGCCGCAGCAAGTGGATGATTTTCTATTTGAAAACAAAGCCGGATTTTGTGTGCACTATGCCGCCGCCTTCATTGTTATGGCGCGGGCCACAGGTTTACCCGCACGTATGGTTACAGGTTATCAGGGCGGCGAATTTAATCCGCAAGCGGGTTACTACAGCGTTTATCAATATATGGCCCACGCATGGGCTGAGGTTTGGCTCGAAGGTGAAAGTTGGGTACGTTTCGATCCGACCGCTATGGTGGCGCCCGATCGTATCGAACAAGGATTTGACGCCCAGTTTGATCCCGCATTGAGTTACCTGCAGGAAAGCCCTTTTAGTAGCTTACGCTTTAAATCCATGCCTTGGCTCAATGAGTTAAGGCAACGTTTTGCCAGCATAGATTATTACTGGAGCGTGTGGGTACTGGGCTTCAACCAAGATAGGCAGAATCAAGTGCTCAGCGGCATC
The DNA here is from genome assembly GCF_031932075.1 of Shewanella sp. SP1S2-4. NCBI lineage: Bacteria > Pseudomonadati > Pseudomonadota > Gammaproteobacteria > Alteromonadales > Shewanellaceae > Shewanella > Shewanella sp. SP1S2-4. Next base: position 394,258 of record NZ_JAUOET010000003.1, read on the forward strand.
TTAGGAGATGTAACTAACACTAAAATCGCGGTATTTATGGGGCTGTGTATCAGCCTTATCGTGCTCTATATCGCCTACAGTGCGGGGCTATTACATTTTAGCACTCAGGGCGATCCTATCAGCGCTCGCTATCAACAGGTCTGCAATCGCCTCGCCCGCCATGGTATTAAGCGTAATGACAGTGATGGGCCAAACCAATTTGCGCAGCAGATTATCGAGCAATACCAACACAATGCACCACAGCTTTGTGCGCTGATGCATACCTTGACCCAAAGTTATGTGGCGCTGAAGTATCAAGATTTACCGGCTGATGACTATCAAGCGCATTTAACCGCATTTAAAGCGGCGGCGAAGCAACTGAATTGGTTATTGCTCAGGGCTAAGGTGAAAAAGAAGTTCACGCTAGCCTAGCATTTGTAAACTGAGCATTAGCCGGCCAAGTTGCATCAGTTCAAGGCTCAGTAAACGCCTAAAATTGCGGGTTAATTCCACAGAAGCAGCAATAGTGTTGAATCTTATAAATCAAACACATAGAATTGTTTTTACTGTCATCATGCCGAGTTGCACATGCTAAAGTTAATCCAGTCCAATCAGATGGAAGTGCTCTGCGCCCATTTAGCCGCTTACCTGACCCAACCCCTTGCTTTTGCACGTCTACTGAGTAACGAGCATATTCTGGTGCAGAGTCCTGGCATGTCGACTTGGCTACGCCTCGAAATCGCCAAACAAAATGGGATTGCCGCCGCATTGGAATTCCCACTGCCATCGAGCTTTACCTGGCAGTTGTGCCATGACTTATTGCCCGATGTGCCCAAAGACAACGCCTTCACTAAGGCGGCGATGACCTGGAAGCTGATGCAACTCTTACCGCGCATGTTACAAGATGACGCCTTTGGGCCATTGAGACACTATCTAAGTCATCAGCAATCCAGCACAAATGCCGCCGACACGAGTGATATGACAGCTGACGACATTAAGCTGTACCAACTCTGTGGCCGTATCGCCGATATCTTCGACCAATACTTAGTATATCGCCCCGATTGGATTTTAGCGTGGGAGCAAAACGAGCATCCCGAGTCACTCACCAAATCGCTGAATGAAGACCAACGCTGGCAACCCATTTTATGGCGCGCACTGATTGCCTTTAACCGCGATGAGCTTCATCAAAGCCATTACCACAGGGCCAACCTGCACAGCGACTTAATTGCCGCGCTGAATCATCCCGACACGTCACTCGCCAAATTGCCACAACGCTTATTTGTGTTTGGCATTTCCTCGATGGCGCCGCAAACCCTCGAAGTGCTTTACCACCTGGCAGGCCGTATCGATGTGATCGTGCTGGGCTTAAGTCCGTGTCAGCACTATTGGGGTGACATTGTTGATCCCCGTAATCGTGCCCGCATGGCGGTGCAATATGCGGGTAAACGTCAATTAGCAGAACTATGGGAAGATAAACTCGAAGTAGGCAATCCGCTGCTTGCCAATAACGGCAAGATGGGCCGTGAATTACTCGATATGCTGCTTGAGCTCCCCGCCGAACACTGCGACTTTGGCGACGATGTGTATTGTGAGCCCTGTGACGATCCCAACTCGCCACACAGTCATGCCAGCATGCTCCACGGGGTGCAATACGATATTTTAGAGATGCAAACCTTAGACAGAGTGCTAGGGCCTGATGCCGAGCTGTATCAGAATGTCAAGCACAGACGCCTGCTTAAGCGCGACGATGAATCCATTCGAGTCAAAAGTTGTCACAGTCCACTGCGGGAAGTCGAAACCCTGCACGATCACTTGCTTGAGTTACTCTGCAACCATGTCGACCTGACACCCAAATACATAGTGGTGATGATGCCCGATGTCGCCGCCTACGCCCCCTATATCGATGCCGTCTTCTCGGCCAAACAAGGCCTGCATTACATTCCCTACGCCATTGCCGACCGCGGCGCGGCGCAGGAATCACCGCTCATCAATAGCTTTTTAAATTTACTCGGGATTAATCAGAGTCGCTTCGGTCTGACCGACATTTTGAGCATACTCGAAGTGCCCGCCATTTTGCGCCGTTTCCAGCTCGATGACGATGAATTGCAACTCATCCGCCGCTGGTTAGATGAAGCGGGCGTGCGCTGGGGTCGCGATGAACAAAGCCGCCTTAAACAAGGTGTGCCAGCGTTTGCGCAAAACTCCTGGGCCTTTGGTATTAAAAGGCTGATTTTAGGTTACGCCTTGAGTGACGATGCGCCGCTCTATCAAGACCATCTTGTCGTCACTGGCATCGAAGGCCAATCGGCGCAGGCGTTAGGTAAGCTACTCAATTTTATTGAAGTACTCGATGAAACGGCGCAAATACTCGCCCTGCCGCAAGTGGGCGCCCTGCGTTTAGCGGAATTAACTGAGCTACTGGATGCCTTCTACGACACAGATGAAGACGAGCGCGAGCAGTTGCAGGAAATCCGCGATGCCATTGCCGCCCTAGAGCAAGAGTTACTATCGGCGGGTAAGCCATTAGATACAAACTCGTTAGATACAAGTATGTTCGAGACGCTAGCCCAACAGAGCATAAGCGGACTGAGCCTCAGTATCGAAGTGTTGCAGCAATGGTTTAATCAACGCTTAACCGAATCTCGGGTCGGCCAGCGTTATCTTGCGGGAAGCGTGAACTTTTGTACCTTGATGCCGATGCGCTCGATCCCCTTTAAGATCGTGTGTTTACTCGGAATGAATGATGGGGTTTATCCTAGGGTTCAGCATCCCGTCGGCTTTGATTTAATGGCGCACTTTGGTGCACGTAAAGGCGATCGCTCCCGCCGTCTCGATGACAGATATTTGTTTTTAGAAGCCTTATTGTCGGCGCGTGAGCAACTGTATATCAGCTATATCGGTCGCAGCGAACGGGATAACTCTGAACGTATCGCCTCTATGCTCGTCTCTGAACTGATTGAATATTGTCAGCTGTGCTATTTGCCTGAAACGCTATTGGCTCAATCGCAAAACGCTTCAAGCCCCATAGACCCAGAAGATGCTGAAAAAGCCCTCTATAACGCGATCGTCAGCCACCAGCCGCTGCAACCATTCGATCCTAAGTTGTATCAAGCCGCAGTACAACGTGATGACAAAGATGGCTCAAACATAGGCCAAAGTTACAGCCAGCAATGGTGTCCGCCCAATGCCGACGCTGCGGGCACACATGCGGGCCGCTTTATCGGCGCACAAACTCGCATCATGCTAGAAACAGTTGAGCTAGATCTAGTATCTGCTCCTCAGCAGCAAAGCAAGCAAGTGGATGTGTCTGCCCTGATCCGTTTCTTTCGAAATCCGGCGCAGTACTTCTTCAACCGAACGCTTAAAGTCGATCTTAGCCTTAATATTCAGGCCGATGATAATGACGAGCCCTTTAGCCTAAATGCCCTAGAGCGCTATATGTTGCAGGCCCAGTTACTCGACGATGCCATAGGCCAAGGTCTGACTGAACCCGATATCGAACTGATTAAACGCCTCAAAGCCAGCGGCAGTTTGCCAATGCAGCCCTTCGATGATTTGCTGCTACGCCAATATCAGCACGATATTAAGCCTTTGATTGGTAGAACCTTGTTCCTCAAGGGAGAACAAGCCAGCAGCCATGCGGATATTAAACTCCTGTTTGATTTGCCCATCACGGCGGGTAAATCCCAGCAAGTGTTACTGCAAGGCCGTATTGATGACATCAGCCCTAAGGGATTAGTGAATTACCGTCCCGGTAGCGCCCACGGCCGCGATGTGCTGAGATTATACCTTCGCCACCTGTGTTTAATGGCAATGGGCCACACACATGCAAGCTATCTTCTCGACATGGGGCATTTCCACGCCTTAGCGCCAATCACTGCTGAGCGCGCCCATGCGTTACTGGCAGATTTGCTGGTGCTGTTTTATCAAGGTCAGCAATACCCACTGTGTTTTATGCCGCGCACCTCACTGGCCTACGTCAGCTGCGAAGGTGAGCACGATGAGCGTTTGCAGCAAGCGTTACCTGAATGGCTGGATGAGCAGAGTCAATTGGGTGAAGGGAACGAGCCCCATTACCAACGCTTATTCAGTTTTCCGCGGGATTTCTCTGAGAATAGCTTTGGCGCATTAGCCGAGCGCATCTATCGCCCTATGGTGAGTTTATATCTCAAAGATACGCTGGCTCAGCTTGAGGAATTTGCGCTGAACGATGGTATGAGCCAAGGCCAAACTCCCAATGTACAAGCGACTGCAGCACATTTAAACCGCGATAGCGCACAGGGAGAGCAATCATGAGTGAACAGATGCAGTTAAACGCAGCGGCGTTACATTCAGCGGCGCAGGCGCTTGATCCACTCACATTGCCCTTTGGTGGTAGTCGTCTGATTGAGGCCAGCGCTGGCACAGGTAAAACCTACACCATTTCAGGTCTTTATTTACGCTTATTGCTTGGCGATGGCATAGCAGCGCCGCTCACCTGCGAGCAAATTCTCGTGGTAACCTTCACCAATGCGGCCACCGAAGAATTAAGGGATCGTATTCGTCGCCGTATTCAAGTCGCCTTTAAGTGCTTCTTAGGGCTAACGATTGCCGATCCCTTTGTGCAGGCGTTGTATGACAACACCCCAGAGAGTGAACGCGCCATTGCACTTAGGCGATTCGATCTCGCCCTTAAATCCCTCGACGAAGCGGCAATTTTTACCATCCACGGTTTCTGTCAGCGAATTTTATCGGATCTCGCCTTTGAGTCCTCCCTGCTGTTCGAATCGGACTTTACCTTGGACGACAGCGAGTTTTTACACCATGCTGTGCGGGATTTTTGGCGTGAGGCCTGTTATCCGCAGCCCGATTACTTAGCACAAATCATTGCCAAGGAATTTGGCGAGCCCGATGGTTTAGTCAAGCAGTTGCGACCGCTCCTTGGCGCCAGTCAAGCAAAGCCTCTGAAACCCGCGCTTAAGTTTGATGCCTTGGCCCTGTCACTGCGCCAGAGTTTAGAGCGCTTTAAATTAGCTTGGCCGCGGGGACGCGATGGCTTATTGGCATTGCTACACAGTTTGCCACTCAACGGCACCCGCTTTGGCAAAGCAACGGATAAATACCCCAAGCTCGCCGCCATGTTCGATGCGCTGGATAACTGGCTCGCCTTCGGTCATGGGTTGCCGCCACTGAAAGAGTTAGAAGCCTTGTCCTTGTCTGAGTTAAAGCTCAACAAGGGCGGCGTGATCCCAAGCGTGAGTGAAGCGCCGCTGATGGATCATATGGAGCAACTTGCCACATTGATTGCCGCCATTAAACCAGCATTTTTGTATAGTGCGAAACTTGGTATAAGCGAGCGATTTGCCCAGCAAAAGCAGCAAAAAAACGTACTGACTCCCGATGACTTGCTCACAACCTTAGCAAGCGCGCTACATGCCAATAATGAAACCTTGCCCAAAGCCGTGGCGACACGTTTCCCCGTCGCGCTTATCGATGAATTCCAAGATACCGATCCGCTGCAATTTGCAATCTTCTCTGGCATCTACCAAGGCCGCTACTCGTTTGAGCAAGGCAAAAACGATACAGAAAATAAGCTCAGTCTGTTGATGATTGGCGATCCTAAACAAGCCATTTATGCCTTTCGCGGCGCCGATATCCATACCTATATTGAGGCCCGTCATCATACGCAGGCCCACTATCATCTGGATACCAACTACCGCTCAAGCGCAAACATGGTCGCTGGGGTTAACCATCTCTTTAGCCAGCATCACGATCCTTTTATCAGTCAGTCGATCCCCTTTGATAGCGTGAAAACGCCCAGCAGTGCCAAGGGGAAAACCCTCACTGAAAAAACCGTCAATCCAGCCGCCTTAAGATTAAGACTCTTAAGCGAAAGCGCAGAAAACGGCCTCAACAAAACCACCGCCAGACACTTGCTCGCCGAAGATGTAGCGGCGGAGATCACCCGTTTACTGACAGATGCGGCCAATGGCGAATGCCACAGCCCGAAAGGGCCTTTAATCGCGAAAGACATCGCTATCTTAGTGCGGGATCGCAACGAAGCGGCTGTGATGAAAACCGCACTGAGTAAACGTCACATAGGCGCAGTGTTTTTAAGTCGCGACAGTGTGTTCGATACCCTTGAAGCGCGAGAAATGGCGTTAATTTTGCGATCTCTGGCGAATCCTAAGGATGAGCGGGCACTGCGCAGCGCCCTAGCCACGGCATTATTAGGCTACAGCGCCGAGCAAATTCATGCCTTCAACCAAGATGAAGAACACAGACAGCTGTTATTAGAGCAGTTTTTTAACTTGCACCAAGTGTGGCAGAAACGCGGCATCATGCCCGCGCTACTCAGCCTTGCCAATAGCACTAAACTGATTGACCGTTTACTGCACACCGCCAGTGCTGAGGTAGATACTCAAGAGCAAGATGCCACCAACGGCGAGCGTCGCCTGACGGATTTTCGCCACCTTGCCGAGCTATTACAGCAAAAGGCGACCGAGCTTGATGGTATTAGCGCCCTGCTCAATTGGTATGAACAGCAACTGATTGATAACACAGGCACCGATGAACAGCAGCTGCGCCTCGAAAGCGAGCAGAATCTGGTGCAGATCGTTACTATCCATAAGAGTAAGGGCCTTGAGTATCCCGTTTGTTTTGTGCCCTTTGTTAGCCTAGCCCGCGACAATCGCCGCCGCCCGACGCCTATGCTGTACCACAGAACCAACGATGCAGGTGAGCAAGAACTCGTATGGGATATCGAAGGCACGGATGAGGGTTGGGAGCGCGCCAAGCAAGAAACCTTGGCCGAAGACTTACGCCTGTTATATGTGGCGCTCACTCGCCCTGTGTATTTGTGTTATTTGTATATCGCTAATCACAGTCGTCAGCTTAAAAATGGCCTTAAAAGTCAGCTGCATGAAACCGCCATCGGCTATCTATTGGGCATAGGCGACTCAGAATGTGACTTTGCCCGTATCTGCAATGCTGCGCAGCAGCTCGCACAAGATGTGGAAGCCATAAGAATTGATAAGGTGACCGATGACATAGACGAGCGGCCATTGCCCTCAAGCCAAGACATAGCAAACATACTGAGCGCGAAAACCTTAACCCGCCAATACTGCACGCCGTGGCGAGTCGGCAGTTATTCAGGTCTAGTTAAAAATACCAGCCATGGCAAAGCCGCGCCTGGCGCAGATGACGAAGCATTAGGCTCACTTGAATATATGGCTGCGCAAACACTCTCAATTAATAATGAGCCAAGCCATGAGCCACAGGATGACATGCTCAATCGCTTTAACTTTGAGCGTGGCGCTAACGCAGGTAGTTTTATGCACTTAGTGCTAGAAGAGATTGATTTTACGCAGGCAGACAGAGACTTACCGCAGCAATTGCCTAAAGCTATGCTGAAATACGGTATCGCGCCCGAGTGGCAAACGGTATTGCACACTTGGTATCTGGATGTGCTGCATGCGCCGCTTGGGCTCATGCCATCAACAGTGTCATCAACAACAGTGCCAACTACAATGCCTTCAACATCGGCCTTAGAGAATAATTCCAAAACGCCCAAACCTGAACATCCAGATCTGTGCTTAGCCAAGTTATCGCCGCAGGATACCTTAGTCGAAATGGAGTTTTATTTACCTTTAAGCGAGCTTAAGGATACTGAGCTCAATGCGCTACTGCAGCAGTTTGGCTATGAGTCGACACTGAAGTTTGATGATCTCAAGGGCATGCTCAAAGGCTTTATCGACTTAACCTTTGAATACCAAGGTCAATATTACATCGCCGACTATAAGTCGAATCATTTAGGCGACAACATCAATGCCTATCATCAGAGCGCGCTGCAAAGTGCCATAACCGATCATAGGTACGATTTGCAGTACATCCTCTACTCATTGGCGCTACACAGGTATTTGAGTTTACGCCTGCCAAGTTATGACTACGACAGCCATATCGGCGGTTGTTATTACTTGTTCTTACGGGGAATGTCGGCTCAGTATCCCGGCTACGGTATTTATTACGACAAGCCGCCGAAGGCACTTATTCTCGCGCTGGATTCACTTTTTAATGACAATTTATTTCACAGCAGATTAGCTATTGCAATCGATACAGGAGTCACGGCATGATGCGCTCAACCCAAGGGCTAAATGCACATTCACTCACAGCCGCGAAATGGATAGACCATGGCGCAATTCAGCTTAGCGCGCCGCTAACAGAGCTGTTAAAACTGTGGGAGCAAGAACGACTGCTTACACCGCTCGACCGACATTTCGCACTCGAGATGAGCCACTTACATCCAAGTGACAGCCAACAACCCTTGTTTATTTTGTTGTGTGCGCTATTAAGCCAGCAATTATCTTCACAGCACAGTTGCCTAGTGCTCGCCCATATCGTGCCGCTTAATCCTATGGCCGAGCAAAATAGCCATTGTAAAATCAGTTTAAGTCTCGAAGCGCTCACAGAGACCTTGCAAAGCTTTGATGCCGTTGGCCAACATGGCAGTAACAAACCACTTATTTTTGATAATGGCAGACTCTATCTACAACGTTATCATCAATTTGAAACCTCAGTGGCCGCTTCGTTAATCCGCCTATCGGGAAGCGTATCTAAACACTCTGAAGAGGCAAGCCACAAAGAGCATACTCAAACCGCTAAATTGAGGTCACTGTTAGATCAACTGTTCCCTGCCAATGTGAGCGATCCCCATTCACTCACTCGCAATGCACTCACTACCAATGTAATCACTAAAAGTGAAGGCACACAAAGCGCAGCGACCATTGATTGGCAAAAGGTCGCCACGGCCACAGCGCTGGGTCAAAAATTGTCGGTGATCACTGGCGGCCCAGGCACAGGTAAAACCACCACTGTGACTAAGCTTTTGTTATTGTTACAAATGGAATCACAACAGGAAATCCGTTTAGTCGCACCAACGGGAAAAGCGGCGGCTCGGTTAAGCGAATCGATCAAAGCCTCAAAAGCGCGTCTAGCGAAGGAACTCAGCGCCCATACTGATGTTGTTGATGAAGCTCGCAATAGAAATAATCAAGACTTTTTAACGGCACTGGGGCGCATTCCAGAGGAAGCATCAACCTTACACAGACTGCTTGGGGTGATCCCCAATTCGCCGCACTTTCGCCACCATCAAGGTAATCCGCTTAGGCTCGACTTATTGATTGTCGACGAAGCCTCTATGGTCGATTTGCCCATGATGTATAAATTGCTGAGCGCATTGCCTGAGCACGCCAGTTTGATTTTACTCGGCGATCAAGACCAACTCGCTTCGGTTGAGGCTGGCGCTGTGCTCGCCGATATTTGTGCGGGCCTTAAAATACCAGTAGCTCCCAATAACCTTGCGCAAAATAACATAGCGTCAAACAGCCCTGCTCTGTGGCAAATGCGCTATTCCAAGGAACAAGCCGAGCGTCTGAGTGCTTTAACGGGTTTTGAGTTAACGCCCTATATCAGCAATGCCCCTAAACTTGGCGATAGCTTGTGTATGCTAATGCACAGCCACAGATTTAAAGGCGATGCAGGGATTGGACTGCTCGCCAGTGCCGTCAATCGTGCTGATCTTCAAGGTATTTTGCAGGTATGGCAACAGGGACCTGCAGAATTGAGCTGGTTAGAACATAGTATGATCGTAAGCCAAACCCAAGCCAAAGTAAGCGAGCCTGCTAATAATGTGGGACTCTATTTACTGCTGGAGCAAGCCTGCCAGCAATATGGCACTTATCTCAGCGCCTTGAATAGCGATACGAGTAATAGTGATTTAAGCAAGCGTCCAAGCACAGCTGACATCATAGAAAGCTTTAACCAGTACCGCATTTTATGCGCCATGCGCTCGGGCGATTATGGGGTCGAAGGCATCAATCAGTATGTGACTCAAGCACTAGCCAATACCAAGCTGATTAAACCGCTGCAGGAGTTTTATCTGGGTCGGCCGATTATCATCCAAAGCAATGACTATAACTTAGGCCTGTTTAACGGTGATATCGGATTGATTTTGCAGGATGAAGATAAACCTGAACGTTTAATGGCGCACTTCATCAAGGCCGATGGCAGCCTGTTAAAAGTCTTGCCAGCCCGTTTGCCCAGCCATGAAACCTGTTACGCCATGACAGTACACAAAAGCCAAGGCAGCGAATTTAGCCGTGTGGCTTTAGTGCTGCCACCGAGCCCCAGCTTAGCCCAATGGCAACTGCTGACTAAAGAGTTGGTTTACACCGCCATCACCCGCGCTAAAGTGCACTTTACCTGCTTAGGTACCCAGCACGTATTCGAGCGGGCCAGTAGCCAAGCCACTCAACGCGCATCGGGTCTTGCCGACAGGCTTTGGGGTTAAGTTAGGTTCGTTTAACTCAAGACTAAGCTGTAACGGAAAGAGGTTTTGGTAAACCCTATACTTTCATAGTATTGCTGTGTGGCAATGCGCTGGGTCGATGTTGTGAGTTCGAGTAACTGGCAATTCTCTTGCTTTCCCCTTTCTTTTGCAAAGGCGATCAACCGAGAGCCTATGCCCTGACCTCGCATGTCGGCATCCACTACTATCGCCGTAATGCGACAGATACGACTCAAAGCGGGGAAATAATCAAAGAACATCAAGACCATCACAGCAACAACTTGCGGCTCACCCTGCGCATTGAGTTGCTCGTATACCAGTAACTCATCAGTGCGAGAATGGGGATTATCTTGGCACTCGGTTAACGTCTTGGCTAACGCGGCCACAGGTAAAACATAACCTAGCTGCTCAAGTAGCAGTTGAATACTCTGTGCATCGTGTAACTGAGCTAACCGAATGTTTTTATTCATCATACAGATTTTACCCTCGTCATTTACCAAAACTCTTTACGATGACTTTCAACCAAGTATTCCCTACAACAATGCCATGTTGAAGCGCATCCCGAATGCTAATTTTTTTCGCGGCTATTCATCGCGGCTAGAAGTGATTCCACAGTTGCAAAACATTGGCAGTTAACCCCACAAAAATCAAAATAAACTCGCCAAATGCACAAGCCCTTATTTGCAATGCGATCAAATGCGTTAAAATTCACCACTTAATAGCCGCCAGTCAGCAAAACCTTGCACTCATAGGGACAAGAAAACTAAGATGACAGCGGTTGTACTATAGGATGATGTTCGTATTGCCACAGGCCGATATCATCCGATTTTGCTCACTTGAGGAATCACAATGTCTAAGATCAATCTGCTTTTGCTGTGCGGCGGCGGAAGTGCCGAACACGATATTTCATTAATGTCGGCCAACTATTTTGAAACCTCACTGGCAAAATCTGAGCAGTTTTCTGTGTTGCGCGTCGAGCTGGATAAATTCGGCCAGTACCGCACCGCCGCAGGTGACGACTGCGAACTGACCAATAGCCGCGAAATTCGCTTCCGTGATGAAAGCAAAACGCCATGGCCGGTCGATTATGTTATTCCTTGCATTCATGGCTATCCCGGTGAGACCGGCGACATTCAATCCTATTTTAATTTGATCCAACTGCCCTATTTTGGCTGTGAATCCGAAGCGAGCAGCAACTGCTTCAATAAGATCACCGCTAAAATGTGGTTCTCGGCCTTAGGTATTCCGAATACGCCGTATATTTTCCTGAATCAGTTCGATGATGCGGCGATTGAGCAAACCCAAGCGGCTTTAGCACAATGGGGATCGATCTTCGTCAAAGCAGCATCACAGGGCTCCTCTGTTGGTTGTTACAAAGTGGATGACAGCGATAAAGTTGCAGGCGTGCTTAAGGATGCGTTTGGCTATGCGCCCTATGTGATCGTTGAAAAAACCATAAAAGCCCGCGAGTTAGAAGTAGCAGTCTACGAGTACAATGGTGAAGTGGTCGCGACAGTGCCAGGTGAAATCATCTGTGATACCAACACCTTCTACACCTTCGATGAGAAATACGCCAAAAACAGTAAAGCGCGCACCGATGTTGTCGCGCAACATGTTTCAGCAGAGATCAGCGAACAGATCCGCGCCTATGCAATCAAGGCATTCAAAGGAATGAAGCTGCGTCATCTGTCGCGCATCGACTTTTTCTTAACCGCGGACAATGAAATTCTATTGAATGAAATCAATACGTTCCCAGGTTCTACGCCGATTTCTATGTTCCCTAAAATGCTGCAAAATCACGGTCATGACTTTACTGAATACTTGAGCCTAGTGATTAACGGTCAGCTAACCGCTAAATCTTAACGCTCGCCAACCTGACTCAATGTGAACGCAGATACAGTGTGCAGCACCCGTTTTCAGTAATAAAAAGAGCGCCGAAGCGCTCTTTTTATTTATTATATTTCAATGTGTTATATCTAAAACTTGAATTCTTACCTTACATCTAAATCCGATATCTAAATCAAACTGTCGCTGATTAAGCCGCCCTCACATCAAGGTCCAACGTCAAAAAACCTAATGCAGCTCAGCTTGCTTTGCCAACAGCGCAAAGAAAGCGGCTTTAGGCATAGGCTTATAGAAAAGGTAACCTTGAATTTCTTGAATATGATTCGACATCACAAACTTAAGTTGTGACTCAGTTTCCACCCCTTCAGCCGTCACGGTTAAATCTAACGCATGGCTTAACCGCACTATGGCCTCCACCAACGCTTCGTGACGCTTGCCTTCGTCTAATCGGTCGATAAAGCTCTTGTCGATTTTAATTTGATCGATAGGGAAATTCGCCAAATAGGACAAGGACGAATAGCCAGTACCAAAGTCGTCCAATGAAATGTTAATCCCCTTAAGCCGCAAACCATTCAGCACATCAATAAGATGCGTATGTTGCTTCATCAGCAAAGACTCAGTGATCTCAAGGGTTAATCTGTCGTAGGGGAAATCTGTTACTTCGAGTTGCTCGGTAATCTCAGCGAAGGAATCCACAAAGGCATCTTGCAGTTCATGGGACCAAAACTCAAAGGTCGACACATTTACCGATAAGTTAATCGGCCAATTATGAGCCTGCATCTCTAAGATGGTTTGCATCGCGCCAAGGCGCACATCTCGACCAATATCAACAATTAAGCCGCTGTTCTCCGCGATAGGAATAAACTCATCGGGGGGAATTAATTGCCCTTCAAGCTGCCAACGAAGTAAAACCTCGGCGCGAACAATCAAACCTGTGGTCGCATTCACTATGGGCTGGTAATAAAGCTCGAAGGTCTGTTGATCGAGTGCCTGCTTGAGTTGATTATGAAGGCTGGCAATGCGCTCGGCATTGAGCTGCATTTGCTCAGTAAAAAAATGATATCGATTACGACCGTTAGCCTTTGAAATATACATGGCCTGATCGGCGCAATTTAACAGCTGCTCGAGATCGAGAGCATCTTCTGGAAAACGCGCAATACCAATACTTACCGAACTATAAACACCTTTGCCATCGGCAAGCACATAACGTTTAGCCACATGCTTATTAATTTTTTCAGCAAGTTGCGCCAACTCTTTCTGGTTAACTATCCCAGGTAACAGCAAGGCAAACTCATCACCGCCGAGGCGCGCAAACACCATAGTGTCATTCAGGCACTCGCAAATCTGCCGCACCACTTGCACTAATAACGCATCACCTTTGTCGTGGCCATGGGTGTCGTTAACTTGTTTAAAGTTATCTAAATCCATCAACATAAAACTAAAGCCGGGCGTCAGACAGTCGGAGGTAATTAAAGATTGGATCAGTTTAAACAAGGCATTGCGGTTAGCAAGCCCAGTCAGCGAGTCATTATTGGCCTGATACTTAATCAGCTGCGCCGCTTTTTTACGTTCGCTAATATCGGAAAATAACCACGCAAAACACGGCTGTAATCCATTAGGCTCTCGAAATGTGCTGACGATAAGATCTAGATAAAACTCCTCGCCATTGCCCCTTAAGCCAACCAATTCCCCCTGCCACACTTTATCCTGCGCTAAATGCTCAAATAGGCCGGCTAACTCATTCGATTGAGACGCAGATAAAAACATCTTGGGGTTAAAGTTTGCTATATCAATATCTTGTGGAAGAACGATATGTCTAAAAGCGGGATTAGCATAGAGAACGGAATCATCGGAATTGGAGATAACCAGTGCCAAAGGTAAGCGATCAAAAATTTTCACAGCTAAACGCTGAAACTCCATTGATCGACTGCGTTCAATGGCTAAACTGGCTAATCGTGCCGCCTCTGTAATCAGCTCTAAATCAAGCTCGGTTGGGGACTTTATCGTATCGTAGTACATAGCAAATGTGCCGAGCACTTTACCTTGAGTATCTTTGATAGGTTCAGACCAGCAAGATTTAAGACCCGCACGCAATGGCAGTTCTTTATAATTTTTCCAGTAAGGATGAGTAGCTATGTCTTCAACGATAACCCGCTTTGCGAAATAAGCCGCCGTTCCGCAGGAGCCAACATTAGGGCCAATCTCAACCCCATTAATCGCTTGGTTATAACTGTCGGGTAAATGGGGCGCAGCACCTAACAACAAACGTTTGCCGTCACCGCTGAGCAGTAATACAGACCCTCGAGTGCCTATCTTTTGCGCTTCGATTTTTAGCACTAAGGCGTGCAAGATTTCATGTAGCGGTGCGCCATTAAGCAGCATAGAGAGAATACTGCTATAGCAAGCTATGCTGACATTGTGGGCGAGTTTAACGTCAGCATGGTCGAGCAGATCTGGAAGATTAACGCCGGACGCCATAATTCCCTTAGAAAAAAGTTGCAATATAAATACACATTCACAATGTTAAAATATTTATAACTTATAGGAAATTCTAGGCACTAATGTTAACTAAGTAAACCCTGTATCAATTCAATAAAGGGCTTACTTTAGTCTTAACTGCAGGGCTTTATTCTTGAATACGTTCAAGTTTTGCAAGGTAAAAACCATCAAATCCGCTATCGGCTGGGCTGATACTTTCATCCTCAATCAGGCGGAAATTAGGATTCTCGGCTAAAAACGCATCGACTTGACCGCGGTTCTCGCAGGGGAAGATTGAACAGGTCGCATAAACCACTATGCCACCAACCTTCACCATGCGGCTATAGCTGGTTAAAATGTGCTTTTGAAGCTCCATTAACACAGGTAAACGCTCAACAGTATCGCGCCATTTTGCATCTGGATTACGCTTTAATACGCCCAAACCTGAGCATGGCACATCGAGTAATACCCGATCGGCACTGAGCTTTAAGCGTTTAATGGTTTTACTGCTGGCGATAACGCGAGTTTCGACATTGTGCGCGCCATTGCGACGGGCACGCTCTTTGAGTTTGTCGAGTTTCCATTGCTCCACATCCATGGCCAACAAGCGCCCTTTGCCCTGCATTTGCGCGGCTATGTGTAAGGTTTTGCCACCCGCGCCTGCGCAAGCATCAATAACTTTCATGCCTGGCTTGGCATCAAGCGCCGCCGCCACGCGCTGAGAGCCCGCATCTTGCTGCTCGAATAAGCCATCTTTAAAGCTTTGGGTACGGAACAAGGCAGAATCGGAGGTCACTTCAAGGGCAGAATCGACCCCATCAACGCTCAGCGTGCTCACAAACTCAGCGGCAAGCTTAGCGGCCAATTCATCACGCGTCACTTTAAGGCCATTTGCGCGTAAAAAACGCTTCGGTGCTGTACTTAACGCGGCGCGCTCCTTTTCCCAAGACTCGCCTAATTGCTCACGGCCCATCGCATCGAGCCACTCAGGACAACCATCCCACAGTACAGGCTTAGTTTTCGCCTGCTCGGTGCGCTCGGCTAAACGCGCCTCATCGACTTGCAACGAATATTGCATTTTAGGCAGTTCAAGCCCGTGGAATAAATGCCACGCATTAAGCAATTTAGAGCCAAAACGCTCCATCTCATCTGGACTGATTTCCGCCAGATAACAATATAAATTTAAGCGACGTAGGATATCACCCGTCGTTAATGCGATACGCGCCTGTTCGGCGGGTACCAATTGCAACCCAGAAAAATGCTGAGAATAGGCCCGATCTAAGGGTTTTCCTTGGCTCAGCACCATAGTTAAGATACTGATCACTAATTCGTTCGAGCTGGCAGAAAGCGGAGAATTCAACATTTAAAAGGTCACCATGAATGATAAAACCGGAGGATCATAGGAGGTCAGGCCCTAATACGCAAGCACGCTGGCGCTGAGTTAAGGTTAAAGCCATAAAAAAAGCGATCCAAAGGGATCGCTTTTTAGTTTTAGCCAGTTAACCCATTACATTTTTGAGCCTTTAGAGCCATAGAACAGGATAAAGCCATAACAAATCACAGGCAGAATAAAGGCGAGTTGCACGCCGAGATTATCCGCTAGCATGCCTTGGAATAAAGGTAGAATCGCCCCACCCACAATTGCCAGACACAGAATGCCACTGCCCTGTGAAGTGTGTGGACCTAAATCACGCAGCGCTAAGCTGAAGATCGTTGGGAACATAATCGAGTTAAATAACCCCACACCAAGGATTGCCCACATAGCAATGCTGCCACTGGTTGTCATCGCCACAACCACAAGTAGCGCCGCCATAAAGGCATTAAACGCAAGCACTGAGCCAGCCGGCACTTTTTGCATGACCACAGAGCCAATGAAACGTCCCACCATAGCGCCGCCCCAGTAATAGGCGATGTAATGGGCGGCTTCAGCTTCTGGCATACCGGCTATATGGCTTTCACCTAAGAAGCTGACCAAGAAGCTACCGATAGACACTTCGGCACCGACATACACAAAAATACCCACAGCGCCGAGCACTAAGTGCTTGCTTTGCAAGGCACTGGTTTTACCTAGATGGGTTTGGACTTCACCTTGAACACTTTCATCATGCTCACGGATCACAGGTAAATCTAACTTCGCAAAAATCAGCGCTAAAATAGCCAAGGCACCAGAAAGCAACAGGTATGGCAGTTTTACCACTTCGGCTTCGGCGCTCGCGTGGGCTAAATCGCTTGATACAGAACTGGCGACAGAAAGAATTAACATGGCACCAAAAAATGGTGCGACTGTTGTTCCTAACGCATTGAAAGCTTGAGTTAAATTTAAACGGCTCGAGGCAGTTTCGCTACTGCCTAAGGCGTTAACATAGGGGTTGGCTGCCACCTGTAGGATAGTGATGCCCGATGCCAGAACGAATAACGCGCCAAGAAACAGATTATAGGTCGCTAGCGTGGCCGCAGGATAAAACAGCGCACAGCCAATACTCGCAATCACAAGACCAGTAACAATCCCCTTTTGATAACCCAGTTTTTTCACTAAATTACCGGCAGGGATCGACACTAAGAAGTAAGCACCGAAGAAACAAAACTGGATCAACATGGCTTGAGTGTAATTCAGTGAAAACACCGCTTTAAGATGCGGGATCAGAATATCGTTCAAGCAAGTGATAAAACCCCACATAAAAAACAGTGAAGTTAATGAGATCAAGGCAAAACGATAACTGCCCGACCCATTTTCGCCAGTGCTGCTCGTGTAGCTACCGGTATTAATTGATGACGCCATAGTTATTCTCTCTGTATGTTTTTATTATCAGGAACTCAGTAAGGTTACATTCCCCAGTGTGCCCGTGGGCGGCTTTACGTCGAATAGTGGGCTTGGGTATATACCCAAGCTACCTGAAGATACGAGTTTCAGAGCGCCTAGGGTGCTTCAATTCAAGGCGCATCAATGACAGAATGTCGGCCACCTTTTGAATTGATGCAACACCGAAGTGGAGTGCCCTAGGCGCTCCGTCCCGGCGGGTTTTAACGCACTTTATGCCGTGTTGGTTATTTTTAACTTAGTCCACTAGGTCTGCAAATAACCGCCTTGCCTAAAGTGCGTTAAATTCCCGCTGAATCCTGCATCTTCAAGCTGTTTGGGTATATAACACCTCAGCCGAATAAAAATGAATCATTTTTAGTTTAAAACTGCATAAAAGCTGGCAAATGCCGAAAACTTCAGCTGATTGTTTTCTATTTGTGCGGTTTTCAGGCCGTGTCCCGTTAATATTTCACCAAATTTAAACTGTGATAAATCCAACTCAACATTGGTATCGCCTAAGTTGAATCCGACGAATATTTTGAGTTCACCTAAGGTGCGGATAAAGGCCAAGATGGGCTCGTTGGTATCCACAAATTGAATATCACCTTCAACCAGCACTGGGTGTAATTTACGCCAAGCAAGAAAACGTCGATAACCGTTAAGCATGGAATCTGCATCTGATTCTTGTACATCCACCGCTAACACTTGATGCGCAGGGGCGATCGGCAACCAAGGCGAAATCTCACTAAAACCGCTAAAATCGGCGCCTTGCTGCCACGGCATTGGCGTACGGCAACCATCGCGGCCTTTAAACATAGGCCAGAAGGTTTTGCCAAAGGGATCTTGCAACTCATGGTATTCAATCGGCGCTTCGGTTAAACCGAGTTCTTCACCTTGATAACTACACACACTACCGCGCAGTGAACTTAGCATGGCATTGAGCATTTTGACCATGTCTGAATTCTGCTTGCCCTGCCCCCAACGGCTCGCCACGCGCTGCACATCATGATTACCGATAGCCCAACAAGGCCAGCCATCACCTATGCTCGCTTCTAATGCCTCTACGGTTTGGCGAATATAAGCGGCGCTGTAATCGTCGGTCAGTAGCTCAAAACTGTAGGCCATGTGCAGGCGATCTTCACCCTTAGTGTAAGCCGCCATCACAGCTAAAGAGTCTTCTGCCGACACTTCACCTAAGGTCACCGCACCTGGATAACGATTGATAAGCTTTCGTAAATCTTCGATAAACGCAATAGTTTGCGGACGGTCATTATTGTAGTAATGATATTGATAGGCGTAAGGGTTATCTTCACTGAAACCTCGGCCCTGACGTTTATCCTTAGGTTTTGCCGGATTGTCCCTGAGCTGTTCATCGTGATAACAGAAGGTAATTGCATCTAAGCGGAATCCATCAACGCCTTTTTTAAGCCAGAATTCAACATTATCCAGCACAGCTTGACGCACGTCAGGGTTATGGAAATTGATATCGGGCTGGCTACGCAGGAAGTTATGTAAATAGTATTGTTGTCTGCGCGGCTCCCATTCCCAAGCGCAACCACCAAAAATCGCGAGCCAGTTGTTAGGCGCAGTGCCGTCTTCCTTAGGATCGGCCCACACGTACCAATCCGCTTTGGGATTCGTTCGGCTCTCGCGGCTTTCAACAAACCACGCATGCTGATCAGAGGTATGACTTAATACTTGATCGATAATGACCTTAATGCCTAAGCCGTGGGCTTTTTCAATCAATTCATCGAAATCATGCATAGTGCCAAAAAGAGGGTCAACTTCGCGGTAATCACTAATGTCGTAGCCAAAATCTGCCATAGGCGATTTAAAGAAAGGTGAAATCCAGATGGCATCGACATTGAGGCTTGCAATGTAATCCAGCTTAGCGATAATGCCACGCAAATCGCCAACGCCATCACCATTCGTATCTAAAAGGCTACGCGGATAAATTTGGTAAATCACCGCACCACGCCACCAAGTTAACTCACTCATTGTTGCCCCTTTATCGTTATTCTACAGCGATCATTCCCTAACACACTCACGCAAACAGTTATCGTTTTGTTACTGCAGAGTAAAGGTATCGCGGCTTATTTTGTGTCACCGAGCATACGTGAAGAGGGAAATAAGGTTCAATACACCTGCATACGTATGCAGAAGACCGCGCCATAAATCACATTGAGCCACAACTCACTTTACCATTTACTAACAAACACTTAATTGCAAAATAAAATCATTTTACTCCATGAGATTTCCCTCAATTAACGGCTATTCTTAACTCAACGAGGCATTGAATACGTATGCACTCTGTTGTTCCGCCAAGAAGCTCGGGAGTAGTATCTTCACCGTTGCATAACAATTTGGTCATAAACGCAGCACTTATGCAGTCAATTAAGCGCCCAGATACCAAAAAAAAAAGGCCGCAAACATAACGCGGTGATAACGATAAAACGCTCTACAAAGCGATAAAGCGACTCCAAGGGGAAGAGAGATATGATGCGATTTAAACCCAGTTTGCTAACCTTAGCGCTCATTGCCGCAGGTGCGAGTATGCACTCCTATGCGGCAGATGAAGCGGCGACAGATAAGACAGCTAAAGATGAAAATATTGAAGTGATTCAAGTCACAGGTATTCGTCGTAGCTTGCAAGAATCCCAATCACTTAAGATGTCATCTTCTTCTATCGTTGAAGCCATTTCAGCGGAAGACATAGGTAAATTACCTGATGTCAGTATTGCAGAATCTCTAGCACGATTACCTGGCGTATCGGCACAACGACTCGATGGTCGTGCCAACGTGATTTCTATCCGCGGTATGGGCCCAGACTTCACTACCGCCACATTAAATGGTCGCGAACAAGCCTCTGTAAACGATAACCGCAGTGTGGAATTCGACCAATATCCATCTGAGTTATTAAATCGCGTTGTGGTTTACAAGACACCCGATGCCTCTGTGATGGCGCAAGCCATCGGCGGTACGGTTGATATGCAAACAATCAGTCCTTTAGCCCACGGTGAACAAACGATTGCCGTTTCGCTACGCGGCGAAATGAACGATTTAGGTTCATTAAACAGCGGCTCAAGTGACACAGGCTACCGCGGCAGTATCTCTTATATTGACCAATTCGCCGATGACACTATTGGTGTCGCCATTGGTTATGCTCGCATGATGTCACCTAACCAAGAAGAACGTTGGCAAGCTTGGGGTTACCCAACCAATGACAATGGTGATAGCGTTTTAGGTGGTGCAAAACCTTTCGTTCGTTCAAGTGAATTAGAACGTGATGGCGTACTCGCCGTATTTGAATATGCGCCAAATACCACTTACCACTCGACCTTAGATATTTACTACTCAAAATTTACCGATGATCAACGCCTACGAGGCATTGAAATACCTGGTGCTTGGGGCACAAACGGTGGCGTAATTCCGACGACAACTGATAATGGTTTAGTCACAGAAGGTGTCATCAAAGGCGCTGAAGTCGTTATCCGTAACGACGTTAACAAACGTGATGCTGATTCTCTGTCTATTGGCTGGAATAACAAATTCAACATCAATGATAACTGGAATGTTGAAGCCGATATCTCCATGTCTAGAGCTAACCGTACTGACATAGGTATGGAAAGTTACTCAGGAACTGGCCGCGGTACAGGTGTGGGTGCGGTTGACGATTTAGGCTTTGCTTACAACGGTAAAGGCGGTTATGTATTTGACCATAACCTCGATTATTCTGATAAAAACCTGATCAAACTTGGCGATCCACTCGGTTGGGGTAGCCCGCTAGGCGCTAACACTCAAGACGGCTTTATCAACAAACCTGAAATTGAGGATGAGCTAAAATCCTTCCGTTTAAGCGCTGAATATGTGCTCGATGGCGGTGCCGTTCGTAGCGTTGAGTTTGGTGTCAATCGTACTAATCGCGATAAAACCAAATTAGATAAAGGTTATTACCTGACACTCAAAGGTTATGACGGTTCTGCCAATTACACTATGGCAGTACCAGATCAATACTTACTTGCACCAACGTCACTCGACTTCTTTGGCATGGGCAATGTATTAAGTTACGACTCGTTGGCTTTCTACAATGACGGTAACTATACAGAAACTGACGTCGCTGATGTGGATCTTTCACGCGCTACTAACTCTTGGGCTGTACAGGAAAAAGTGACAACGGGCTATGTGATGGCCAACCTTGAATCCGAAGTATTTGGTATTCCTTTGACTGGTAACGCAGGCTTACAAGCGGTTCATACCGATCAGTCCTCTGACGGTACAGTGGCAACGGTTGAAAATGGCTTAGTGGTGTTAACACCGCGCACTGCGGGTGATTCCTATGTTGAATGGCTGCCAAGCGTTAACTTAAGTTTCGAAGTCGCCGATAGCCAAGTGGTTCGTTTAGCCGCAGCGCGCACGTTAACCCGTTCACGTATGGACAAAATGAATGCCAACCTAAACTACACTTATTCAGCTAACCCAAGCGGTGGCATGGTTAATTGGAGTGGTAACGCAGGTAATCCTGAGTTACGCCCATGGTTGGCCCGTCAATATGACTTAAGCTATGAAAACTATTTCAGCGACCAAGGTTATTTCTCGGTAGCGGTATTCTACAAAGATCTTGAAAACTTCGTTTACGATCAACATACAGACTTTGATTTCAGCACCCTATTCCCACAAGGGCCTACTGATAACCCGATTGGCGATGTCACCCAACCACAAAACGGTGAAGGTGGTTATGTTCAAGGTGTTGAAGCCTCTGTATCTGTCGACTTTGGTATGTTTGCCGATGTGTTAAGTGGCTTTGGTACTGTTATTAGCGGCTCGTACAACGACAGTGAAGTGAAGGAAACCCCGACCAGCAATCCAACAACCTTGCCAGGTCTGTCAGAAAAAACCTTAAACGCGACGATCTACTATGAAAACTCAGGCTTTGAAGCACGCATTAGTTCACGCTACCGCAGCGACTTCCTAGGTGAAGTAACAAAGATCAGTCTGCAACGCGAAAACGTGAACATCAAAGCGGAAACTGTGGTCGATGCACAAATCGGTTATGACTTTAGCGAAAGCGGTATTGAGTCTCTGTATGGTTTATCAGTTCAGTTCCAAGTGAACAACTTAACCAACGAGCCTTTCACCTCTTACACTAGCGATGATCAACGTTTAGTCCGTGATTACCAAAACTATGGCCGTAACTTTATGTTAGGCGCGAACTATAAGTTCTAATCCTGCACGGCTTAAAGCCTCTGTAACCTGTTACAGAGGCTTTTTTACTTTATCATTTCAAGCCACTAGGCTAGTCATTCATCTGCGTTAATTGATCACCACTAATCATAAAATGAAAGGCTTATATCATGAATAAAATCAAAGATATCGTCATTATCGGTGGCGGTTCTTCAGGTTGGATGACGGCGGCCATGTTGGCAAGATTGTTTAAATCAACACTAAATATCACCCTGATTGAATCTGAAGATATAGGCACAGTGGGCGTAGGTGAAGCCACCATTCCACCACTGCAAATATTCAATAACGTCCTTGGGATTTCCGAAGCCGATTTTATCAATGCCACCCAAGCAACGTTTAAATTGGGTATTCAATTCGAAAATTGGGGCAAACCAGATGAAGCCTATATGCATGCTTTTGGCAATATAGGTAAAGATATAGGTTTTACTCAATTTCATCATTACTGGCTCAGCACCTCCCCAAAAGAGGTCAATTCGTTTTGGGATTACTCGGTTAATTACCAAGCGGCAAAACACAATAAGTTTCAAGTACTCCAGCAGATCCCAAACTCTCCCCTTGCCGGCTTAACTCATGCTTATCATTTCGATGCAGCGCTTTATGCCCAATTTTTACGACGTTTCAGTGAGCAACTAGGAGTAAAGCGTATCGAAGGCCAGATTACAGCGGTTGAACTCACGCCAAACGGCGATATTGAAAGTGTAACCTTAGGATCAGGACAAACCGTAAAAGCTGATTTCTTTATCGATTGCTCGGGCTTTGCCGCGCTACTGATAGAAAAAGCGCTCAAGGTTGGCTTCGATAGCTACCAACATTGGCTCCCCTGTGACAGCGCCTATGCCGTACCCTGCGAAAAAACGCCAGCAATAGTGCCTTATACACGTTCTATCGCCCATGATACTGGTTGGCAATGGCGGATCCCGCTGCAGCACCGCACAGGCAATGGGTTAGTCTATTGCAGTCGCTATATCAGTGATGACGCCGCCAAACAGCTTTTACTCAATCATTTAGATGGTAAGCCTTTGGCTGAACCTAAGAAAATCAATTTTACGACCGGACGACGAATCAAACAGTGGCATAAAAATTGTGTCGCCATCGGCCTTTCGAGTGGATTCTTAGAGCCTTTAGAATCCACCAGCTTGCATTTAGTCCAATCAGCGATTATTCGCTTAAGTAAACTCTTTCCACATCAAGGAATTGCACAAGCGAATGTCGATGAATTTAATCGCCAGTCCCAACTTGAATTTGAACAAATCCGCGATTTTATTATCTTGCACTATCATTTAAACCAAAGGGAAGATGCTCAGGAAAACGGTCTTTGGCATCAATGCCGAACCATGGTTCTGCCAGAGAGTTTGCAGCAAAAAATCGCCCTATTTCGTGCCACAGGCACAGTGTTTAGACATCAAGATGAACTTTTTACCGAAGCCGCATGGATACAAGTCATGTTGGGGCAAGGCATTAGGCCTCGAGATTTCAATCCATTAGCGGCAACCATTCAACCGCAAGCACTGAGTGAATTTCTGCTCAACATGCGCACCATTATTGATAATACCGTCACTAAGCTACCAACCCATGACCAGTATTTAGCGCACTTATCGACACATAAAGCATAAATGCGGCTTAAGAGTTACGACTGACGTTAAGAGTTTACTAACTCATCGATTTATAAATTGAATTTGCAGTTTAAATTTGAATCAACAAGGAAAGAATATGATATTAAACCTGCGGACTCTCACCACTTCCTTAGTGATTATGCTTAGCCTAGGCGCCTCTGCCAACACAGCGCAGGCAAGTTCAGGCAGTCTCTCTTTACCACTTCAAGGCACATCAAGCCAGCCTCAAGACCTGACACTTGAACCCGCTTTTTGGTGGGCGGGGATGCACAATCCTGAGTTACAGTTGATGCTGTATAGCCGCGATTTTCCTAGCTTACCGCAGCAGCTTAAGGTTGATATCCAAGGGCAAGGCATTACGCTAAAAAGCCTTGAATACACTGATAACCCTCACTATCTGTTTATCAATTTAGATCTGAGCCAAGCTGCGCCGCAAACCTTTGAGCTAATAATGTCCAGCACTGACTTGGCTTCAAAAACCAGCGCTTCAAAAACCAACACGCCTCTTTATCGCCTGCCCTATACGTTGCAAGGGCGCGCTAAAGGTAGCAGTGAGCGCCAAGGGTTTAGCAATAAGGATGTGATTTACCTTATCACCCCGGACAGATTCGCCAATGGCGACACGAGCAATGACAATCAGGCCGATATGCTAGAGCCTGTCGCGGCTAACTCTCCTAGCCATCCCAGCAACCCCTATTATCCCGATGCTCGACATGGCGGCGATATAGCAGGGATCAGCCAGCACTTAGCGTATCTGGCGAAACTCGGGGTGACTCAGTTATGGATCAATCCACTGCTTGAGAATAATCAAGCCCACTATTCATACCACGGTTACTCGATTACCAATTTATACCGCGTCGATCCCCGCTTTGGCAGCAACGAGGATTATAAAGCCTTAGTCGCTAAGGCAAACAAACTTGGTCTTGGGGTAATTAAAGATGTTGTCGTGAATCATATCGGCTCTAATCATTGGTGGCTCAACGATTTACCTAGCCAAGACTGGCTCAATGACGCCACAAAAACGCAGCTACATAATCGCGAATCCAAGCCTGACTTTATTCAGTCTGCCGAAACTAAATCCAGTGCTATTAAATCCAGCGTTACCAGCCCCCGTTTCACCAGCCATAGGCGCACTACAGTGCAAGATCCCTACGCGGCAGCGCAAGATCATATTGATTTTGTCGATGGCTGGTTTACCGACACTATGCCGGATCTGAATCAAAGCAATCCCAAACTGGCAACCTATCTTATCCAAAACAGTATTTGGTGGGTCGAGTACGCAGGACTTTCAGGGATCCGCGAAGATACTTATTCCTACGCCGACAAAGGGTTTCTCGCTAAATGGTCTAAGGCCGTAATGGCTGAGTACCCGAATTTTAATATTGTGGGCGAAGAATGGACCGCAAACCCCATCACAGTGTCCTATTGGCAAAAGGGCAAAATCAATGCCGATGGCTATACCTCAGATTTACCCAGTTTGATGGACTTCCCGCTATATGAAAAATTAATTGCCAGCCTTAATGAGCCAGAAACTTGGGACACAGGTTTTATCAAGCTTTACGAGATGTTAGCCAACGATCTTGTGTATGCCGATCCCAGTCAACTAGTGCTATTTGAAGGCAATCACGACACCAATCGTATCTTCAGTTTAGTGAAAGAAAATATAGACTTATACAAGATGGCACTCACCTATGTACTGACCGCCAAACGCATTCCGCAGCTGTTCTACGGTACAGAAGTGTTAATGACCAGCCCGATAGAAGGCCGTCACGATGGCCTTGTGCGCAGTGATTTCCCCGGCGGGTTTGCCAACAGTGCCACTAACGCCTTTACCGGCCAAGGACTGAGTGAATCCCAGCGACAAGCACAGCAATTTGTCAGAACCCTACTGAATTACCGTAAACAATCTCCTGCACTGCAATCGGGTGACTTACTGCACTTTGTGCCGCAAGATGGCGTCTATGTGCAATTTCGCTGCGTATTAAATGCGCCATTATCATCTGAACAGAATGTCGAGGCGCTTAAGTCACTAATACAAAACAATTCTCAAACCCGACACAATGCCTGCACTCAGCCCTCGGCCGATAAAGTCATGGTGATTTACAATAAAAATGACAAGGCAGTCACGCTAGATATAAACCGCTTTGCCAGTGTACTTGGCGATAGCGGCGCCGCTACTGACATCATCAGTGGCAAAACAGTTTCACTCAATCAAGTGATAACCTTGTCCCACGCAGGGGTCACTATCCTTGAGCTTAAGCCTAATTCTAAGTCTAAGACTAAGTCGCCGCAGAATGCTGGCTTGCCGAGCAGCCAAGATTCAATGCTCACGAGGAATCAGGCTAACGCTTTAACGCGCGCTCATACTAACAACTGTACAAACAACAGCGCTAATAACCTAGCGAAAAACTCAACTCAAAAAGGAACTCAGTCTTGAGCTTTTTATCGCCTATTCATTCCAGAGTGACTCAGAGCCAACAAGCGGCTAAATTTCCCATCGTGGCTTTACTGACCAAAGCATCGAAAGCCCCGCAGCGCCGACAGTCGCGACATTCATCACTCAATTTATGTCTACAGTCTTTGTTTAATGCCTCTTTATCTAGTGCAGCTTTATTAACTGCCTCGCTTTTTTGCTTATCGGCCAATGCAAATGCATCGGCGCAGGCGCTTGATAATGAGTTACCGCCAAAGTCAGAGAGTGAGGTTATGACGCTAAAACCTGTCGTATATCAGATTTTTACTCGCCTTTATGGCAATAAAAACCCAACGAATAAACCTTGGGGCACAATTGCCGACAACGGCGTCGGCAAATTTAATGATATCGACGATGTTGCACTCAATAGCATCAAAGACCTAGGCGTCACCCATGTGTGGTACACGGGCGTTCCGCACCATGCCTTGATTGGTGATTACAGTGAGATTGGCGTAAGTGCAGATGATCCCGATGTGGTAAAAGGCCGCGCAGGATCACCCTACGCAGTCAAAGATTACTACAACGTCAACCCCGATCTGGCGGTCAATCCTGCCAAGCGTTTAGCCGAGTTCGAGGCGCTCATTGCCCGTACCCATCAACACGGCTTAAAGGTGATTATCGATATCGTGCCAAACCATGTGGCGCGCCATTATCAATCCGTCAGTAAACCCCAAGGCGTGCGCGATTTTGGCGAAGATGATGATACCAGTCTAGAGTACGCCAAAAACAACAACTTCTATTACGTCGTTGATAACAGTGTGAAGGGAGCGAAAGGACAAGCCCATGCCTTTGAGGTGCCAAGCTTACCCGCAGGGATTAAACCGCTGGGTGGAGAAGCTCATCCCTTAAGTGACGGCAAATTCGATGAATTTCCCGCAAAGTGGACTGGCAACGGCTCACGCTTAGCCAAGCCCGATGTCAATGATTGGTACGAGACAGTTAAAATCAATTACGGCGTACGCCCCGATGGCACCTATGACTTCCCTCGCCTGCCAGCCAAATTCGCCACTTTTACTGAAGCGCAGCATTACGCTTTCTGGCAACAACATTTAGCCGAGATCCCAAGCTCTTGGATTAAATTCAATCAGATTGCCCAATATTGGCTTGCAAAAGGAGTCGATGGGTTTCGATACGATATGGCCGAAATGGTGCCAGTGGAGTTTTGGAGTTACCTCAACAGCCAGATAAAACACACTAATCCCGATGCCTTTATCTTGGCCGAGGTCTATAACCCTAAGTTGTACCGAGATTATATCCAGCTTGGAAAAATGGATTATCTGTACGATAAGGTCGATCTTTACGACACCCTAAAAGCCGTGATGGCGGGTAAAACCAGCACAGCTAATATCGCGGCGGATCAGGCAAAAGTGCACGATATTGAATCCCACATGCTGCACTTTTTAGAGAACCACGACGAGCAACGTATTGGTAATGCTGAATTTTTAGCATCGCTACAAACAAATAAACCAACGAATAGCTCCCTAGAGACCCAAGCCGTAAATCCACACTACGCCCTACCCGCTATGGTGGTGTCGGCAACGATAAGTACTTCACCGACGTTAGTGTATTTTGGCCAAGAAGTGGGTGAAGCCGCCATCGACAATCTAGGCTTTGGTCACGCATCACGCACCAGTATTTTTGACTATGTTGGTGTCCCCGCCCATCAGCGCTGGATGAACAATGGCAAGTTTGATGGTGGACAATCAACGGCGCTGGAAACATCGCTGCGGGCTTACTATCAAAAGCTATTAACGTTAAGCACTGGCAGAACGGCGCCTGCACTGTTAGGCCAATATTATTCACTCGATGCCGCGAATCGTAACAAGAAGAATGCGACTCAAAGTCATATCACTGAAAGTAACAGCACTCAAAGTATGAGTACTCAAAATAGTTCTGCAAACGAAACAGGCTATGACGATAGCACCTTCGCCTTTGCCCGCTTCGAGGTGATATCTTCGACCTCAAAGCAGACTCAAAAGTTGATTGTAGTCAGTAACTTCAGTCAGACCGAATCAAAAGCCTTACAGCTCAAGCTCCCCAAAGAGCTCATCCGTCAGTGGCAATTAAAGGACGGCGTATTTCCGCTTATGGATTTACTCGAAGATCATGCGGCGAAGTTAGTCATTAAGGAAGCTGAAGGTCTAGTTCAGATGCAACTTGCACCGTTGTCTTCAGCCATATTCGAGCTGGAAGATTAAACGAGCAACAAGCCAAGGTGAGCTAAAAAGTGAAATCGACCGATAGCGTCACGCTAAACTGTGACGCTATATTTTTTAACCGTTATACTCTCAAACCTTTCTATCTTATTTGATTACCCTTTAAAAATCACAAAGGAAAGCGATGTTACTCGGCATTCACCATGTAGCGATTATTTGCAGCGACTATCAAAAGTCCAAACATTTTTATGTGACTATTCTTGGTCTTAGCGTACTCGCAGAGCATTACCGTGAGGCACGTAGCTCCTATAAACTCGATTTACAGCTCGGGGATAAGAGTCAAATCGAGTTGTTTTCATTCGACACTCCTCCCAAGCGCCCCAGCTATCCCGAAGCCTGTGGACTGAGGCATCTTGCCTTTCGCGTCGCATCGATTGAAACCGCCATCGAACATCTTCATAGCCATCACATTACCGTTGAACCCGTCCGCATTGACGAATACACAGGCAGAAAATTCACCTTCTTTAGCGATCCCGACGGCCTACCCTTAGAGTTATATGAGCTATAGCGCGAATCAAGCTGAGCCTCAGAGCAGAGAATGAGATGAACAAAGCTTAATTACCAATGATTTAGGATTAGACTGAACCAAGCGACACGCCGATTAACCAATTTGACGCTAGGATAAGGTCAAAGCCTAGCTAGGTTAGCCACTGAGGAACTCAAGGTGTTTGATAATCCCGTATTATTACTATGGAGTTTGGTCTTTAGCCTCATTGGTCTTGGCTTTTTCACCTACGGCAAACGCCAAGCCGCCCCCATCCCTTTAGTCGTAGGTCTCACCCTGATGATTTACCCTTATTTTGTCACCAATCTCGCATTACTTATCGCCATAGGCATCGCCCTCATCGCACTCCCCTATTTTATGAGGATATGATTTTTAGTCCTT